>DATJVT010000600.1:0-5661 GCA_035501695.1 Terriglobia bacterium | reverse complement strand
AGCATGACTCCCAGTGAGTATAGGTCGCTTCGGCAATCCCCTCGTTTGCCCTTGACCTGTTCAGGGGAAATGTACTCGGGGGTCCCTTGCGTCCTGGAGAGCTTGCCGAACGTCAAGCGCCGCGCGCCGGCCTTGGATGCGATGCCGAAGTCGATCAGCTTGATGCGGTCCGCCGCGTCCACCATGATGTTCTCAGGTTTCAGGTCGCGATGCACGATTCTCTGGCTGTGGATGTACTCGAGCGCCTCGCAGATCTGCAGCGCCAGGCGCACTGCCCGCTCCGGCGCGAGTTTCCCCTGCTCGCTCAGAAGTTGTCGCAGCAAGCGCCCCTCAGCCCATTCCAACACCATGTAAAGGCGGCAGGGGTCCTTCTCCGGGAACACCTTGATAACCCCGGGGTGGTCCAAGGTCGCCCCGATCTCTTCCTCCCGGCGAAAGCGATCATAGAAGACTGGGTCACTCTCCATCTCGAAATGGGGAAGCTTGATGGCAACGGTTCGCCCGCTGGACAAATCTGTGGCCTGGTAGATGGTCGCCATTCCGGAACAGGCCACCACTCGGTCAATCCGGTAGTGATCGAGTATCTCCCCGCTCCGAAGTGGTATCAGTTGTGCCGGGTAAGCGCCCATGCAATTCGATGCTAAGGCTCAGTCCATAAAGAACTCATAAAGAACCCCGAAGGATTATATGAACGGAAGGGCGGCGCTTCTGCGCCACTGGCGACGTGGTAACTACTTCTGCCGGCCGTTCACATCTGGATGCGGGGATGGGTATTTCGGCGGACGTACCAACAGGGGTTATAGCCAAAGTGGGGGAAGAGGGAGTTCACGCAGGTCTGCTTCTGCGGGTCGAGGAAGTAGAAAGTCGATTTGCCGCTTTTCAAGCCCACATCGTAATAGGGCCTCACGACGATCGTGCTGTAAGGATTGCGGCTGTGGGGAAGGGGAATGCGCACCGAGGCGTAATCCGCCCCATACACAAGCCCAAACAGCGCCACCAGTAGAAAGACCAGCCGCTTGACCAGCTTCACGACATATCCCTCTCGACAAGCTGATTCTAACCTATCTCCGCCCTCTGGAATCGGGTATCCCCCTTCGCCGCCATGACCTAAGGGGCGAGGGTGCCCCCCCGCATCGCCAGCGCGATACCTCCCAGGGTTCCGGCATTCTCACCGAGCAGGGAAGGCTTGATCTCAATGTCGTCGGGGGGAAACATGTGGACGCGCTCGCGCAGGGTGCGGCGAACCGCGTGAAAGAGCAAGTCTCCGATCAAGGCCACGCCTCCTCCCAGAACGATGAGGTCCGGATGCAGGGTGACGGCCACATTGACCACGCCGATTCCCAGATACTCGCCGGCACGGGTGATGGCTTCCCCCACGGCCTGGTCTCCCGCATGGGCGGCCTCCGCCATGGTTCTGGTCGTCACGCGCGAGGCGTCGCCTTCGCACATCTCATACAGCTTTGATGCCAGCCCGCTCTGCATCAATCGGACCCCTTCCGCCGTGATGGCGGGGCCGCTGGCCAGCGTCTCCAGGCAGCCGCGATTTCCGCAGCCGCAACGAAGGCCCTCCGGCAGAATGACCTGGTGGCCCAACTCGCCCGCCGCGCCCAGCGGCCCCAGGCGAAGCTTGCCGTCTATCACCACGCCACCCCCGATCCCGGTGCCCAGCGCGAAGAAGACCATGGTCCCGGCGGTTCTACCGTGGCCGAAGGTGAGCTCTCCCAGCGTGGCCGTGCGAACATCGTTGAGCAGGTAGACCGGGCAGCCAATCTGCGGTGAGAGAATCTCCCGCACCGGCACGTCGCGCCACTGGGTGGGGAGGTTGGGGAAGAACCTGGTCACGCCGTTCTTCACATCCACCAACCCCGGGCATCCCATCCCCAGCGCCGCTGGCGGGGAATCCACCCCCCGCCCAAGCGCATTCACCAACCCGGCAATGCGCGCTAGTACCGAGAGGGGGCCTTCATGCGAACGCGTGGGCGTGATATCGGAGCAGAGGATCCGCCCGGAGTCCTCAGCCAGGGCGCACCTGATGTTGGTCCCACCCAAATCCACGCTCGCGTAGACAACCGCCATCGGCGCCTCTCCGTTTCTATTGGCCGTATTTGAAATCCGAACCGCGGCTCAGGCCGCTTGTGGACGCTCGTTGCCGGACGAGCGAAGCTGGAGTTTCATCTCCACCTCGTCGCCGTAACCGCTGGTGGTTTGGAAGCCCAGCTTGCGAAAAAGGCGCAGGGCCCGGAAGTTGGAGATCTCCGTGGTGAGGTAGACCTGCTTGAAATCCGTGCGCAGGGCCCAATCCAGCGTGTGCCGGCTCACCACCGTGCCCAGACCCTCTTCACGGTAATCCTGATGGACGAAGATGGTAAACTCCACGGAATCACCGGGCATTGGGCACAGGATGGTGTGCGCCGCCACCTTGCTGCCGTGCCATGCCAGCAGAGCCTGGGATTTATCCTGTAATTGGTCGAGCCAGTGAGCGATGCGCGGAACGTCAGGAGGTGGCAGACCCTGCGCCACCCGCTTGGGTTCAAAACCCTTGTACATCTGGACCAGAGCCCCAAAATCCTCCCTGCCAAAGGGGCGAACCTGCAGTTCCTTTCCCTTTCTGGTCTTTACCTGCACCGTTTTGAATGCCGCTTCCACCCCGCTCGTCATGTCGAATCTATCCCAGAGCAAGTTGGGGACCAGTCCGGCCTGCGAGGGCGCCGAGGCCCCAAAAGGACACAGGACCCCCTCCGTCAACCAGTTTCCCTCCCTCGCTTGCCCGATGCCTGCTCGGGCCTTGACGGGAGGCACGCCAACCTTGCTTGGTTTACAGAGTTTGATGACTTCTCTTTCGTTTTCGCATCCATAGTCCTGGCTTACCCCCACCGTTGGGCCAGAACCCGCACCTGTTCTGGCCGGATCGTTCAAATGTACAACCCCTGCGGTCTGACCCATCGCGGAGCCTGAAAGTGATGACAGCTCTGATGAGTGGCGCACCTTGAGCCGCAACGCACGGGGATGTTAAGCTCATGCCATGGCAAGCCCCGGCATTCCCGAAACGTCAAACCCTGCAGCGGTGGAGCGATACCGCGCCTTGCTGCAGGTTTCCGAGTCCATCGCCTCACACCGCGACTTGCAAGACCTGTTTCGTTCCCTCGCGGAGTTGCTGCACCGCCTGGTGACGTTCGACTTCATCTGCCTGACGCTTCCCGACCTGGCCCGCGGCACGGTCAGGCTCCACGTTCTGGAAAGTTCGCTCCCGGCACGAATCCAACCCGGGCAGGAAATCCCCATGTCGGAGGATGCCCGCAAGCTGGTTTGGGACAACCAGCAACCCCTGGTGGTCTCCCACCTCGACGACGAGCGCTTTCCGGTCGTCAGTAAAGTGCTTCGCCAGGACGGCATCCAGTCGCTCTGCGTGTTGCCCCTCACCACCGCTCAGCGCCGGGTGGGCGCCATGGCCCTGGGCTCGGTACAAGCCAGCGCCTACGATGCCGCTGACCTGGAGTTCCTCCAGCAGGTGGCGGTACAGGTGGCCGTGGCGGTTGACAATGCCCTCAACTTCCATAATGCCCAGCTTTACCAGCAGGAACTGGCGCGCGATCGCGATCGCCTGCGGCTGCTCCTGGAGGTCAACAACGCGTTGGTTTCCACGCTCGACCTGCACCAGTTGCTGTCCGCCATCTCCCACTGCCTGCGGCGGGTGATGAATCACGACTACGCCAGCCTGGGGCTATACGAGCCGGCCGCCCGCCAGGTTCGCCTGCAGGCGCTCGACTTCCCGCAAGGGAAGGGATTGCTTCAGGAAGAGATGGCGTTTCCCCTGGAGGGCACTCCTTCCGGCGAAGTCGTCCTGACCGGCAAGCCCGTCATCGTTTCCGCCGCCAACCTCGATCAATACGAACCGAGCGTCAGCCGCCTGTTCATCGCCGAGGGCCTGCACTCGGGTTGCATCGTGCCGCTCATCACCGCCAACCGGACGCTGGGCACGCTCAGCCTATCCAGCCGCCGCGCCGGGGCCTTCACCCAGGAGGATCTCGACCTGCTGATGCGCGTGGCCAACCAGGTGGGCATCGCCATTGAAAACGCCCTGGCATTTCGCGAGATCGCCGAGCTCAAGAATAAGCTGGCCGAGGAAAAGCTCTACCTGGAGGAGGAAATCCGCACCGAATACACCTTCGAGGAGGTTGTGGGCGAAAGCCCCGCCCTCAAGCGCGTCCTGAGCCAGGTGGAAACCGTGGCCACTGCCGATTCCAGCGTCCTGATCCTGGGCGAAACAGGAACCGGCAAGGAAGTCATCGCGCGCGCCATCCACGACCTGAGCCACCGCCGCGAACGCACTTTCGTGAAAGTCAATTGCGCCGCCATCCCCACGGGGCTGCTCGAAAGCGAACTCTTCGGCCACGAGAGAGGGGCCTTTACCGGGGCCATCGCGCAGAAGGTGGGGCGCTTCGAGCTGGCGCATCGCGGCACCTTGTTTCTCGATGAGGTCGGCGACATTCCGCTCGAGCTCCAGCCCAAGCTGCTGCGAGTTCTGCAGGAGCACGAGTTCGAGCGCCTGGGAAGCACCCGGACCCTGCGCGTGGATGTGCGCGTCGTCGCCGCCACCAACCGCGACCTCCCGCAGATGGTGGAGGAACGCCTCTTCCGCAGTGACCTCTATTACCGCTTGAACGTCTTCCCCATCGTCGTCCCGCCGTTGCGCGACCGCGCCGAGGACATTCCCCTGCTGGTGCGGTACTTCGCCCAGAAGCACGCGCGCCGCATGGACCGGCGCATTGAGACCATCCCCACCGAGGAGATGGAAGCCCTTACGCGCTACCACTGGCCGGGCAATGTGCGGGAACTCGAGAACCTGATTGAGCGTGCCGTCATCCTCTCGCGCGGGCCCACGCTGCACGTTCCCCTGCCGGAGGGCCGCCCCTCGGGCGAGGCTACTTCCGCATCCCCCGTGACCTTGGAGGCGGCGGAGCGCGACCACATCCTGCGCGCCCTGCGCGAGACCAACTGGCTCATCGCCGGTCCCAAGGGCGCGGCGGCGCGCCTGGGAATGAAGCGCACCACCCTGCAATCGCGCCTGGCCAAGCTCGGCATCGCCCGGCCCCGGTGACTACCGGCTTGAAATGAGCCTCAGGTCTGTGTTACTAGCTTTTGCTGATTTTAAACAACTTATAAGGACGACGTGATTCACGCCGGCGCGCAATATGTGGGTGAAGACGTGGTGGTGGACGGCAACCTGATCACCTCGCGCACGCCCTGGGATTTGCCGGCGTTTTGCCGGGAAATCGGCAAGGCGCCGGCCGCGCAAGGGGCAGGTCAAGCCAAGGGCCACGCGGCGTAGCAGGCTGCGGAAAAACTCGTAGGGGCGGGTTTATTCTGCCACCTGCGCATTGCAATGAACCGGATTGTGGCGACAGAAAGTCGCCGCTACGACGCAAATCATGAGTTTTTCCGCAACCTCGTGGGATCCGCGCACACGGGCGAGGCTAACGACCTCTTTTCCGGCTGCACGCCGCCGCCATCGCGGCCGGGGCCAGGTTCACCGCGGCCATCAGGATGGCGGCGCGCAGGAAGCTGTAGACAGGGATCAGCAGCAGGCTCACCCCCACGCGCGTAGGGACTATCTTGAATCTTGAATCTGCCATCTTGCATCGTTCGGTTCACCCCCACGCG
>DATJVT010000599.1:0-9755 GCA_035501695.1 Terriglobia bacterium | reverse complement strand
AGGTACCACCGGGACAGTGATTTCTTATTTGCGAGCGACAAGCTGAACGGGAAGAAACCCGGTCTGGGCAGATGGTGAACCAGAATTATCTCAAGCCAGCGGCAATTGCAGCGAAGGTCATCCGACCCGAAGAAAGGTTCGGATTCCATTCGTTGCGCCACAGCATCAGTACGTGGGTGAACAACGCCACCAAGGATGTGAAGGTGGTCCAGACACTTTTGCGCCACAGTAACCCCGACATCACGGTCGGCACCTACATTCACGGCGTCCCCGAGGAGAACCTCAAGGCGCAGGGACTGTATGTGGCGGCAATGATGAAGGAGCAGACTCCACCGCAGGCCAACGCAGTGGATTTGATGAAGGCAAAGCCAGCATCAGCATCCGCACAGTAGCTGCATCGGGCTGGCTATCAGGCTGAGATTGACACGGAAGAAGCGAAAGAACGTGCTAAGCTTATGAATTCAAATGGTGGGCGATACAGGATTCGAACCTGTGACTTCTACCGTGTGAGGATAGCACTCTACCGCTGAGTTAATCGCCCACGCCAACTCAACAACATACCAGATTTCCAACCCTCGGTCCAGATGACAGACTATGCAGTGGACCCCAATCCGTCAATGGAATCAGGGTACTGCGTGGGTCTGACAACAGGCACGAAGTCGGTTGACTCCGGTCATGGGCCGACTCAAGGTTCACCGTTCCATACCCCCATCAAACGGCAAGGCGAATCTTGGCAGACCGCAATCACCCACATTCCCACCCTTTCCACATTGTGAAAATGCAGAGTTTTTCACACTTGAAGTAAGAGCGGCAATTTCCTATAGTAAGGGGCGTGCAGTGGATCATTGGAGTTTTCGCGCTCGCGCTTGCGGCTGTAGTCTTGCGCCGGATTCTCCACATGGACGCGCATCCAAGGCGGCCACGGGGGTTAGGATTCCTGCGCCCCGACCTCCAGGTTCTTTATGAGCCCATTGCCCAGGAAATTGAGGCTCATACCAGCATTCTCGGTATCACCCTCAATGAAGCATTCGGGGAGCGCCAGGCCAACCGGCACGAGATGGCTTGGCACATCGTGCGGCTCGCCATAGGAGAATGGAAACGCCTCTCGGAACTCCTAAACGGCTTGCAAAGCCTCCTCTCCAAGTTTTTGCCCGTGACCAACGGTATTGTTCCCGTGCGCCGGGTTGCGACTGGCCACTTCAAGTCACGCCTTCTGGCCGACCAGGTTCGGTTCTACGAGTTTCTGGATCAGGTCCTCTTTAGCTCCCGGCACCGTTTTGCCCTCCAGTTGCGGTTGCTGACCCGTGCCAGCGAAACACTGGAGCGAGAGTTCAAGCACGCCTTTCGAGAGGGTGAACGCACGCTCGATTCTTCGGAAGAGCTGTGGGCCCGCCTCGATTACTACTTCCACGATTTCGACTTGATCGCCAAGGAGACCTTGCTGGCGTTTCGTACCCTTCTGGCCTGCCAGTCGCCGGAGGGTATGCAAAAACTCGCTTTGGATCTCAACGTGCTTCTTGAGCGTGGCATGAGGGTTTCCGTCTCTCCTTCCAGCCGATAGGCATCCGGCTATCTACTTCCTGCTACTTATGTTCACCCATCTCGTCTAAGTCTCCCTATTACCCATCGACTTGTCGGAAGATTCCGGGTAGCATCTTGGGAACTCTGAAGCGAGGTTCACTCATGGAGCGCATTTGGATAAGAGCTGCTTCCGGTCTCATCGGCGTATACCTTCTCATGGGCCTGCCAGTCCGGGGACAACAATCGCCATCCGTCAAACCCTTCGACCTGATCGAATGGAACGGAGGGAAGTTCGTTTACGGCGCGGATTACTACCCCGAGGCATGGGACGAAAGCCAGTGGGAAAAGGACGCGGTCATGATGCAAGAGGCCGGGTTCAACTTCGTCCGCATGGGGGAATTCGCGTGGGCAAAGATGGAGCCACGGGAAGGACATTACGACTTTGCCTGGCTTGATCGCGCCCTCAAGGTGCTCAATTCCCACGGCGTGCGGGCAGTTCTGGGAACACCCACCGCGTCCCCACCCGCCTGGCTTTATGCAAAGTACCCTGACATTGCGGCGATGGACGAGAAAGGGAACCGGTACCGGTATGGATCGCGCCGGAATTATTGCGTTCACAACCCGGACTTCATCGCCGCTACCCGGAGGATCGTTACTGCCATGGCGGAACATTACAAGGATCACCCGGGGGTCATCGGCTGGCAGATCGACAACGAGGTGGGAGACCCAAAGTGCTTTGATCCCGTCAGCCGGGCCGCGTTCCAGGCATGGTGCCAGCGCAAATACCACACGCTTGATGCTCTGAACGCAGCGTGGGGCACAGTTTTCTGGGGCCACACCTATCAAACCTGGCAGGAGATCCCGCTTCCCTGGAATACGCTTTACGACACGGCCAACCCGAGCCTGGCCCTCGATTTCGAGCGCTTCCAGAGCGATTCGACGCATGCCTACGTTGACATCCAAGCGTCCATTCTTCGTAAACTTGCTCCCCGCCAAGCCATCACTCACAACGAAATGGGGATGTTTCCAGGGGTCGACTATTATGACCTGAACCGCTCTTTGGACTTCGTCGCCTGGGATAACTACCCCATCTTCCAGAAAGACTATTCCCAGTATGCCGCGGCGGGCCTGGCCCATGACCTCATGCGGGGATCGAAGGACAACCAGAATTTCATGATCATGGAGCAGGAGGGCGGCTTGGGGGGGTGGGCGACTTTTGGCGGCCACCAGGCTCCTGCCGCGCTTTATCGCGTCTGGGCTTACCAATCTGTCGCCCACGGTGCGGATGGCGTCTGTTATTTCCGCTGGAGGACTTCCCGCTACGGAACGGAGCAATATTGGCAAGGCATCCTGGATCAGGACAGTTACCGCAACTCCCGCTATGAGGCGGTGGCACAAGCCGGAAAGGAATTGGGGCAACTCACCTCTCTGCTGCACGGATCGAAAGTTGTGTCCCCGGTGGCCATGCTGGTTTCACCGGATTCCCGTTGGGCCCAGCAGATTCAACCGGGCGTGCCGGACTTTGAATATGACCGGCAACTCCACGATTACTACGACGCCTTCCGCCGGACGGGGATCAGCGTGGATGTCGCCTTCCCCCAGAGTGATCTCTCCGCCTATCGTATCCTCGTAGCCCCTGCGCTCTTTGTGACGGATCAACCCTTATCCGACAAGCTTCACAAGTTTGTCTTGGACGGTGGGACCCTGATCCTCACCTTTCGTTCCGGCGTTAAGGATGAGCACAATGTGGTTACGGACAAAACGCTCCCCGGACCGTTTGCAGACCTTGCCGGCGTCGCCATCCATGAGTTTGACCCCCAACTCAATGAGGAGCAGGAGTTGCTGGGACTGGGCGCGTCGAACTACCCCGCGCGCACCTGGTGCGACATCCTGGATCCAACCACTGCCAGGGTGGTGGCAACTTACGGCAAGAGTTACTATGCCGGAAAAGCCGCCGTCACGGAGAACCGCGCGGGAAAGGGTTGGGTTTTCTACGTCGGTACGGAATCAAAATCCCCGCTCTTTTATGACCGCATGATTGCTTTCGCCGCGGCCAAGGGCAATGTGGCGGTTAACGAAAGGATTCCGCCGGGAGTCGAGGTTGAGGGTCGACAGAAGGGAGGAATAAGGATAGTCTTTGTTTTGAATTATACCGCCGAGGATAAAACCGTCCCTCTCGATCAAGCTTACCGGAACGCATTGACAGGAAAACCGGAATCGATGGATCTAAAGATCCCTGCCTATCAAGTGGTGGTCCTCACGCCATGAGAAGAGATATTGGGCTCAAGATGTCTCGGGCATCGGCGTGAGAAGTGGCCAATGCGAGAGGCGAAGGGTGCCTGGGACCAACCCAGACATCCAGCCTTCACCCTTCAACCATTAATTTTCAGCCAAAGTAGGCCCTCACGAGGTAGGTAATCCCCATCAGCAAAAGAAGGATGTTTGCCGCGAGAACAAGGTGTTGCTTCAAGCGCTTGTGCAGCCGGGCACCCCAACTGATGAGGGCCGTGGCAAATACCGCAGCCCCGTAAAACCCGACCGCTCCTCCGACGAAGAATGGCACCACGTGGCCGTAGCCGTGCACCCTGCCCTCCGCCAGTATGGGTCCCGCGATGGTAAGCCAGTAAACCCAGGTTCCCGGGGCAGCCACCTCCGCCATTTCGGCGACGACAACTCCTGCCAGAGTAAACCCGGCCGAACTCGCCATTTCTTCTTCGGTCTTACGGTGTATTTGGATGAGGGTATAAGTGGCAAATCCAATCAGGACCGTCCCCCCCAGGTAGCCGATGTTGTGGACGATGCCCAGCGGGATGAGCCGGACGAAAAAGAAAGTCAGCACCAGGAAGGCGCCATCGACGATCAAAGAGGGCCCCATCAGCACGAAGATGGCGCGTCCCCAGCGGCCAATGGCCACCTGGGTCAATGCAATCATCTGCAATGGGCTAGGCAACAACCCACCCGCCGCACCCATAGCAACCCCAAGTAGAAAGAGGTCCATAAGTTTGACCGCCGATGTTATGCGGTTGAGACAAAAATGTAAAGCCCTTCAAAGGCAGAACAGGCAAGCCTAAGCGGCGATATATACATTGTAACGTCGATCCCCGGTCGACGACGGTCGGAGATCGACGCCTGGGGTTTCCTCGCGTAAAGAGCCCCGGACATCTTGGTCGGAGCCCAGTACATTCTGAACTTGACGAAACCGGCCATTACGGCCCAATCTGGTATGGCCGCAATCTCGGAGACCACTTCGCCTCGCAAGGACGCCGAGGCTGATCGTTCCAAAGCAGGCCTGGTAGGAACTAATATTTTGAAGTTCTCAAAAGACTACTGCTTCCTTTCTCTATTCATCGTGGTTTGGTGGGCTGCCTCGATGGGCAGCGCCGCGCAGGCCGGGCCTGCCTCCTGGCGCGGAGTCCTAAATGATGCGGGTGGGAAGGTAGTGGCTGATGTGCAGGTCGGATTGCGTGATGCGAGGACAGGTCGTGCCTGGACTGCCACCACGGATGAGCAGGGAGCTTTTGCCTTCCCCGCGATACCGCCGGGAAGTTATTCAGTGGATGTGCGCTGGCATGACCGGACCATCAACGCGAATGAAGGGCTGAAGGTCGGTCCTGGCGAGCAACTGGTCTGTTCCCTGCAAATTGGCGAAGGCGGAGGGGAGTTGATCCTCCGAAGGGAGGCGGCCACAGGGCAGGCACAGGCGAGTGGCGGCCAGAGACTCTCCAGCCGGCAGGTTTCCGCCTTACCCTTGAACAGGCGTGACTTCAGCCAACTATTGCTGTTGGCGGCCGGCACCATGACGGACACGAATGGCTCTTCAAATTTCACCCAGCAGTTCGCCGTAAATGGCCAGCGCGGCTCTACCGCCGTCTTTGCCATGGACGGCGCCGATTCGAGCGATCCGGAAGCGGGAGGCGCCACGTTTACGAACTTCAACGTAGACGCAGTGCAGGAAATCGAGTCGCTGTCCGGGGTGATGCCGGCGGAAGTTGGCGCCGGCGCTGCTGCCTTCACCAACATCAAGACCAAGGCCGGCACGGATCTGTTCCACGGGTCGGTTTTCGAATTTGTCCGAAACTCGGCGTTCGATGCCCGCAACTTCTTCGACCGGCGAACCCTCGCCGATCCCGGCCGGCTGCCGCCCTTCCGCCGCAATGAATTTGGTTTCGCGCTAGGGGGGCCGCTTACCCTGCCGGGAATTTACCAGGGACGAGGACGTACCTATTTCTTCGGACAGTATCAGGGTTTCCGGCAGGTCCTGGGAACTACGCAGGTGCTTTCAGTGCCTACCGTGGCTGAGCGCCAGGGACAGGATACGACGGCGTTCCCTGGGGACACGCTTCATGTGCCGGTCAATCCGGAGGTGCAGCCGATCCTGGCGGCATATCCCTTGCCCAACGATCCCCTGGGGTCCTACGGCGCTCGCACGTATGCCACGTCCGCCAAGGTTTCCACCGACTCGGACCAATTCTCCCTTCGCCTCGACCACCGCATTTCCGACCGTGACCAGTTCTTTGCGCGCTTCAGTCTCGACAACGTCAGCGGTCCTTTGATCAATCCCGACCAGTCCGCCATCAACCCCAGCTTTGCCACGCAGTTTATTAACAACCAGCGCAGCCTGGGCCTGAACTATACCCGCACGGTGTCGTCCCATTTCCTTTCCGAGACCACGCTCGGTTACATTCGCACGACCCCGCTTGATCTCCCCGTCGCGAACACTCAACCCGGGATGACATTCGCAGATGGCCTTTTCGAGGCGTTTAACTCGTACGCGGGAAGCATCATGGGCTTTTACAGCAATCTCTACCAGGCTCGACAGAACTTCACCTGGGTGCATGGGGCGCATACGCTGAAATTCGGCGTCGAGTTCCGCTCCAACCATGACACAGCGGTTTATGGAGTGAACATCAACGGGCAGTATGTATTTGGGGGCGGGACTGCTTATGCGCCGGAGGAAATTCCCTCGGCAAGCGGGCAACACAATATTCCGGCGGGCGCGCCTTTGCCGGACACCTTGGCCGGTTTTCTTACCGGGACACCTTTTTCCTACAACATTATGGCAGCTTCAGACCTTACTCCCAAAGGTGATCGTTTCGATGCCGTCGCGATCCGCCGCCAAGCATACAATTTCTTTTTCCAGGACACCTGGAAAGTCTCCCCGCGCCTCTCCCTCAATTACGGCTTACGCTACGAGGTCAACAGCCGCTTTCATGAGGCCGAGTTGCGGACCTCGACATTTCGAACGGTGGGGACAGACGGCAGACCCGCGCCCTTCTGGGAGCCCGGCGCGCACCAGATTATGCTTCTCAACCTCCAGCCCCCCTACTTGCAGGACTGGAATGGCTGGGGACCGCGAGTTTCGGTAGAGTGGCACGCCTCCAGCGGAACGGTGCTGCGCGCCGGCGGAGCCATTACTACCCTTCTCCCTCAATTGGGATTGGAGAACATCCTCACGGGTGTTTTCCCTTTTATCGTGACCCCGAATATCACCGCGCTGCCAAGCACTCCCGTCCCCTTTCACAATGCTGTCGTCCCGCTGCAATTGCCGGATGTCTATACCATTTCAGGCGAACCCGCGTTTCCTACCGGCCGGACCACCGATGTCGCGCCCAACACCGGACTGGACGTGCCGCGCTACCAGGCGGATCTCGCGGCGTTGACGCCTGGCCATCAGGCACAACCTCTCTGGGTATATGGAACATCGCCGGTACTTCCCTATGGTTACATCCCGAGCTATACGGGCGGCGTGGAACATACGATCAAAGACATCGTCGTCAACGCGTCGTATGTCGCCACCGTGGGGGTAAAGCTCCCCGCCATGATCAGCCCCAACGCCTACAGTGGGGCCTCGCCGGATTTCGCGCGCTTCACTCAGTTTGATAGCACCGGCCAGATCCTCGGGGGCTACGGCCCCGAATACCTGATGGGAACCCCCTCCCATTCCACCTATCACGCCCTCCAAGTTTCGGCATCCAAGAACTCTGCCCGTCTGGGACTGGGCTTTCAATCCGGCTACACCCTCTCCAAGTCCCTGGACGATACAAGCAGTATTGTGTTCAACTTCACCGGACCCGCAGGCACCGTGCTCCAAACCTTCCCCCAGAACCCCTGGAATTCCGGCGCCGAGAAAGGACCGTCGGCGTTCAACCTTGCCCAGGCGTTCTCGGTAAGCATAATTCAAATCCTCCCCCTGGACCGGGTGGGTTTTCTCCGCCCCCTGGGAAAGAAGTTCGTGTCAGGGTGGCAATTCCTCAACATCACCACCTTTGCGAGTGGCTCGCCCTTCACCGTGTATTCGGGGATCCAACAGACTGGCGCAGGCGCGGGAGGCGGGGATCGGCCAGATCAAATTGCAGCTCCGAATTTCTCCACTGGCCGCACGGCTCGGGAAGACTACTTCGGGCGCGGCGTCAACAACACTTCATTCTTTTCCATCCCCATTGACGTGCCAGGCGGGACTGGGCCCAACGAAGGACGCTTTGGAACCCTGGGAAGAAACACTTTCCGCGGCCCGAACTATTACAATTTCGATCTGGCCTTAATCAAAGATACGGCGCTGGGCAGCCGGGCAAAGTCGGAGCCCGCCACACTGGAGTTTCGCGCCGAATTCTTCAACGCTTTCAACCTGGTGACATTCGGACTGCCTGCGAACATACTGCGCGGCTCGGGCTTTGGGGTCATCAATCGTACCGCCGGAACGTCCCGGCAGATTCAATTCTCGTTGAAGGTGATCTTCTGATCTGATTAAGCGCCGGCGGATTTCGCTCCGCCTTTTTCGATAGGGGCTTCGATTAAATTTCCCCACTCCGTCCAACTTCCATCGTAATTGCGCACCTTTTCGAACCCGAGGAGATATTTGAGGACAAACCAGGTGTGAGAACTGCGCTCGCCAATGCGGCAGTATGTCACTGCTTCCTTATCGGCTTGCAATCCCTGCCCTTCGTAGATCGACGCCAGATCGGCATGAGACTTAAACGTACCGTCATCGTGCACAGCTTTGGCCCAGGGAATGTTCACGGCGCCGGGGATGTGTCCGCCCCGCTGCGCGGTTTCCGTCATGCCGGGAGGCGCAATGACCTTGCCGGTGAACTCGTCAGGGGAGCGAACATCCACCAACGAAGCCGAGCGGCCGGAAAGGATCTGGAAGATTTTGTCCCGGCGGGCGCGCAGGCTCATATCGGGCACGTCGGCGTGATATTGCGTGGCCATAGCGGTAGGTACTTCCGTTGTCAAAGGCCTGCCTTCCAGTTCCCATTTCTTGCGGCCCCCATCCATCAGGCGCACATCCTTGTGACCGAAAATCTTAAACTGCCAGAATGCAAAAGCAGCGAACCAGTTGTTATGGTCGCCATAGAGAATCACACCACTCTCGGGTGAAATTCCCGCCGCACCACAAAGCTCCTCGAACTGTTTTTGGCTGGGAATGTCACGCCGGAGATTGTCGTTGAGCTGTGTGGCCCAATTCCATCCCGTTGCATTTTTAATGTGACCTTTCTCGTATGCGCTGGTATCTACATCCACCTCGACAAGTTTGATGTTCTGATCGTCGACATGAGCGGCGACCCACTCAGTGCTCACCAAAACTTCAGGGTGTTTGTATTCACTCATTTCGCGGGACCTCCTGCCCAAATCCCTTGCTGCGCCTCCGGCGTGTGAACGAAGGAGTGCATAAACAGGGTGAGGCAGCGACAAAAGGTGTGTTCTTGCCTGCGGAGGGTGTTCTTCTCAAACTCATGTGGAGTTGTTTTCGCGCTCCACCTTTTTTTATCACGTCATCGACATATTGGCAACCTGAGAAACAAGCGAATGGCGCCATCCTTAGTTTTCAAACGGATACGCCATCGCGGACCGAGAACGCCCTAGGTGAAACCCCTGTCGTACTATCGCGGAGTTTTCTCCTAGTACCGAATCGAGGAGCCCTACGGACAATTCCTTCAAGAGAGCTAAAGATCACTCCCATTTCATTGATCTCAGGGAAGATAATAGCGTCAGGTTTTTCAGTGGAAACGAGGATTCGAGAGGTAGAATCTCATGGGGACGCATTGCAATTGTCGATTTGACTCCAACTAACTAAATTTGTTATAGATAGAAGAGTGAGCCATGGTGGTGGGCGGTCATTTGGACGTTGCTATGCGACTAACGCATTGATATGAAACAACTTAAACCGACAAAGCGCCGTGCAGTGGCGAGCCTGGGGAAGCCTGGTCGAGGGACTGGGCATACTGTTCGCCGAA
>DATJVT010000598.1:0-5013 GCA_035501695.1 Terriglobia bacterium | reverse complement strand
TTCGCTTCACCCCCGCGCTGGGGTTCCGGACCACTTACTACGGGGTCAGCCTGGCCCCCAACCATGCCCCGGTGAATCGCCTGCTCGGTGAGGTGAGTCTTGATCTGCGCCCTCCTTCTCTGGAAAGAGTCTTCACCAATTCCTATCGCGGGTACCGCCTCAAGCATGTTATCGAACCTGATATCCAATACCATCTGGTCCGGGCCCACACACCGGAGAACATCCTGGACATCGTCCGTTTCGACGCCATGGATATCCTTACCGAGACCAACGAGGTGGAGTATTCACTGACCAACACAATTCTGGCCCGTAAGGACGTGCCCGATGATTCCCCTGACAAGCCGCAGGCCCGGGACCTTTTCTCCTGGCGCCTCGCCCAGAAGTACTACATGGATCCCACCTTCGGTGGCGCTTTGGTGCCGGGGCAGATCAACGTCTTTGCTTCCACCATCGACATCACAGGATTTGGCTTCGCACACGGCCAACGGTTCTCGCCGATTGATTCCGTGATGAAGTTTGCCCCGTTCTCAAACTTCGACACAGAAATCCAGGCTGACCTGAATCCCAGCGGCGCCGGCGGAGTGGTGGATGCCGGCATTACATCCCACGTTCGCCGCGGAGTCCTGGGGGTCGCGGTGAGCGATTTCTTCATCAATAACACGTCCTACGTGGTGCCACCAGCCGAGACCCTGCCCCCCAATCCAACCCCCGGCACACCTACGCCGTTGACCGCCTTTAACCTGCTCGGGACGGTGCTCATCTACGGCGACCCCAACCGCAAGGGCCTGAGTGGAGCGCTGGGATTGGACTACAATTTCCAGCAAAAGATATTCCAGCATCAGGTCACCCAGCTCAGCTATAATTTTGGCTGCTTCGCGATCAACGTGGAATATCAGTATTACAACCTGGGACCGCTCCGCCGCGAGAGCCAGTTCCGCATTGCTCTGGCGCTGGCGAATGTGGGAACCTTCGGCAATCTGCGTCCGCGCGAGAGACTTACGGTGGATTCCCCCACCTTCTGAGCAGGTACCATATGTCCTTCCCGATTCATCGACCCCGGCGATTGCGGCGTACCGAGGCATTGCGCGGTTTCGTGCGCGAAACGCGCCTAAGCCGCGGCTCCCTCATCTACCCGCTGTTTGTTTGCCCCGGCGCGCAGGTGAAGAGTGAAATCAAGTCCATGCCGGGCAATTACCGCTGGTCTGTCGACCTGCTCGTGGAAGAGTGCCGGAGCGCCGCCGACCTCGGCATTCCGGCGGTCATCCTGTTCGGTATTCCGGAAAAGAAAGACGAAGTGGGCTCGGGCGCCTACGATCCAGATGGCATCGTGCAGCGGGCTGTGCGCGCGGTGAAGAAAGCTCTGCCGGACCTCATCGTCATCTGTGACGTCTGCCTGGATGAATACACCAGCCACGGCCACTGCGGCCTGATCAGGGACGGAGAGATCGACAATGACTCCACCCTGCCGCTTCTCGCCAGGACCGCCTTGACCCAGGTGGAGTCGGGGGCGGACATGATAGCACCCTCCGACATGATGGATGGCCGGGTCGGGGCGATTCGCCGGGAATTGGACGCCCAAGGCCACACACAAGTGCCGATTCTGGCCTATGCCGCCAAATACGCCTCGGCATTTTATGGTCCTTTCCGCGAGGCGGCGGATTCCGCTCCCAAGTTCGGCGACCGCAAGTCCTATCAAATGGACCCAGCCAACCAGCGTGAGGCGTTGCGCGAGATCGCCTTGGATCTGGAAGAAGGCGCGGATATCGTCATGGTGAAGCCCGCGCTTCCCTACCTGGATATCATTGCCCTGGCGCGGCGCGAATTCGACGTTCCTATCGCAGCCTACCAGGTCAGCGGTGAGTTCTCGCTCATCGAAGCGGCAGCTCGCATGGATTGGATCGATCGGGAGCGGACCATCCTGGAAGCGCTGACCTCCATACGCCGCGCCGGAGCTGACATCATCCTCACCTACTACGCCAAGGAAGTTGCCGGTTTACTTGGGTGACGGTGAGGCCTCAAATCCTGATTCGCGCGGCAATTTCCGAGATTTTGAATCTTGAATTTTGAATTTTGAATCGTGTGGTGAATACCCAGAACTACCACCGCCCCCCATGGACTCTGACCCTGCTCCTGTTCCTTGCGGCGCTGGCTGTGCAGCCCGCAGCAACTTCGCCTGCCAAGCATGCCTCGCGAGGATTAAAGGCAGGCCTGGCCAGATCGGGAGTCGCGGGGAATCCCCCCAGTTCCCCGGCCAATCCCCGGCATTTCCGCCCTGACACCGCGCTCGACCGCCGGATCGACAAGATCCTGTCCGCCAGCGAAGCTCACCGCGGCGCATGGGGGATTCTGGTTGTCGACCCGGATAGCGGCGAGACGCTCTACGAACGCGACGCGGATCGCCTCTTCATCCCTGCTTCCAATATGAAGATGTTCACCACCGCCGCGGCGCTGGAAAAACTGGGCCCCGACTACAAGTTCCACACCACGGTGGAAAGCGATTCCTCCCCCGATGCCGAGGGGCGCGTGTGGGACCTTTACCTCGTCGGACGCGGCGACCCGAACCTCGGTGTGCGTACCTTTCCCTATGTCTACCACGGCTACCAGCAGCCGGCGGAGAGGCACCTCGAGGATTTGGCAGAGCAGGTCAAAGCGCGCGGCGTTCGCAGCGTGGTGCATGAACTTGTGGCCGACGACAGTTACTTCGTCTGGGAACCTTTCGCGCCCAACTGGGCGGCCGACGATCTGGAGTGGGGCTATGGCGCGCCCGTGTCGGCTTTGGCATTTAACGACAACTTGCTGACGCTGCGTGTCAAGCCGGGTGCCAACGCCGGCGACGAGGCTGAGGCTCACCTCACTCCTCAGTCCGATTACTACTTACTGAGAAACCATCTCCAGACAATCGCCAAAGGCTCCGAAAAGGATTACTTTCTAGAACGCCAACCCGGCTCGATGGAGCTCGACCTGTGGGGTTCGGTCCCCGTCGACAGCGGAGAGGATGTGGACACGGTTGCCGTCGCGAATCCCGCGCGTTTTGTGGCTGACCGGTTCCGCGCAGTGCTGCGGACGCGGGGAATCGAGGTGAAAGCTCCCATCGAGGTTCGCCACGTCACACGCCTGGAGGCCGCGGCGTTGACAAATTCCGTTCCTCCCGCGCCAGTGCGCGTCGTGCTGGCGGAGCATACTTCCCCGCCCCTCAGCGAGGCAATCAAGGTAGTCAACAAGGAAAGCCAGAATCTGCACGCGGAGATGCTGCTGCGGACGGTGGGGCGCGTGCAGAATAACCGTGGCAGCCTGGCGGGTGGGCTCGCAGCGTTGAATGCTTTCGCCGCGCAGCAGGTGGGAATCCTGCCGGGCGAAACCTATTTTTCGGACGGCTCGGGACTCTCGCGTGAAGACCTGGTCGCCCCGCGTGCCGCGGTTAAATTGCTTCTCTACATGGCGCGTTCGCCCCACTTTCAGGCGTATCTCGATTCCCTGCCCGTTTCCGGCGTCGATGGCACCCTGGCCCACCGTTTCTTGGGGGATGAGTTGAGGGGGAAGATCCATGCCAAGACCGGATCGGTCGAGCACGTCAATACCCTCTCTGGCTATATGGACCTACCCTCAGGAAAACGCCTGGTCTTCTCGATCATGACCAACAACCATCCCCTCCCCAATGCCGCCGGCCAGGCAACGCTGGATGCGATTGCGGTGGAGATTTATCGAGAATATGCAAAACGCCGGTAATTCATATGTAACCGGGCCCTCTTAGTGTCTCTACGTCCTGGTGGTCCAATGATGAAGACGGTCACTGTATTTGGGAGTTCGCTGCCCGCGGAAGGCAGCAAGGCTTATGATGAGGCCCAATGCCTGGGCCGCTTGCTGGCGAAAGCGGGCCTTGCCGTTTGCAACGGCGGTTATGGCGGACTAATGGAAGCCTCGGCGCGGGGCGCGCGCGAAGCGGGCGGACACACGGTGGGGGTCACTTGTGTGATCTGGCCACGCCCGGCAAATCCCTACATTGTGGAGGAAGTCCGCACGCGCAGCTTTTCCGAGCGCCTGATGACCCTCATCGAGCGCGGCGACGCGTACGTCGTACTGCCCGGCGGCACCGGCACCCTGGCGGAGCTGGCATTGGCCTGGGAAATGATGAACAAGAGCAGCCTTTCGCGAACCGTGGGGGGCCGAAAACCCCTGTTGGCGCTCGCTCCGTATTGGCGGCCGGTGGTCGACTGTCTGAAACAGGAGGGGCAATTAAAAACCGGCGACTCCACGTGGCTCGCCCCCGCCCTGGATATCATCACGCTCTATCAGACCGCCCAAGAAGCCGTAGAGTACTTACAACAGAACCTATAGAACAAGACGTCGGAAGGCGGCATCGATCTCCGGTCCGAAGAGAAACCAAGGCAGTTGGCATCGGCCTCAGCGCCTCCGAGCCTCTCCGGTTGAACGGAATCCGCCTGACATCCGCATGATAACCAAGGGGATGGAGTTTTTTTCAAGAACTGCAAAAAAAGTCCTGCAAAACTCTTGACAAGCGCTGAATATGGGCGTAATATCGGAAATCGCTCTGTGAGACCAATCCTCGACAGAGTAAAGGCAATCGGGACGCCGAGTTAAGATTTCCGAAAGACGGCGCCGGCAGCCTTGTTTCCCCAAAATGGGGATCCCGCCTCAGGTGGGACCATAAAGCTCTTTGACAACTGAGTTGAGCAAGCCACGTCAATCGAAAGTTTTAGTATCGATCGCTGAGCGACGTCCTGGTCTTTTGGCGAAGATCGGGGCGGAGATCTCCTGCTGGGCTCGCTGGTGCAAGCCAGTGACCGGCAGGGGAAACTCAAAAAATTAGCGTGCAGGCAAATGTAGCGTTCCGATTTATCGGAACGGCTCTTCCTGCGCGCGAGCCGAATTCAAACGAGAGTTTGATCCTGGCTCAGAATCAACGCTGGCGGCGTGCCTAACACATGCAAGTCGAACGAGAAAGCGGGGGCAACTCCGTGAGTAAAGTGGCGACCGGGTGAGTAACACGTAGCT
>DATJVT010000597.1:0-4735 GCA_035501695.1 Terriglobia bacterium | reverse complement strand
AACACTTCCCGGTAAACCGCGAGGTGCTGCTGGGCGGCCTTCCGCGCCGAGAACCGCCCGGCCCGCTCCCGTCCGAATTCTCCCAGCCGCCGGCGAAGAGCCTGGTCCGCCCACAAGCGTTCCAGAGCGCCGGCAATGGCGTCTTCGTCCCGCGGATCAACCAGGAGTCCGGCCTCACCCACAACTTCCGGCAACGAGGAACAGTTGGAGGCCACCACGGGGACGCCGTAAGCCATGGCCTCCAGAGCCGGAAGGCCGAAACCCTCGTTGAGCGAAGGGAGAGCGAAAAGCGCCGCGCCGGCGTAGAGCGCCACCAGGTCGTCCCGGGAAACGTGGCCGGTGAAGATCACCTGCTGATCGACGGCTAGTTCGCGAGCCAGCCGCTGCAGGGCAGGATAATCCGCGTCCTTCTTGCCGGCGATCACCAACTGCGTGCCCTTCCTTCTTTCGGCAGGCAAACGAGCGAAGGCGCCGATCAGCCGGCCCACGTTCTTATGGGGCTTGAGCAGCTCGACAAACAGCACGTAAGGGCGCTTGACTCCCAACTTGCGGAGTGGGGCAAGGTCAACCGGGCTCGACCCGGGAATCAACCACGGGGAAAGCCCGGGGTGAATCACGCGGATCTTCTGCTCGGGCACGCCCAACCGCTCTTGGATCGACTGCTTGGAAAACTCCGAGTCGGTGATGATGTTCCGTGCCTTTTTCGCTGCCGCGCCGAGCATCACCCGCGCGTAAAGCCAGGCCGGTCGATGGGGAAGGAATTGAGGGAACATCAAGTGACTCAGGTCATGAATCGTCACCACCAGCCGCCCGCCGTAGAAATACGGGACATTATAATGCGGGCAGTGCAGCAGGTCGGCGCCGCGAGCCAGGCGGAGGATCTCCCACTGCTCCTTCACGCCGTAAATGCACGCCTTCGTCCGGGTCCAGTGGAACTTCGTCGCAGGCAACCGGCTGATCAGTTCGGACCGCGGACATCCCACCTCGAACTGAAATTCGCTTTCGATCCCCGCTAACTCCTCCAGAAGATTCCTCAGGTACGTCCCAATGCCGGAAAACTCGATCATCCTGGCGTCAATGGCAATCTTGGGTGGCACGGGAGCCAAGCCTTTCGGCGATTGGCAAGGATAGCATCTGAATAATGAATTGTGAATGGTGAAGTATGAAGGGCGAAAAATAAAGTCTATAGTGTAAAGTGTGAAGGATAAACGAAGAAAGCCGGTCTAGCCTTTTACCCTTTACCCTTCACCCTTTGCCCCGTCCCAACGCCGGACCGCCCCGTCCCAACAGAGCCGTTCACCCTTTACCCTTCACCCTTTCGCCTTTGTCCCGCCCATCCCAACCGGCACCCAGTTCCTTGCGCCCTGTCCCTGTCCCCTCTCTTCAGGCGACTGCCGACTGGTCCTCTGAACCGCCGGCGGGCTGATCGGAAGTGGCTTGAACCGGGGGTTTGGCGGGAAAAGTTGCGGGAGCCGACGCCCGTCGTCGCTCGATCGAAGGGATACTCGACACCCACCAATCCAGGGCTTTCTCCAGCCTCTCCGTCAGTTGATCCATCCAACGAAGAAAGTCTTTGTCCAGCTTCAGAATGAGTGGGATTTTGTAGGCGCGGTCGCGAAGTTCCTTGTAGGGGTCGGGGTAGGAGTCGGGCGGGTTGGCCTCCCCCTCTTGGAAGAGTCGCTCCAGCCATCGCGCTTCCTCCTCCTCCTGCTCCTTCCACATGTGCAGACGGTTCCAGAGGTTTTCCGCCACCGCGCCGGCCACTTCCGGCTCGTCCTCCAGATCCAGCGCGCGTGTCACCAAACTGTGGAACTCTTCCCACGTTTCCGGCAGCTCTGGAACTGCTACTGGTCTAGGCTCCTTATGTTGTCCTCCCGAACTCCCCGCGTCTTCGCTCCCGCGCTCCCCGACGACAACCGGGCCAACCCCGACCTGAGCCCCTGGCCGGGCCTCTGCCGTGTTACCGGGCGTTGCTGGATCTCCCTTCCGGACCTCCTCGGCTTCCTGCATCCTCTTGGCCCTCTCGGCTTTCCGGGCCGCCCGTCGCTCCCGAATCGCCGCCGCCCGCGCCCGCCGGTCCTCCCGCAACTGCTCCAGCCAGATCTCCACCGGCACGTCCCCTGGCTCCACTCCGTACTGGACCTCGATCATCTTCCCCAGCAGGCGGGCGATCTTCTTGTTTAGCCGGTGCGCCTCCTCCGTAACCCGCGTCCCGTCCAGGCACTTCAACAACTGGCGAACCAGGTTCGTCGCTTCCTCGACGCTCAAGGGTTGCGTTCGGTTCAGCGCCGCCGTCAGCAGGCGCATCACCCGCCGGCCTTCGCGCCGCACCGCCGCGTGGACCTTGCGTAGACGCTTGCCGATCAGCCGCGTGGCCTCCTCAAACGGGTCGAGGAAGAAGGACGGGGGCATGCAACGGGGCGGCTGGCCGGTCGGCTGGGGAAAACTCGGGAGGGGAGGCAGGGGACCCTCGGGCGGGGGAAAGAGGTCCTCCATTTTCGCGTGCCGTGTTTCCGCCTCCTGGCGGCGCTTGGCGGCGGCGATCCCCAGGTTGTTCAAGTTGGCGGCGTAGCGCTTGGGCGTCTTGCGGTAAACCTTCTCCTTGGGCGCCAGGCGCGCCTTCGCCAGATTGGCCAGCAACTTCGCGTGACGCTCGGGCGTCATCACGAACTTGCGTTTTGGTTTCGGCTCGTTCGGTACATCCATGAATGCTTACCGCGTGACACGTGGAATTGTGAATAGTGAATTGTGAATTGTGAAATCAAGTCCCCCCCTTTCACCATTCACAATTCAGAATTCACAATTCACAATTCACTATTCACCATTCTGGCCCCTTCCTCCAACCATTCATCCGGCCGGGAGCAGGCCGCCCGCCAAAATAAACGGGCCGACAATAACGCCTGAATTATATACCGGAGAAGACTATGCTGTCAATCACAAAGCGGACTGCCGGGTTTCCGCCAACAAAAAACCGATTTGACAACTCTGATTGGGAATTGTCAGATTGCCGGACTCGGGTCTCAACGTAACCAAAGAAACGACGAACCACGGTGGCGCATTTCGCGATCTCTCGCGGTCGACCTGTCACTTCTGGCCAGCGGATTCCCGTTCGAGTTTTCGCAGAGGGAGCTTGGGGTTCGGGGATTTTTCTGCGAGCCCCGAATCTCGAATTCCGCGAGTTTGGCGAATACATTATTTGGAATCCCAACTGTGGCAATTTGTAGCGCCGTCGATGCGATTCCAGGCGCTACACTTAACGATCTGTAAATTCGTCCATGATTTCATTGGCCTGGGTGAAAACGGCGAAAATGGCCCACCACGTGCTCGGCGAATTCTGGCGGTTTGGCGGCATGGGTCTGATGGTTCGTCCCCCCAAGGCGGACATCGGGCCCTGCTGGACGGGCAAAGAATTTCATTTTGGGCTGCACGCACCTGAAGGGATGAGGTCGGAATTCGTTCTTTGAATTGCCCCTTGGTGTCTCTGCCGAGCACGGTCTTCGCCTCACTCAGATCGCCTTCTCAACCTAATTACGTCTCGTGAAGCGGCTCCAGGCGAGCCATTCAAGAGCATGGCGAGCATCGAGAATCTCAAGGAGGATCGAATGGCAAAGATAGAAATCTCGCGACGCACCAAAGGTCTTCTCTGCTTCTCCGGATTGGTCACCCTCATGGTTTTCCTCTGCGTACCCCTATCGGCGCAGACGAGCATTTCCACCGGCAACATTCTGGGCACGGTGAGCGACCCAACCGGCGCCGTAATAGCCGCTGCCGTAGTGAAGATCACCGACAAAGCAACCGGACGGCAGTTGGATTTGACCACCAACTCCTCGGGCGCCTACGACTCGGGACCGCTGACCCCCGGCGAATACGACGTACGGGTGGAGGCCAACGGATTCAGCGCCTCCCACCTCACGCTCACAGTGCTGGTGGGTAACACCGCCAATGGGAATGTGACGCTGGCGCTCGGGCAAGCCAGCACCACGATCGAGGTTCAGGCCTCAGGAGTGCAGGTCAACACGGAGCAGGCTACCGTGCAAGACGTCATCACCACCCAGCAAATCGAACAGTTGCCGATTAACGGCCGGAATTTTCTGCAGCTCGCGCAGCTTGAACCGGGCGTGCAGATTCAGGATGGCGCGGTGTTTGACCCCACGAAAAACGGCTTTTCCTCGATCTCTTTCGGCGGCCGCTATGGGCGTACGGCCCGCATCGAAGTGGATGGCGGCGACATCAGCGACGAGAACGTGGGGACCACCACCACCAACATCCCGGCCAGCGCCATTCAGGAATTTCAGATGGAGCAGTCCTCGCTGGATTTGTCGAGCGGCATGACTTCCTCCGGAGCGGTCAATATCACCAGCCGATCGGGGACCAACGCCTTGCACGGCGAAGGGTTTTATAACGGCCGGTGGCACAACATGGCGGCCCGGGTGGCGCCGGAAGATCTCTTCTTCCGACGCGAGCAGTTCGGCGGTAACGTGGGTGGCGCGATCAAAAAGGACAAGCTTTTCTTTTTCCTCGACGCGGAACGCTCGCGGCAGGACTATGCGGCGCCGGTCCAGCTTAACGGATTCTTCGCACCGCTCTCCACTTCGATCAATCAACCCTTCAAGGAAAACGACGCCTTCGCGAGGATGGACTACCAGGTGAACTCAAACATGAAGGCGTTCTACCGTTACACCTACAACATCAACAGTAACGTGGTTCCCTTTATTCTCAACACCTTTTCGCCGTT
>DATJVT010000596.1:0-9483 GCA_035501695.1 Terriglobia bacterium | reverse complement strand
CTCCTTAGAATCAGTTTTGGTCGGTCCTACCCTGTAGGTCGGCAGTAAACTACCATCATAGCACGAGGGAGTCCTGTTGCACCGCGCTAAAGTCCTGCATAAGATGGGGTACAGGTGGGCTGAATCAGGGAGGTCCCACATGCCCGTTGAAATGCATCAATTGAAGAAACTCGATGAATGTCGCTTCCTCTTGCCGCGTGACACCAAGCCCGGCATGCTGACCGACGCGCTCGTTTATACGGACGAAAGTTTGCTGAAAGACATTCTGAAAGACCTATCCTTGGAGCAGGCGATCAACGTTGCAATGCTGCCGGGCATCGTGGGGCGGTCCCTCGCCATGCCCGACATTCATCAGGGTTACGGTTTCCCCATCGGTGGCGTGGCGGCGACGGACCCCCACAATGACGGCGTGGTCTCTCCGGGAGGAGTAGGATTTGACATCAACTGCGGCGTGCGGCTGCTCGGGAGTTCTTTAACTCGCGGGGAAGTCCAGACAAAGATTCGCGAACTGGTCAATCAACTGTTTCGCGATATTCCTTCGGGAGCAGGACAGGGCGGCAACGTCCGGATTTCCTACCCCGAGCTCGACAAAATCCTTCGGGATGGCGCCGCCTGGATGGCCGAGCATGGCTACGGACGAGGTGAGGACCTGACTCATTGCGAGGAGAACGGTTCGATCGAGGGCGCAGATCCGGGGGCGGTGAGCGATCATGCTAAAAAGCGCGGATTGCCACAGGTGGGGACGTTGGGGTCCGGCAATCACTTTCTTGAAGTTCAGTATGTGGAGCAGGTGTTCGATCCTGGCCGCGCGGATGCCTTGGGGCTCTATGCGGGGGAAGTGGTGGTACTCATTCACTCCGGCTCACGGGGACTGGGTCACCAGGTGTGCACCGATTACCTGCGCGAGATGGGCCCGGCCATGCGCCGGTATGGCATTGACCTGCCGGATCGGCAGTTGGCTTGCGTGCCGGTGAATTCGCCCGAAGGGCAGGCTTACCTGGCGGCCATGCGCGCGGCGGCAAACTTCGCCTGGGCCAACCGGCAGGGAATCACGCACTTTACCCGCCAGGCGTTCAAACGGATCTTCGGCGAGCCGGAGGAACTGCGCGTCATTTACGATGTGTGCCACAACATCGCCAAGCTTGAACGCCATCAGGTGGAAGGCCGCGAGCGCGAAGTGATGGTGCACCGTAAGGGCGCCACGCGGGCCTTTCCGCCGGGCCACCGCGACGTTCCCGAAGTATATCAGCACGTGGGCCAGCCGGTCCTGATCCCCGGATCCATGGGGACTTCATCCTACGTTCTGGTAGGCGCCGAGGGGGCCATGAGGGAGAGTTTCGGCACCACCTGCCACGGGGCGGGACGCGTCATGAGCCGCACTGCTGCCAAGAAATCCCGTTTCGCGCAGGACGCCCGGCAGCGCCTGGAAGATCTCGGCATCATCGTGCGGGCCGATTCGCGCGACGGGATTACGGAGGAGATTCCGGAAGCTTACAAAGACGTGGATGCGGTCATTGACGTGGTGCACAATGCCGGCTTGGCACGGCGCGTCGCAAGGCTGAAGCCGATGGGGGTAATTAAGGGATGAGGTGTGAGACTACCATTCCCCGAGGGTAAATCGACGAGCCCCGGCTCTTTGCAATCGAAAATCGCAAATCGAAATACTAAAGTGTTCTACACCTGCTTTGCGAGGTAATTCTGGATCCCGACACTGTCGATGAGGCCGAGTTGCTCTTCCAGAAAATCAACGTGTTCCTCCTCGTCCGCCAGGATCGTCTGGAGCAGGTCGGCTGAGGCATGGTCGCCGGCTTTGCGGCAGGTCGCGATGGCGGCGTTGTATTCGGCAACGGCGTTTTTTTCGAGCGCCAGGTCGTTCTGAAACTGCGCCTTTACGTCCTTGCCCACGTTCAGCTTGGGCATGTCATTCAGATTGGGCGTGCCTTCCAGGAAGAGGATCCGCTCGATGAGTTTTTCCGCGTGCTTCATCTCATTGATGGACTCTTTCTTGGTGTGGTCGCTCAGCTTCTTATAGCCCCAGTTCTCGCACATCTCGGCGTGAATGAAATACTCGCTGATGGCGCCCAGTTCTTCCTTAAGCATCTTGGCCAGGACCTCGACGACTTCCGGCTTCCCCTTCATGATGAAATCCTCCTCGAATCTGTTTTCCCTCCATCGGTCAGATTATCAGTGATAATGGGAAAAAGGGCGGCCGTCAAGTGAAATGCTCGCGGGCGTGGCCCTACCCCCTCAGGGCTTTCCACCGCCATTATGCTTCTCCTGCGCGTGGGCGATGAGATTACGTACGCTGTCGGCGAGTTCCACCACCTCGCCGTCTCCCTTCACTTCAAACTCGATCTCGTAGTTCCCCGCGGCGGCGTGGTCCACCGCTTGTTTCAGGTCGGTCAAGGGCTTGACGACCTGGCGAGGCAGCGTAAAGCTGACCCAGATGCTCACCAGCAAGGTGATTACGGAGATAATCCCTCCCAGTACCTCGGCCCGCACAAGCAGGGCACGTGCGCGCTGGTGGTCCTTCTGGACACGCTCCCAACTACGGCTTTCGAGCTCAGATAGGAGGTTAAGTATCCGCTGGCTTGCGGTGGCCAGGTCCCGCGAAGTTTGGCGGATTTCCGGGTCGTTTCCCTCCACTTTGGCAGCAACTTCGGCATCAAAGGATTCAATACGGGCACGCAACATCTCAATCACACGAGTGCGGCTTTCGCGGGGCGCACGCACCAAGACGTCGTCCAGGTCCTTCTGGTAAGTTCGCACGATTTCCCGCAGACTTTGTATGGGCGGAAGATTGCCCTCTCCCAGCAGTTCCACCGCACGGTTGAAACTTGACTGGTAAAACGTGATTTGGGTGGTGAGATCATCGAAGGTGATCTTTTCCTCCGGCTGCAGGGTGCGACAGGTATGCACCGTTTTCTCGAGCTGCCGCAGAGACTCCCGGTTGCGGGCAATATCGTCAGGATCGTGCAACAGAAAGTAATTGGTTTCCGCCCTACGGGCGTCCAGCATCTCAATTGAGGCGCGCTCGGCATTCGTGGCCACGGGAGCGTCAACGCTTACGATACGATCGACAATCGAGGCCATGGCAAAAAGGTAATACACCGCGACGAAGATGACGGGTACCAAAATCAGGCGTACCAGCGCCAAGCTTAGAGCTACGCGGCGGCGTAGGGAAAACCCCCGTAGCATCACATTGCAGGATCGCGGTGAACGCCAAGCCATGGCTCAGTTTCCCGGCGGAATGCGGGTCGAAGGCCCCGTCTGCGACATTTGGGTGACCGAGGCATCTTACTCCAAATCTTCGCCCTGGAGGTACGAAATCCAAGAACCGGACCCTTGGGGTGGCGCTTGTCCACTGCGGAGTGTTCAGGGCGGCAATAAGGTACGGAACTTTCTTGGCTCCTGATCCGTATTCAGGGATAACCGAGTCCGTCGGATGGGAGGAAGCGATATGTTCTGCCCTCAATGTGGAAAGGAATATGCCCAGCGCGTAAATTTCTGCTGCCATTGCGGTACCGCTCTCACTGTGCCCGTGCCTTCGGTGAGCAAGAAGCTTATGCGCTCACGCGCCGACAGGAAAATCGCTGGGGTGTGCGCAGGATTTGCGAATTACCTGGATTTGGATGTCACGCTGGTGCGCATTATCTGGCTGATGCTCGCCATATTTGGCGGCTGGGGAATCCTCGGCTACTTCATTGCCTGGATTGTCATGCCGGAGGAACCCACGACGCAGACGGTGATTGCCGCAGCCGGAACCGTAAGTCCACAGACGGTCGGAAACAATTAGGTTTCCTGGATCTATGGCGCTGTCTGAATCTCCAGCTGGAACGGCGCCAATTGGTCTTTGATGACCTTTTCGACCCCCACCGCAACAATTGCCTGCCGCGCCGCGGGAAAGTACTTTTGCCCGGCCTCGTCCACGTCTTTAACGGTCACTTTGCCGATACGTTCGCTTTCGAGTCCCAACTCTTCCGGGGGCAGGCCGAGAGCCCAAAGTCGCGCGAGCGATCGCCCAACGGAATCCTGCGCTTGAAGTTCGATTGCCTGGTTTCCCACCAGGTATCGTTGGGCGTGGACCAGTTCTTCTTCCGAAAGACTGGTAGTGGCCATCCGATTGAGTTCGTAGTCAATCTCGTTGACCGTCGCTCCCGTAACCTCATTTCGTACAGCCGCCCAGGTCTGAAAAATACCTGCGGTTCGCCGCGAGACTAAATATGAGCCCGGCGTATATGTGTAGCCCTTGTCCTCCCGGATATTGAGCGTCAAGCGTGAGCCAAACATCCCGCCAAAGACCGCATTCGCCACCTGGGTGGCGGCGTAGTCCGGACTGGCCTGGGGTGGGCCGATGGACCCGGCGGCGAGGGTGGTTTGGACGGAGTCGGGGCGATCAACCAAGAAGACCGCGTGGGGGGGGACCGCCGTGGGCTTTTCAACCGCCGGCACCGGGGGTGTAGAGGGCGCGGCCCACTTGCCAAAAAGCGATGTGATGGAAGCGACCATTCTGGCCGCATCGAAATCGCCCACTACCACTAATATCGCCTGGTCCGGCCGGAACCGTCGCGCGTACTCGCTTCGCAGTTCCGCCGGGGTGGTCTTGGCGATGGAGTCCTGGGTTGGAGAAGTTACTCCGTAGGGATGTTGTCCAAACAGCACGCGCGCCAAGGCCCGGCCGGCCAGGAAGGACGGGTCGGATTCCTGCTGTTCCAGGTTGTCGGCGGCGTTCCGTTTGGCCAGTGCCACCTCGCTATCGGGGAAGGAAGCGTTCTGTATCACGTCGGCGAGCACGGTCAATCCTGCCTCGGCCTTCCAGCTTAGGACGCTCGCGCCTACCACGATGGACTCGCTCCCCGCTGCGCCGCTCAAGTCTCCCCCTGCGGATTGGATTTCTTCCGCGATTTGTTTGGCAGACCGCGTCGCGGTGCCCTGGTCGATGGTCGCCGTCAGGAGGTCGGCCAGTCCGGGACGGTCCTGGGGATCAGCGGACAAGCCCCCACGCACCGCCAACGAATACGAGACTTTAGGGAAGCCCGGGCGCGGAACCATCCACACCGTCAGGCCATTGGCAAGCTTCTGCGTTGTGACCTGCGGGGCTTGGAAGGGCTTTAGTTCGCCATAGGGAGGCAGGTCCCTCGGGAGGGGTTTCTCCTTCTCCGCGGACGCGGGCCGACCTGAAGCCAGAAGCAGCAATCCCAGCAACAGTAGCGATTGCGCATAGCGCCAGGGTTTGCGGCGCCTGGATACCGCCGGGAATCGCGCATTCATCCAGCCATGATCCTGATGCGATGACGGTGTTGAGCCATAGCGCTCCAAGGGGTTTTCGGCAGAGCAGGGGATGCCTCGACTCATTAGCGGGCTCCTTTCTGGCCACCCGCGTTTTGTCCCGCGGAAGGAGCGGGGACGCGGTCGATAATGGTGCGGTTGGTCTTCACCAGGTATTTGGAGGCAAAAGCCTGAACCTCCTCCGGGGTGATCCGGGCCAGTTCATCGGGGATTTCGTTTACCCGTCCCGGAGAACCATCCAGCAGTGTGGCGTGGGAAAGCAGGGAGGCACGGTCAAGAGGGATCTCCATGTTTGAATACCAATCGGATTGCATCTTGGATCTGATGCGCGTTAGTGCCTCCTCTCCGGGCCCATGCATGGCGAGATCCTGCAAAGCTGCGTCGTATGCCGTAAGGACTGCTTCTTCCTTCAAATCCGGGGGGTAAACGATGAACGATGTCAAGAGCGTGGGACCGTCATATTCGAAGGGATTCCCGAACACAAAGTTGACCCCCCCGCTGACTTCAACCGCCACCTTTTTCTCTTTTACCAGCGCCTGATAGAGCAGTGAGGCCTGGCCGTTGTGCAGCAATTCCCCCACCAGCGCCCCGACCACGGCGTCATGCGAGTTGCGCGGCGGCATGCGGTAACCGATGGCCAGGGCGGGCACGTGGGCCAGCTTGTCCTGTTGAGTGAAGCGTCGTTCCGCCGTCTGCGGCGCCTCAGTAAGGTCGGGTTTGGGTGGAACCTGGCGCGGCGCGATCCCGCCAAAGTACTTTTCCACTTTGGCGAATACATCCGCCGGGGTTACATCACCCGCAATCGCCATGAAGGCGTTATTGGGGGCGTAATAATGATGAAAGAAGGCCTCCACGTCCTCGATTTTCGCGGCATCAAGGTCCTTGAAATCGCCATAGAAATTATGGGCGTTGGGAAACCGGTCATAGGCTTTGCCAGGCAAGTCAATGGCGTAAAATAGCCCATAGGGCGCGTCCAGTACATTGACGCGGACTTCCTCTTCCACGACTTTCCGCTGGTTGTCCAGGTGTTCAGGAGAAAAATCCAGACCCTTCAGCCGGTCGGCTTCGAGCCATAGCACTGGCTCAAGCGCGGAAACGGGCGCTGTATCAAGGTATTCGGTAAAGTCGTATCGGGTGTCGGCGTTGTTGGAGCCTCCTCCACCCTCAATCACGCGGTCAAAGGTTCCCTTGGGGGAGTCCGGCGTGCCCTCGAACATCATGTGCTCGAACAGGTGTGCGAACCCCGTACGGCCTTCAGGTTCCAGGCGAAACCCGATGCGATAGGAGATGCACAATCCGAAGGTGGGGGCCGAGTGATCTTCGGAGACAACTACGACCAGACCATTCGGGAATTTCTTTGTAACGGATGGAACTTTCCAACCCTCCGCACCGAAAGCCCCGACTGCCGACGACACCAGGCAGATCAAGACTAATGTCGTCCTCCCGATCTTCATAACCGCTCCCTTCGTCGCCGGAACCGTTGCGTTGTCATGTGCTTCGTTGCGCCACCGGCATCCCGAGATATTGCGCATCGTACCAATTGGCCCCGTGTTACGAATTGACACACGATCGACAGGGGGATTCCCGGCATGGGCGCGATGGCGGTGCGATTAAGCTTCATCACGCCGGATAGACGCACTGGCGGCCAGCCTCGGCGTAAGCACGAACCAGATTTGGGTCTGCGTCGAAGAAGTGATCGGACGGGGAAAGGATATACCCGCCACCTTCTCCCGCCGCCTCAAAGCAGGAGCGCACGGCAGCGCGCGTTGCCTCCGGGGTGCAATCTTTCAATGAGTGAAACTGGTCCAATCCGCCAATGAAGCAAACACGATCGCCAATGCGCCGCTTGGCTTCTGCCAGGCGCACATCCCCGCCCATGGCTTCCGGTGTGAAGGTTTCCATGGCGTCGGGTTTCATGGCCGCGACTTTCTCAAGGATGGGCATCATGCCGCCACACGTATGGTAGACGATCCGCTGGCCGGCCTGGTGAGCGAGGGCAATTAACTCCGTGTCATAAGGCGCCACGAATTCGTCAAAAACCCGGGGGGAAATTACCGTAGAGGAGGCTGACCCGCCCCCCAGTTCCACCAGGTCGATTTTCGCGCCCGCCATCGATTGGATGTAGACCTTCTTGCGACGATGGAGAATGCGTAGAAACTCATGCACCCAGCCAGGATCGTCGTAGGTCGCAAGGATCAATTGCTCGGTGGGGTAAAGGCAACAAGCGTCCTGCCAGGTGCCCGGTTGGCCATAGACGTCAAAACACGGAATATGGCTGCGCACCAGGCCGCGTTCGCCATACTCCTCTGCAACTCGATTCGCAGCCTCGACATCGCACCACGGCGCGGTGACGAATTCCCCGATCAGGTCGATATCCCGCTTGTTTTTGACAGGGTATTCACTGACCCAGGTGGTCTGATCGTTCGATTGGGTCACCATGGTCAGTACGCCCTTGGGCGTCACAAAGCGGTAGCGCCGGGTCTTGTAAGTATCGTCCGGAATGTTCTCCCATTCCGTCCGCCAGCGGACAGACCAGACCCGACGTGCTTCCAGAAAGCCGGGTTCGCCTTGCAAGGGATCGAAGTAATCACCCGTGCCGGGCGCGGGTTTGTGCTCTACGACCCAGGTAATGGGGTCCAATCCATAGCGATCAAAAAAGCCCTGGGCGGAAATTCCGCCTTCGTACTTGTCGAGATAATACTGCATGACGTGATGGGTGGTGACGGGCAGGCGGTCCGCCCTGCGGCGGCCGAGTGCTGCCAGCATGCGTTGTTTGGGGGTCATGCGGAACCTCACCAGGAGCGCTTGCGAGCGGGACGGCGTGATTGGCGGTAGACATCCAGATCTTGAGCGGAGAGGGTGGTGCGCCGCGGGAGAGGTTTCTCGGCGGTCTCGAGCTCCAGGGCCTTTTGGAGCTTCTGGTAGCAGAGCCCCGCGGCCTCCTGAAAAGGCAGCTGTTTTTCTGTAAAGGAGCGGTTGGAGATGCTGAAAATGAACTCGCGGTCTGCTGCCTGATTATCGATGACCCGGTAAGTATAATCCCGACCGTGCGCTTTCAATTGAAATCCGACATATTGGATTTGCATTGCGGTCTCCTCCGGGATTTGGGGTGCAAGCCCGCGCCGAAGTATGGGCTGCGGCGCGGGCCGGACGGGAGTTGCTGGTTGTCCTTAGAGTTTCTTGACGCTTTCGGCTTGCAGCCCTTTGGGACCTTTTGTGACGGCGAACTCCACGGCTTCGCCTTCGCTCAATGTTCGGTAACCGTCTGCCTGGATGGCGGAGTGATGGACGAAGACATCATCTCCGGAAGCTCGCTGGATAAACCCATAGCCCTTCGCGTTGTTGAACCACTTCACGACACCTTGTTCTCTATCCATATATTGTCTGTGTTCCTCTAATTGTGTTGGATTGACTTGTTCTCGTCTCGCAACCGCATCCCCAAGACGAAAAACGCCGCAAAGTCCTTACGTTTGCGGCCTTCGACGAGCGTGGTGTTCGGTCACAAAAACTGATCAAGTTTATTAAGTATACCCCTTTGGCAATCCCCGTGCAACACCTAATATCGCCCTTCCAACTTATTGATATCAGCTGACATAGTACTAGCGGGTCATTGCCGCCCACAAGCTCCGGTCGTACCCTCGGGTTGATGAGGTCATTATGGACACGAACCTAAGAGTCCGCCATTCGGCAGAATCACCTAAGCCATCGGAAGCTGAGGTGGTAAGTGCAATTCTGGAAATCGAAAATGCGACCCAAAAAGCCTCTGCCGCAGGAGGTTCACTCCCTGAAGCGCAGGCGGCCCCGCCGTCGTTGGTCTTAAGCCTTAAGATGCTATTGCTTTGTTTTGTGCTCGTGATGATGGTGGCCAGCTTATTGGCTTGGGGCGTATACCGCATGGCCAAAGGATTTCTTTTGCCCGTAGCCGGACGGGGCAGTGTTGACGGCACCAGGGCACATCATCTCGCCACCGACGCTATGAAGCAAGCTGAGGCCGAATTGCTTTTGGCTCGTGTAGCCGCCGGAGATTCCGGTGCTGCCAGCCAGGTTTTGGAACAATCGGCCAGTTGGACTGGCAAAACCGAGAGCACGCCGAAAACCGATCAATTCATCACCACCAGCCTTAACCTCCATGACCTAAAATCGCGCGGCGCCGCCCTTGAGGCACAACTTGCCCTGAACGGCATTCCCCGTGAT
>DATJVT010000595.1:0-2197 GCA_035501695.1 Terriglobia bacterium | reverse complement strand
TTATCCCGCATTCTGGCGCTTTTGCGAAGTACTGAGAATCTCTTCCGGACAGCCCTTGCCGGGCGATGCAGCCAGCCAGCGATGGTTTCTATCGACTGTTCTTGCGCGAAGTCCGTCAAAGCCGCGTCGTCCGCCGCCGACCAGGGTGGTCGCTTAAGAACGTAGTCCTGTTGAAAACCAAGCTGCTCAGCGCGGTTCCAGATGATGTAGCTGCGCCATTTAGGGCGCAACGCCTGAATTTTATTGACCGCTTCGCGGGCGCCGGCCCAGCCGCGTGTATATCCATCGAGAAGTATGGCGTCCAGTTCGGAAGTCCAGATGACGGAAGCCCGGACAGCGTCCGTGCCAACGGCACCCCCACTCCGGCCGTTCCCTTCAGTTGCATTTCCTTGGCCCTTCATACAACCTGCCCTGGCGCAATCGCACTCACATGGTTCGTCGACCGACAACTACCTCCCGATGAACGAATCAGCTCTCGCCGCTAATCGCAAGGCCCCAGTTGACACGACTGCCCTCGACGCGACGGGTTTGCTAATAGACAGACTCCCCCATTGCCGCCGGCGGATTGGGTGCCTGGGCCTGCTTATGCGTATTGCCCCATATTGAGAGAGCCGGAAATTACCAAGTCACTTAAGGGATGTCGGGGGAGAATCTGGGCGTGGGAGAAAATTGTTCCGGACGTTAAGTTTTTGAATTCTTGTGGGCTCGTCTATATTAGGGGGGAAAGATCGCTGCGGAACACTGGGCGGGTGTTAGAATTCCCGCAATTGCGACCGGAGAGACTTGGCGGCAACCATGGGTGATCAATTCGAGGCCGATCCGCCCGTCTGGATCTGGAAGCCGGACGGCTCCGGGACAGAGGTTGAAACTGATCTGCTTGCGGCTGCCCGCAAAAACTGGGGCCGCATGCTGGCTTATGCTCGGCGGTACGAACCGGATTCCTCCGTAGCCGAAGACATCCTCGAAGGTGTACTCCGTGCAACTTCGAAGGCCAGAAAGAAACATCCCCAACCAAACAAGCCGATTCGGAATCTCGACAGTTACCTATATGTGGCCTTCGTTCGGAGGTTTGGCCGGTACCTAAAAACGCGCCCTCCTCTCATCTATGTTGGCACGTTCCAGGACCTCCCTTTCATCAAGGGTATTCGAAAGCGCAGGCAGCGTCCAACCATTGAGGATGACGTGCTGGTGAGAGAATTACTTCAGTACATGAACCCGCGGGCACGGCGCACTTTCTTTCTCCGGAAGAAGGCTGGGTACTCCTGGAGAGACACTGCAAAACTTCTGAAAACCACCGCGAACAGTGCACAGGTTCTCTTCCACCAGGCAATGGATAAGGTCCGCGCTCGCATTATGAAGCGGAAAGGTCGGAAGAGTCGGCCCGGAGAAGGGGGCGAAGGCCATGCCTAATCGAGCGCTTGCAAAGCGAGAAGAGGCCCGACTGTTCGAGGCTTACGAGCGCGTTCTATCCGGGGGAGGTTTTCCCAATCCAGAGCGTGCGGGATGCCCCGGAAACGAGGTGCTAAAGGCGATGGCGCTCCGCAGGCTCGGACCCGAGGACGTTCTGAACTGGATCGATCACCTGGGTACGTGCAGCCCGTGCTTCCGGGAGTACGCTGTCTTTCGCAGGCAAGTGGAATGGCGAAAACGCGCGGCATATTTGAGCATGGCTGCCGCCGTCATCATCGTGGTCCTTTCCTTCGGCTTGTGGAAGTGGCGCGCCGGCCCCCAGCCTGTTATTACGGCGCACAATCATGTCATTGCTGATCTAACGAAGCCGTTGGTGCTTCGCGGTGATCAGGGGCCTGGCAAAGGGCCACTTGTATTCCCGCGGGGTTTCGATGACGTGACCTTCCTCCTTCCGGAGGGAACCCGCGTCGGCACATACGAGGTGGCCATCTTTCGGCAGGAATCGGGGGAGCCGCTCATTAGGGCCTCAGCGAATGCATCGATCGAGCGGAGCTTGACCACGTTGAAGGTCACGTTTGATCTCTCCCGAATTTCACCCGGCGACTACTTGGTGGGCATCCGCCCCCTTGGAACCGACTGGGGCTACTATCCGGTCATCATGAGGTGACCCTTTCCAGCCGAGCAAGCTAATCAGGGTGTGTTTTCCAGAATCTTGGCGACAACATAGAGGAGGCACATTCGCTGCGGGGGAGGCCGGGGCGCATCCGGCCTGCCGTCTCGATCTTCC
>DATJVT010000594.1:0-5691 GCA_035501695.1 Terriglobia bacterium | reverse complement strand
AAGGGGTGGAGCATCGACATCTCCTCTGATAAGTCAACGACCACCCGCCGCGGAGTACTTATTCCCGACAAGCCTTTTGGTTTCCCGGGCGGCACCGCACTGACGATTCGACTGAAGCACGACATGGCATTCTCCAAATGCGGAATTGGCCGCTTCCGTCTCTCCGTCACCACCATGTCCGATCCTCGCCTGGTCACGACCGTCCCAGCGCGGCTTCGTCCCGTATTGGATCTGCCTCCCGCGCAGCGAAGGGAAAAGCAAGCCGCCGACCTGGCCGCTGCGTATCGGGCCATTGCATCTCTCCTCCAGCCGGCCCGCGATCAGAAGAAAAAGCTTGAGGAAGAGGTTGCCAAGCTGGGCATTACCACCACCCTGGTTATGGGTGAAAGGAGTTCGTTCGAGCGGCCTTGTACGCACGTCCACATTCGCGGCTCTTTCCTGAGCGTGGGGGACCAAGTGTGCGCGGGAGTTCCTTTCGTCCTTAATCCATTGCCTGACGATCAAATGCCGAATCGGCTGGGCCTGGCCAACTGGCTGGTGTCGGACGACAATCCCCTCACCGCGCGGGTCACGGTGAATCACTACTGGGAGCAGTTGTTTGGCCGCGGTATTGTGGAGACGAGCGAAGATTTCGGAACGCAGGGCTCGCCTCCCACGCACCCGCTTTTGCTCGACTGGCTGGCTACAGAGTTCATGCGTGACGGCTGGAGCATGAAGAAGATGCTGCGGCTGATGGTGACCTCCGCCACCTACCGCCAATCCTCGAGCGCCACGCCGGAGCTCGAGGAAAAGGACCCGTACAATCTACTGCTGGCGCGGGGTCCTCGGTTCCGCGTGCCGGCGGAAACTATTCGGGACACGGCCCTGGCCGCGAGCGGGTTGCTCAGCCCGAAGATCGGCGGACCCAGCGTTTTCCCCTACCAACCCGCCGGCGTCTGGGACCGGCCTTACAACGACGACAAATGGGAGGAGAGCACCGGCGAAGACCGCTACCGCCGCTCGCTGTACACTTTCATTCGGCGCACCTCGCCATATCCCAGTTGGACCACCTTCGACGCGCCCACCCGCGAGTTTTGCACGGTGCGGCGAGTGCGGACCAATACCCCGCTCCAGGCCCTGACGACCCTCAACGACCCGGCATTCTTTGAAGCCGCGCAGGCCTTGGGCCGCAAGATCGTTCAAGATGGAGGAGCGGACGCCGCCGCTCGCGCTACCTACGGATTCCGCCGCTGCCTGACCCGGCGCCCCACCGCACCGGAACTCGACCGGATTCTCGCCTATTACCAGAATGAAGTCGGGTATTTCCAAAAAGACCCCAAGGCTGCAGGCTCTGTCGCCAAGGGATACACCGGGCCCGCGTCGGGCCTGCCAGAGGTGGCGGCATGGACCATGGTTTCAAACGTCCTGCTCAACCTGGACGAAGCGCTCACTGAGGATTAACCTATGAACGACCCACTTCCGTACGACTGCGAAGGCCTGATGAAGGCCCTTACCCGGCGATATTTTTTCAAGGAGGCGGGAATTGGCATCGGCGCCAGCGCCCTCTCACTCCTTATGGGTCGCGACCTATTCGCAACCGCGGCGGTGCCGCCGAGCGCGCCCAATCCGCTGGCTCCCAAACCCTCCATGTTTCCCGCAAAGGCCAAGAGCGTAATTTATTTGTTCATGGCTGGCGCGCCTTCCCAACTTGACCTGCTCGACTTCAAACCCAAGCTGCAGCAATACAACGGCGAACTGATCCCACAGGAGTTTCTGCAAGGCCAGCGCTTCGCTTTCATCAAGGGGGTACCCCGCCTGCTGGGGTCGCCTTACAACTTCTCGAAGAGTGGATCGAGCGGCGCGGAAGTCTCAGAACTCCTACCCCATCTTCAGGGAATTGCCGACAACGTTTCCTTTGTGAAATCGATCGGCACTACTCAGTTCAATCATGCTCCCGCCCAGATTTATATGAACTCCGGTTTTCAGATCATTGGGCGTCCCAGTTTGGGTTCGTGGCTGACTTACGGCCTGGGAAGCGAGTGCGCCGATCTTCCGGGGTTTGTGGTCTTGCTCTCGGGCGAGAACCAGCCCGACGGCGGCAAGTCCTGCTGGGGAAGCGGATTCCTCCCTACGGTTTATCAAGGCGTGGAGTTCCGTTCGCAAGGCGACCCTGTTCTGTTCCTTACCAATCCCGAAGGCGTCTCACCCGAGCAGCGGCGCGAATCGCTGGACACACTGAAAGACCTCAACGAGATGAATCTGAAAGCGGCAAACGATCCGGAGATCACCACGCGCATCGCATCTTACGAGATGGCGTACCGGATGCAGACCAGTGTTCCGGAACTGGCGGACATTGCCAAGGAACCCGATCACATTCACAAGCTATACGGCACCGAACCGGGCAAGAAATCTTTTGCCAACAACTGCCTGCTGGCGCGGCGCCTGGTGGAGCGGGGCGTGCGGTTCGTGCAGCTTTATCATCGGGGTTGGGATCACCACGGCACCTCCCCGCATGACGACATTGCTCATCGCTTGCCGAAGCTATGCCAGGAAACCGATCAGGCGTCCGCCGCCCTCGTGAAGGATCTCAAGCAACGCGGCTTGCTCGATTCCACGCTGGTGGTCTGGGGTGGAGAATTCGGGCGCACGCCCATGAATGAGGCCCGCGCGCAATCCAAGTTTCTCGGGCGCGACCATCACCCCCGAGCCTTCTCCATGTGGCTGGCGGGGGGGGGGATCAAACCCGGCATGACGGTGGGGAAGACGGATGAATTGGGCTACAACGTGGTGGAAGATCCCATCGACATCCACGACATGCACGCCACCATCCTCTATCTTATGGGTATCGACCACACCAAACTGACGTACAAATTCCAGGGCAGGGATTTTCGCCTTACTGATATTTCCGGGAACGTCGTGAAGAAACTCCTTGCGTGAACTTTCATCCCCAGCCAGGAGACGAACATGTCCCTTCGACCCATCAAGCGACTGATTCGGTCTAAGCCTACCTTGGAGGGCGCGGGTGTCCACCTGCGCCGTGCCTTCGGTTTCGGCAATACGTCAGATTTTGATCCGTTCCTGCTCTTGGACGACTTCCGCAACGACATTCCGCAGGATTATCTGGCTGGGTTTCCGTGGCATCCCCATCGCGGCATTGAAACCATCACCTACGTTCTGGCAGGAACGGTGGAGCACGGCGACAGTTTGGGAAACCAGGGAGCCATTGGCGCCGGCGACGTGCAGTGGATGACGGCGGGAAGCGGCATCATTCATCAGGAAATGCCCAAAGGCGACGCGGCAGGCCGCATGCACGGGTTCCAGTTGTGGGGAAACCTTCCTTCCACCCTCAAGATGACCTCCCCACGTTATCAGGAAGCCAAGGCGCCCGACATTCCCGAGGTCCAGGACGACGACGGCACGCGCGTGCGCATTGTCTGCGGCAGTTTCTGGGGGAAGAAGGGACCGGTGGATGGCGTTGCCGCCGATCCGATTTACCTCGATGTCTCCGTGCCGCCGGGCAAGCGCAAGTCTCTGCCGATCGAAACCACCCGCCACGCCTTCGCTTACGTCTTTGCCGGGAAGGGGAAGTTTTGCAACGCCTCGGGACCGCTTGCCGTACCCACGGAACCAGTGGGATGGGCGGATACCCATCCTCCCACCGAGGCGGACAACCGCTCCCTGATTCTGTTTGACCGGGGCGATGAGGTGATGGTACAGGCCGGGGAAGATGGAATCCGGTTCCTGCTGGTTTCCGGAAAACCCCTGGAGGAACCGGTGGCGTGGTACGGTCCCATCGTGATGAACACGCAGGAGCAGCTCCGCCAGGCGTTCCTCGAACTCGAAGAGGGGACCTTCCTTAAAGACAGATGACAGGGCACAGGGAATAGGGGGCAGCAGGATGTCTTAAGGGCAGGTGACAGGGGATAGGTTACAGGGGACAGAAAGACGACGGCGAGCCACTACCCGGCTGCTGCGTTCGAGTGCGCTTCTCTCACGAGTCCATCCAATTGGGCTCCGTTTCCCACTTGGTTATAATCACTAAAGTTAATCGGTGAACTATGCAAAGGCCTTCTTTTGACCCCGGTTTCACGGAAAAATACCGCGGCGGCTTGAGCCGCATCATCAATCCCAGAGGGGATTTCAACGTTCGCCGCCGCGGGACCAACTGGCGCGACATTCATCCCTACCTCTTCATGATCAACACTTCGTGGCCGGTATTTACGGCGTTGATACTGGGCGGATTTCTTCTCGCCAACGTGCTATTTGCCCTTATTTATATGGAACTGGGCGTTCAGCACTTGCAAGGCGCAGACACCAGCACGACTCTGGAACGGTTCATGAGCGCCTTTTTTTTCAGCGCCCAGACCTTTACTACGGTGGGATATGGGCGGATCTCCCCCAACAGCGATCTGGACAGCCTGGTGGCGTCCGTTCAAGCCCTGCTGGGTTTGATGGCACTGGCCATTGGCACCGGCCTGGTTTATGGGCGATTCTCGCGTCCGGCCGCGCGGCTGGCCTTCAGCCGGCAGATGGTAGTGGCGCCTTATCAGTCCGGCGCCAGCCTGCAATTCCGGGTGGCCAACCGGCGCAGCAACAACTTGATGGAAGTTGAAGCGCGCGTGATGTTGAGTACGGTTGAATCTTCGGACCAGGGACCGGTGCGGAAATACAAATACCTCACGTTAGAGCGGCAGCAGGTCCAGTTCCTGCCGCTTTCCTGGACCATCGTCCATCCCATTGACCCGGAAAGCCCGCTCTGGATGGAGGGACCGAAAGACCTGGAAAAGTCCCAGGCGGAGTTCCTTATCATGATCAAGGCCTTCGACGATACCTTTTTCCAGACCGTGTACGTCCGCCACTCCTACCGCTTTGAGGAAGTGACCTGGGGGGCCCGCTTTGTCCCCGCCTTCGAGCCAGGTATCGAGGGGGAAATGCTACTCGACCTCGCGAAACTCAGCGAGATCGCGCCTGCCGAGATTCCCCATTAACCTCGAAGCGGGCATATTCCACCTCCCCTCCCCTATTGTGCCGGGAACCTCTGCCATCAAGTTCTGCACGCGAGGGATTTGGATGCTTTTGTATCGCCAGAAGTGCAATGTGACTTAAGGTGCCAGGAGGGCAGCGACGTATTAGGTGCGGTCAGTCAGGAGAGGTGTAACGGAACACCGCTACAGAACACAGCTCGAGTTGAATTCGCGCCAAATAGAGGTTAAACTACTCTCGTCTCGCAAGCGGCTCCGCGTGAGAGAGTGACGGGCTGTGACAAAGGTGGTCAGGCATGTCGGCCGGGAACGGAACAGCAACCGCCGGCGTTTCAGCATGCCCTCGAACGATCGAGCCGCGCGCCAAAACCTGTGTGCGCCCGTAGCTCAGCTGGATAGAGCACTTGCCTACGAAGCAAGGGGTCGGGTGTTCGAATCACCCCGGGCGTACCACCTAACTCATTCATTCTCAAGAACCGGTCCATAATCTCCAACCTGGTTTTGGGCTCCAGTGTTCCAAAAGTGTTCCAAAAATCGCTAATTCACGTCCGGTGTTCCAGAATTCTTCCGGTGCTCATTAGCCTGCCTATCAAGTTTTTCGAGAGATTCCCTCATCATGTTCAGCTTGGCTTGGCTGTAGCGCTTGAAGACCTGCGCATCGCCTTGCCGGAGCATTTGGGTCACGAAGTTGTCGGCTACTCCCCCCGCACTCAGGCGGGTTGCGAACGTG
>DATJVT010000593.1:0-5860 GCA_035501695.1 Terriglobia bacterium | reverse complement strand
CGAGGAATGACCATCGGTAGAATCGCTGCGGCGCGCGGCGAAAAGCCGCTGGACACGCTGGACAGTGTGGTTTACCTGCGGCGAGGGTCTTCCGACGTTCAGGCACAGCCCGACGAAATAATCTCCCTGATCAACCAATTCGCTTTCTAGAATTCCAGCCCTCGTGACTTCGATTTTTGATCCCGTAAAATCTTTACGTCTACTTGACGCCTTCACGCGGAACCGTCATCGCAAAATGTAGAAACTCCAGCGCGGTAGCTGCTGCTACCGCACTCTAAGGCGGACGTCACCCGCCATCAATTGCGGAATGACCTCGTCGAGGAGGTCCGCAAGGTGGCGCGACGCGGCACGTCCGGCGGCCAGGACCTCTTCGTGCGACAGGGGCTTTCCCGCCAGTCCTGCGGCGCGATTGGAGATCGTGGCGATAGCCAGCACCCTGCGCTGCAATTGCCGGGCCGCCATCACTTCCGGCACGGTGGACATTCCCACCGCGGCGGCGCCCATGGCCTTCAAAGCCCGGATTTCCGCCGGCGTCTCATAGGTGGGTCCCAGCAATGACGCGTAGATGCCTTCGGAGCACCGCACGCCCAACTTCCTGGCCGCCTTGCGAGCAATGCGCCGCAAAGCAGGATCGTAGGCCTCCGTCAAATCCACAAATTGCGCGCCCCAGCGCGAGTCGTGGATTCCGACCAGAGGGTTCACTCCCTGCAAATGCAGATGGTCGGAAAAGACCATGAAATCGCCCGGTTTGGATCTGGAGGCGATGCCCCCCGCAGCGCAGGTCAGAATGAAGGTTTGGACGCCTGCCAGCGCCAGGACGCGCACTGGGAATACCACGGTTGCCGGGGCGTGGCCTTCGTAATAGTGCACGCGGCCCTCCAGAATGGCCATGGGTACGTGCTTCCACATTCCCAAATGCAACGTGCCGCCGTGCCCCTGCACCGTGGTCACGGGAAAATGCGGGATGAGCTTGTAGGGGATGTTCACCTCTGTGCTCAGCCTGCCTACCACCTCGTCCAATCCCGATCCGAGCGTGATGGCCACGCGTGGGACAAAGGCTTTCTTGCGAATGAAGACAGCCGCCTCCTCCGCCTCCTCATAACCGTGCCCCCATTGACGCGTGTGCAGTGGCGTTCGTTGGCCCATGATTCACACCATTCTGGATTTTGGACTCACAGCCGCCTCGCACTCGAGAGGGCGCGGGCAATCGAAAATCCAAAATCGAAAATCTAAAATGCTCAGGCCAGCAGCAACCCGGCGATGGCCGCCGCGAGGTAATTGGCCAATGTACCCGCGATGAGCGCCCGGAAACCCAGCCGGGCAAGGTCCTGCTTGCGGGTGGGAGCCAGGGCGCCGATGCCGCCGATCTGAATCCCGATGGAAGAGAAGTTGGCGAACCCGCAGAGGGCGAACGTGGCGATGGTAAACGAACGCTCGGCGATGTGTCCTTTGAGGGGGCCGAGCATCGAAAACGCCACGAACTCATTCACCACCACTTTGGTTCCCATCAGATTGCCGACCGTGGTCGCGTCTTTCCACGGAACCCCCAGCAGCCAGGCCACCGGTGCCAGGGGATAACCCAGCAGCCTTTGCAGGCTGGTGTGGATGGCGCCGAGGCCCAGGTTGATAAGGTAAATCAGCGCCACAAATGCAATCAGCATAGCCGCGACATTCAACGCCAGGCGCAGGCCGTCGCTGACCCCGCGCGCGGCGGCGTCCAGAAGGTTGATGGGGCGTGCTTCCTCGGCGAGCTTGGCTTCACCGGAGGTCTTGGGCTTCACTGTCTCTGGAACCAGCATCTTCGAGAGCACGATTGTTCCCGGCGCCGTCATCACCACCGCCGTCAGAAGGTGGCGCGCCTCCGCTCCGAACAGGACGTAAACGCCGAACACCGAACCGGCGATGTGGGCCATGCCCGCTGTCATGATCGTCATCAACTCCGATTCGGTAAGCTCCGCCAGATACGGTCGAATCACCAGGGGCGCTTCCGTTTGTCCCATCAGGATGCTGGCGGCGACTTCCAGGGACTCGGCGCCGCTCGTCCCGAGAAGCTTCATCATCGCCCTGCCGGTCATCTGGACGAGCGCCGGAATGATGCGCAGGTAGTAAAGGATGGAAAAGAGCGAAGCCACAAAGATGATCATGGGCAAGGCTTGAAAGGCAAAGATAAGCCCGAATTGCCCCTGGTGTTTCCCCAGGTCGCCGAAGACGAACTCCGAGCCCGCAAAAGAACAATTCAGGACCTTCACAAAGGCACTTGAAATCCAGGACATCAGGCGGTAGCCCCACCCCGTGCGCAGGACGAATAAAGCCGTGAGGACTTGCAACCCCAGCCCGATGGCGACCGTGCGCCAGGGAATGGCCTTGCGATTCCTGGAAAGGAGGGCCGCCGCCGCCATGATTACGAGCATCCCGAGCAAGGGAATTAATCGAGTCATTCAGTCAACCCCATGGTGACCAGGCTGGGTGCCAGCGCCCGGGCATTCTCAAATTCGTGCAGGAATGCCCCCGAGCCGGTCTTAATATCGAGTGCCAGTCACCTGGTGGAATTTTAGGCGAATCTCCTTATTTTGTTAACCCGGAGGTTTCCGTGCCGGCCCGCACGCTGTTTCCACAGGTTGCATCGATACCGGCCGAGCCTGGTTTTCTTTGTCATGGCTTCCCATTGCGAACCCCACCCGAAGGAGATGCTTGAGTGGCCCGGCGCGTCAGGCGTAGAATCTTTCCTCCCGTGCAGATGGTATGTCTGCACTTCGGGACAGCCCGGGGAAGGAACTCCCTGCCCCTTATGGAGCCCAATATGGACTACACCTACGATGAGATCGCCAAAATGATCGACCACTCCCTGCTCCCCCCGTCGCTCACCGTCGAGGACCTGGATCACGGCTGCCGGATGGCGCTTGATTACAAGTGCGCCAGCGTCTGCATCATGCCCTATCACCTCGAAAGGTGCGCCGGGATTCTGCGCGGCAGCACGGTGAAGGCCAGCACCACGATCGGGTTTCCGCACGGGGGCCATGCCACCGCAATTAAACTAGCGGAAACGAAGCAGGCTCTATCCGACGGCGGCGAAGAGCTGGACATGGTCGTGAACATCAGCAAGGTGCTGAGTGGAGATTGGGCCTACGTCCGTAGCGAGATCAAAGCCATCGTGGATCTGGCCCATGCCCAAGGCCAGAAAGTGAAAGTGATTTTTGAAAACTGCTATCTTAAGGAGTTCCACAAGATCCGCCTCTGCGAAATTTGCGGGGAAGTGGGCGCCGATTGGGTTAAGACCTCGACCGGCTTCGGCACATCCGGAGCCACCATCGAGGACGTGAAACTCATGCGCGCCCACTCGCCTGCGCACGTTCAGATCAAGGCCGCAGGAGGCATTCGGACTCTGGACGGACTCCTCGAATACCGCGCTTTGGGAGTGACGCGCGTGGGCGCCTCCAAGACCAAGGATATTCTGGAGGATTGCCGGCGACGGCTGATTTGAACGATTTGCGATTTTCGATTGACGATGGCCGATTGAGCTCAGGGCAGTTCCTGTGACCCCCGGGGCCGATCCGATTCCCCTCCTGCTTGATACTGGCCTACATGTCGAGCCTGTTGGAGAGAGACCAGGAAAGGAAGCCCCTTCTCGCGGATTTGACTGCCTGGGCCAAAACCCCCTGGGAACCGCGGCCAGAGGCCGGCTGGCACACCCGCAGGGAAGATTCGAGGGCAATACGCGAATACGAGCGGAGCGCGCGTTCCATGTTATGTCTTAATGCCTCCTTGGTTCTTGGTCCACGGCTCTCTGCTGCCGCGGGGGAATGCCCATGAAGGCGTGTAGGATGAATCAGCGGGCCACCCCCACCGCAGACCCTTGGATCCCGCTGGCCGGAAGATGTCGCTCTGGAGGATAACCGTCCTCGGAGTATTATTCGCGGCGCTGGCGCTGAGTCAGCCCGGCGCAAGGGCCGCCAATTGCAACAGCATGGCCGGTCTTTCGCTCCCGGAAACGACGATAACCCTGGCGGAACCGGTCGCGGCTGAGTCGTTTACCCTCCCGCCATCGTATTACCCGCCGCGAGTGAAAACGGCGGATGACCGGCGGCAATTCGAGCAGGCATTCAACAGAAACCTGCCCTCCTTCTGCAGGGTTGCGGCGACCATCAGGCCGTTGGCGGACTCGGAAATCAAAATCGAAGTCTGGATGCCCCAATCGGGATGGAATGGGAAGTTCCTGGCCGTGGGGAACGGCGGCTGGCAGGGGGGATTACATATGGTGAGCTAGCCGACTCTGTTCAGCGCGGCTACGCAACAGCCTCAACGGACACGGGGCATGCCGGGAACGGGAGTGACGCGAGCTTTGCGCTTGGCCATCCTGAGAAGCTGATTGACTTGGGATACCGGTCAGTCCATCTGATGACGATTCGGTCCAAGGCGATAATCGCCGCATTTTACGGAAACAGGCCGAGGCTCTCTTACTGGAACGGCTGTTCGACAGGTGGCAAGCAGGGGCTTACCGAAGCGCAGCGCTACCCTGACGACTACAACGGCATCGTGGAGGGCGATCCGGCGAGCTTTTGGACGCACCTGATGTTCGGAACGATGTGGCCCGCCGTGGCGGCCCGGGAGGATTCGGCAAGCTACATCCCGCGGAGCAAATATGCCCTCGTTCACAAGGCGGCGCTCGACGCCCGCGATGCTCTCGATGGAGTGCGCGACGGCGTCATCGATGATCCTACGCGGTGTCATTTCGATCCCAAGATGATTGAGTGTAAGGACGCGGATGGGCCGTCGTGCCTCACGTCGCCGCAAGTAGAGTCAGCGCGGATGATCTATGCGGGGCCGATAAATCCACGCACCGGAACAAGTGAGTGGTTCTTAGTCTATAAATTGTTCATTCTACTGGTGCAAACACCACGCATACCGGCGACTGAACTTCTTCCTTCTGCCCGGTCGGCGCCAGGCGGCCTGTCTGGGGATCAATCCGGAAAACCACAAGGGAGTTGGTATCCTGATTCGCTGCAACCAGGAAGGAACCCGAAGGGTCGATGCCAAACCCTCGTGGCGTCTTCCCGCCGGTGGGGACATACTGGATCGTGGTGGGGGTTCCCTTAGAAGGATCGATGGCGAAGACCGTAATGCTGTCGTGGCCTCGATTGGAACCATAGAGGAACTTGCCGCTGGGGTGAATGAACAGCTCCGCGCAATCGTTGTAACCCTTGTAATCCTTCGGGACAGTGGAGATGGTTCCTATCGGGTGGAGCACCCCACGCGCGGCGTCATAAGTAAAGGTTGTGAGGCTGGAACCCATTTCCTCAATCGCATAGGCGTACTTTCCACTCGGGTGGAATGCAAAGTGCCGCGGTCCCGTACCCGGAGGGACGGCAGCGGAAGGCGGATCGTTGGGCGTCAAGGTGCACTTGGCGGTGTCGAGCTTGTAAACGTAGATCAAGTCGGTGCCTAAGTCCGCCGAGACCACAAAACGATTGTCCGGCGAGGGATAGATGGAGTGGGCGTGGGATCCCTCCTGGCGCTGCGGGTCCACGCTGTGGCCGATGTGCGGGAGAAACGAGGCGGCATTACCTAAGCGGCCGTCTGGCATAATCGGAAAGGACGCAATGCTGCCCACGCCGTAGTTTGCCACGAATGCGCATTTACCGCTGTGGTCCACTGATACGTGACAGGGACCCGGGCCGCCCGACGAAACGGCGTTCAAGAACGTGAGCTTACCGGTCTTCGGGTCAATGGAGAAGGCGCTTACGCTGCCGGTTTTCTCCCCGTCATGGGTGTCGGTCTCATTCACGGAGTAAAGGAAGCGGTGGTTGGGATGAACGGCGAGAAAAGAAGGGCTCGTGATCTCAGCCGCCAATCCCAGGGGCGT
>DATJVT010000592.1:0-4769 GCA_035501695.1 Terriglobia bacterium | reverse complement strand
AGAAGGAACAGGCCGGCGGTGAAAAGCCGCAGCCCGTGCCCAAAACGGCGCTCGATGAGCTGGTAGGCGGTGTAAAGGTCGCCGGCAAAATAGCGCGGAATCAGGAGGAGGCTCACCACCACGCGCGCCACCAGATACCCGAAGATGAGTTGTAGGAAGCCCAGGTTGGACCGGTAGGAGATGCCGGGAGTGCTGATGATGGTCAGAATGCTGGTTTCGGCGCAGACAATCGAGAGCGTGATGGCCCACCAGGGCAGGCGGCGTCCTCCCAGGAAGTAGTCGCGCAGGGTCCGCTGGCCCTTGCGGAATCGGGCTCCAAAGGCCGTGATGGCAATTATGTAGGCGATAACAACTGCAAGATCGATCCAACTAAAGGCCACTTCATCTCCTATCCAAATCAGCGAAGTAGCATTGTCCCACCCGGAATATTCCGGTTAATCCTGGATGTACTTGAGATACAGGCCCATGTAATAGGGAAGCAGAAATGCCCCGCCATCGGCGAGCGTGGTACCCTCGCCGCCTTCATCGAGTTCCCAGGGATCGTGGTTCCAATGCCCCACCCAGCGCTCGTCAACAGGCAGGACCTTCCCGCTTATGCGGTATCCGGCTGCGCCCGGTTTGCGGTCCGACTCGATATATTCCGGCAGGCGGATGATGTCCTGCCGGTAGCTGTTGGTGAGGCGCCAATCGACGAGGTCCAAGGGGAAACGCTTCAGTGTATCCACCGCCTCCTCCTGCCAACCGTTATCTTGTGGGGAAAGGTCTCGCTTGCCAAAGGCATCTTCTGTCGCCTGTCCGGCGCAACTGGCCGCGTAGATGAGGTTGAACAACGGATTCAACTCAGGCCTCTCCCACTTCCATTGCTTGTAAAGAGCCAGGGTGTAACTCTCGCGCAGGATCGGATCGGTTTCATAACGGATGAGGTTGTAGTAGTTCATGAAGATCATCTCGTCGTCCGATTGGTTGCCGGAGCCGGGGCCCGTGTCCGCCTTGGGGATGAGGACATTCGTCGCGTAGGCGTGCTGTTCGATCAGCCAGCGCGCGGCCGCGGCAAATCGAGGGTCGCCGGTGATGTGCCCGGCCACTTTGAGGTACGCCAGGATGCTCAGGGAATTCGTCCCGCGCTCTTCCCGCCAGGCAAAGTTGTGGTTGAGATTTTCGGGATTGAAGACGGCCCAGCGCGTCGGGTGGCCGTCGTGATCGACAAGCTGAAAGTCATGATCGATGAGGTGCTCCGCGATGGCCGCAACGTGCTCGCGCACACGATGGCGTTCCTCATCGGTATCCGCAACAAGGTCGTAATAGAGCGCATAGAAGAAGAAGTGGCCATCCAGTTCGTCCGAGCTGGCGTCCGACTTCCAGTACCACTTTCCATCGGCGGAAACAGGCCAACGGGGCGAGATGACTTTCCAATATGCGTCCTCGGCCGCGCGTTTCTGTTCATCACGCGCAGGACTGTCTTCCCGGTTAGGGTCGGGACCGCTGGCAGGTAGGATGGCGCGAGCCACAAAGCCCTTGGGTGCTGGGTGCGCGCCTCCTTGCGTCACGACGCTCAGAAACCGCAAGGCTTCAAACGCTGCCTGGGCGCGCTGTTTGGCCAAAGGGTCGCGCGTGGCGGCATAGGCGAAGCACTCCCCCGCGCCGTACATGGCGGTCCAGAGGCCGTCATTGTCGCTGGCGCGTTGTTCCCATTCGCTTGTTTCGCCCGGGTGCTTCAAGCCAACGTCATTGATGTAACCATAGGGTGTGCGGCGGTGACGCTTATCGATCTCGTCCTCATAGAACTTCGCCTTCTCGGCCAGGGTCATTGGATGGCGTACGATCACCCCCGCACCGGCCGATGTGGCGAACCAGGCATCCCCGTTGTTGGTCACCGCGATGGACCGCACATCATCATCGGGTAGCCAGCGCCGCCCTTGGCGAGACTCCCAATCGTGCCCGTTGAAACGGATAGACCCCCGCTGGGTACCAAACCAGACCGTGCCATTCTCGCCCGCCGTCAGCACTGTAAAGTCGCTGTAGGGCAGGCCGTCCGTTCCGGTGTAAAGACGCCAATCGCCCGCTTCGCACCCGGCGCCCTGCGGGCTGGCAAACCAGAGGCGGTCCTGAGAGTCAAAGGTCACGCCACGCACATCGTGGGGAGCCCAACTGCGGCTGGCATTCCGGGGATACACTGCGCTCCAGGTGCCGCCGGCTCGCTTCAGGAACAGTCCCGACATGGCGGCCACAGCCAGGCGGCCATCGGCGGCTACAGCCACCTGCCGGACGGACTTATTGTCCCCAAGCAGCCGCGTAAGTCCGGCATCGAGGGTAAACTTCTTGCCCCCAAGCACATAGAGACCAGCGTCGGTAGCCAGCAGTAGTTTTGCCCCTATGGCAACCCGTCCCACCTTCACCGCAGGGAGGGAGAATGATGGGCCATTCAGGCGAATCAACCTCCCTGCCGATATGTACCATACGTCGTCACCCCGCGTGGCGACCTGTTCCACAGACTCCCCCTCCGACGCGACAGTGGTCCACTTGCCGGGCGAATAGCGGGCCAGGCCGCGCGCCGTCGCGGCGTAGACGTCACCTGAGGTCGTGATCGCGACCGCGCGTAAGTCATTGGAAGGCAAGCCATTGCTGGTCGTAAAGGACCTGGCGACCTCCTGCTGGAAGACGCCGATGCGCATTGCGGGGACCGCCGTCGTGCCGGCGGGTCGGGCTTTACTATCTATGACTTGCTGTGGAAACGCCTGCGGCCCCGCGAAAGCCAGCCATATGCTGAGGACAGCGAGGCGCGATTTCCTGAGCAAAGCTGATGCGGAGCGTTTGGCCAGAGGTCGGGAATTCTTCATCTCGAAGGCAGATTAGGCCAATGTCCCTATTAAGGCTGCGGAAAAACCCATGATTCGCGCCATAGCCGCGACGTCATTTCGCCACAACCCGACTCATTGTAACGCGCAGGGTGGCGGGGTAGAGACGCCGCTACGAGCTTTTCGCAGGCCCTATTGTCCGGGCTTCATGTACTGGGCTTCGATGGCCTTTACTTTTCCCAGGCGGCGGACGTGGCGTTCCTCGCCGCTGAAATTGGCGCGCAGGTAATCGCGCACGAGGTCCTTGGCCAGTTCCCCACCGATCACCCGAGAGCCCAGCACCAGCACATTCATATCGTCATGTTCCACGCCCTGATGGGCGGAATAGCCATCGTGGCAAATGGCGGCGCGGATGCCGGGAATTTTGTTGACCGCCACGCAGGCGCCCACGCCGCTGCCGCAGATCAGCACGCCGCGTTCGGCCCGTCCCTCCCGCACGGCGTTACCCACTGCCTGCGCGTAATCCGGGTAATCGACGGGGGCGGTGCTGTTGGTGCCGACATCGATGACCTCGTGTCCCAGGCCCCGCAGGCAGTCGACCAATTCCTTTTTCAGTTCAAACCCGGCATGATCGGAACCCAGCACTAAGCGCATAGTCGCCTCCTTCGCCAAGTAGAATCATGTATCAGGCAGGCAGATGGGCAGATAGGCAGGTGGGCAGGTAGCAGATCCGCATATGCCCTTCTTCCTACTCCCGACCCGTATGCTCCCCCATCTGCTTACTGCCGGCTGCCTACTGCCTTCTGACCGTTACGAGCTGCCAATCAGAATCCCCGTGAGGAACACCAGCACTCCCCCTACGACCACCTGAAAAGCCGCGGAAAGGAACGCGGTATCCATGTAGCGGTGGCGGATGTAGCTGATGGCCGCGAGTTCGACGGCCACCACGGCCACGGCGGCGGTCATGGCCAGGTGGAAGTTATGGATCAGAAAAGGGAGCGTGTGCCCGATTCCTCCCATGGCGGTCATCAGGCCGCAGATGACGCCCCGCACCCAGGGATGCCCGCGGCCGGTGAGCGAGCCGTCGTCGGAAAGGGCCTCCGCAAATCCCATGGAAATCCCCGCGCCCACCGAGGCCGCCAGGCCTACCAGAAAGGCGTCGGAACTGCTGCGCGTGGCGAAGGCGGCGGCAAAAACTGGAGCCAGGGTCGATACCGAGCCATCCATCAGCCCGGCCAAACCCGGCTGAATGATCTGAAGCACAAAAAGGCGGCGCTGCGCGGCTTCTTCCTGGCGGCGCACGTCAGGCGTCACCAGTTCCTTCTCCAGTGATTCCGCCATCGCCGTGTGCTTCCGTTCCACTTCGGCAAGGTCGCCCAGCAGTTTGCGAATGCCGGCGTCGGTCACCTTTTCGATGGCGTGTTCATAAAACCGGCGCGTTTCCAGTTCCATGATTTCCGCTTGTTTGCGCACCGTGTCGATGCCCAGCGGTCGCACCAGCCACACCGGCTTGTGCTGGATGAACCCCTTCACATCCTGGCGGCGGATGAGCGGAATATGTTCACCGAAGCGCCGGCGGTAGGTTTCAATCAAGGCGCGGCGATGCCCGGATTCTTCTTCCTGCATCTCCTCAAACATCTTGGCCGTGGCGGGATAGGTTTCGCGCAGGCCGTCCGCAAAGTCGGCATAGACGCGCGAATCCTCTTCCTCCAGGGTAATGGCGAGGGCCAGAATTTCCCGCTCCGTGAGGTCCTTGAATTTCTTGGCCATAATCAACTCACCGTGCGCTTGCCGGCTTTCCGGTCGGCGTATTGCTCAGCGATCCAGGCATAGGTCTTGGCCATCCCTTCGCGCAGGGGAGTATGGGGCTCCCAGTGGAGGATGCTCTGGATCAGGGTGTTATCGCTGTTGCGGCCGGCCACGCCGCGCGGCGCGGTGGTGTCGTATTCGCGAATCAGTTTGGTGCCGGCAATG
>DATJVT010000591.1:0-14051 GCA_035501695.1 Terriglobia bacterium | reverse complement strand
GACATCTGCCGACTATCTCCAGACGGCGCGGAAATGCTGGGAAGAGAAGAACAGGCTGGCAATCATGAGCGTGTTGTAGCCGATATGAAGGACGATGCTGGGGGCAAGGCTTCGGGTCCTGCCGCGTGCCATCGAGAACACCAGTCCTACCACCAGGATCATCAGCATGTGATTCCAGGCAGGCCAATACTCCGGAACGTGCAGTCCGGCGAACAGAACCGCCGTGGCCACCACTGCCAGGTGGATTCCCGCGGCGCGCTCCACCAGGGCAAAGAGCAGCCCACGAAAAACCAGTTCTTCCACTACCGGCGCAATGGCAATGGCGAACGCGCCAATGGCATAACAGGCGGCGCGGGAATTGAACAGTTTCTCCAGGGGGAATCCTTGCGGATCCGGCTGCATGAAGAGAATCAGGCTGACCAGCAAGGCGAGACTGGCTCCTCCGGCAAGGTAACCCGCCACGTGCCTGGCTGAGGGCTTCTTCCATCCCAGGGACCTCCAGAAAGGCTGCTCATGATGAACCCGGGCCAACAGAACGAGGAATCCAAGAATGAAAACGTAGAAAACGCATTGCTGGACAAGGAGGAAAACGGTCTCGGACTGCACCAATTCTGCGTTGAGTCGCCACCCCGTGAAGGGCCGCAGCAAGACATATCCAATCAGCACGGCTATCTTGGAAGCCAACAAGGCAAAGGGAATGCAAGCGAGCATTATCAGGAGATCGCGCCAGGTCCAGATCTCACGGGGAGCGGGGGGTGGCTGAGGCGCTTGAGCCAGAGTTCCCTCTGGCGGCGTGCCGCCTTCTTCCGAGGAGAGAATCAGGGGATCGTTTAACATATTCTTGGAACGGAGGTGTGGCCGGCACCCGACCCCCGGGCCGAGTACGCGTCAGCCCACGGGGATGCAATCTCTTGAGCAGAAGGACTTCATCGACACCACTAAGGGCTTGAACTTTTCGAATAGGGCACGGTCGGCGGTAACCATGGGGACACTCAGGTCCTGCGCCAAGGCCACAAACTCACAGTCGTAGGCAGCACAGCCGGAGTCGGCCGCCAGCCGAAGGATCCGCGAGGTAGTACTCTCAAGTTCGCGCCCGCTCATCAGGTCATCCGCTTCTTCCATGAGGTCCAGCACGTCGGGTAAGCTCGAAAGGCCATGGCGCAATGATTGAACAAGGACGTTCCGGAACTCTGACCGCCACAATGGAGGCGCCACCCAGTCGGAGTCCTTTTCATAAACGGCCCGCGCCTCCCTCCGAAACGGGCCATCAACCAGCAGGTAGACGATCAGGTTCGTGTCAGAGACAATCAAGGACGCCCCGCGTTCTTGGCGGCACGCAAGAATTCCTCTGTGAGGTACATGCGGGGCATCCGCTTGCGCAGGGCATCAACCCGGGCAAGAAATTCTTGAGGATCCACACGCTTCCTTACCAGGACGGTCTCAAGACAAGAAATGGCCTCACTATTGAGGCTGCGCCGGTGCTCTGCGGCCCTTTCTTTTAGCCGCTGATGCAGCTCCTCGGGAACATTTTTGATGGTTAGTGTCGCCATCCTCATTTACCTCGCACTTCCAAAATGCATGCAAAATGGAAGCATACGGCAGGTGTGCGATAACTGTCAATTTCCTGCCCCATTCAGCAGCGGCGCAAGCGCCTGGCCGGTGTAGGACTTCTTCACGCGCGCGACTTCCTCCGGGGTGCCTTGCGCCACGATGCGCCCTCCGCCCTCGCCGCCTTCCGGTCCCAGGTCGATAATCCAATCGGCTTGTTTCACCACGTCGAGATGGTGTTCGATGATGATGACCGTGTTCCCGAGGTCGGTCAGGCGATTGAGGACTTCCAGCAGTTGCTTTACGTCGTCGAAGTGCAGCCCGGTGGTAGGTTCGTCCAGAATATAAAGGGTGCGGCCCGTTTGGCGGCGGCTAAGTTCCCGGCCCAGTTTGATGCGCTGCGCCTCGCCACCCGAGAGAGTGGTGGCGGGCTGGCCCAGGTGGATGTATCCCAAACCTACATCCACCAGCGTTTGCAGCTTCAGGCGAATTTGCGGAATGTTCTCGAGCAGCGGCAGCGCTTCTTTTGCCGTCATGTCAAGCAGATCGGCGATGGAGGTGCCCTTGTATTTCACCGCCAGCGTCTCGGAGTTGTAGCGCCGTCCCCGGCACACCTCGCAGGTTACGAAAACGTCGGGGAGGAAGTTCATCTCGATGCGCCGCAAGCCTTCGCCCTGGCAGGCTTCGCAGCGCCCGCCTTTCACGTTGAAGCTGAAGCGGCCGGCGCGATAGCCCCGCGCCCGCGATTCCGGCAGCATGGCAAACAGTTCTCGAGTGGGCGTAAAGACACCGGTGTAAGTGGCGGGGTTGGAGCGTGGGGTGCGCCCGATGGGCGACTGATCGATGACGATGACCTTGTCGAGGTGCTCCAGGCCGGTAATCGCGCGGTGCGCCCCTGGATCTTCGATGGAGCGGTAGAGCTTCTTGGCAATGGCACGGTGAAGAATGTCATTGACCAAGGTCGATTTTCCCGAGCCCGATACTCCCGTTACGACGGTGAGAAGCCCCAGGGGAAACGGCACGTCCACGTTCTTCAGATTGTTCGCCCGCGCCCCCAGAACCGTCAGGAGTTTCCCGTTGGCGGTCCGCCGCCTGGCCGGCACCGGAATGCGCATTTCACCTGAAAGGTACTTTCCGGTCAGCGATTCTCCGGTGCGGGCGATCTGGGTGGGCGGCCCTGCCGCCACCAGGAAGCCGCCCTGCTTGCCCGCGCCGGGTCCCAGGTCAATCACATAGTCGGCGCGGCGAATGGTCTCCTCGTCGTGTTCCACCACCAGGACGGTGTTTGACATGTCGCGTAGCTGCTCGAGCGTCTGCAGCAGCCGCTGATTGTCGCGCGGGTGCAGGCCCACACTGGGCTCATCCAGCACGTAGAGCACTCCGCGTAGCTTGGAGCCGATCTGGGTGGCCAGGCGGATGCGTTGGCTCTCGCCGCTGGAAAGGGAGGACGCCGACCGGTCGAGGCTCAAATAGCCGAGTCCCACCGCGCTGAGGAATTCCAGTCGCTCGCAGATCTCGTTTACTATCCGTCGCGCCACCAGTTCTTCGCGCGGCGTAAGTTTCAGTCCGGTCATCGCCTCTTGCGTCTTGATCACCGGCAGCGCGGTGAGGTCGGCAATGGAAAGTTCCATCACCGTAACGGCCAGGCTTTCCGGCTTCAATCGCTTGCCCTGGCATTGGGGACAAGGCGCCGCCGACATATACTGGCCGTACCATTCGCGGTAGCTTTCTGAACTCGACTCGTTGTACCAGCGATCAAGCAAGGGAAGAATGCCGGAGAATACCGTCGACGACGGTGCGCCCTCAGTATTTCTTCCATAAAGCAAGAGGTTCTGGATCTTGCGAGGCAAGCGTTCAAAGGGTGTCTTCAGGTCGAACCCGATCTGCTCGGCGGCGCGCATCAGGCTCCGCTGGAGAAAGCCCGATCCCGCCCCGGGCCCCAACCCGCCTTCCAGGAGAGGTCGCGACCAATCCACGATGACCTTGGCAGGGTCAAATGTGTACTGGCTGCCCAGCCCCCGGCAGACGGGGCAGGCGCCGTAAACGCTGTTAAATGAAAACGAACGGGGCTCGAGGGCGGGAACGCTCATGCCGCAATCCACACACGCCCACTCCTGTGAGTAAAGGTGCTCCTCACCATTCACCACCGCCACCTGCACGATCCCCTTGGCGAGCTTCATGGCGGTTTCAAGGGATGAAGCAAGGCGGCCCTCGATTCCAGGCTTCAAGAGAAGCCGGTCGACGACCACTTCCACCGTGTGGTTTTTACGGCGGTCGAGTTTGATATCCTCGTCCAGTTGGCGCAGTTGCTTATCAACGCGCACCCGCACGAAGCCCTCCGCCGCCAATTGTTCAAAGAGCTTGCGGAACTCCCCCTTGCGCCCACGCACAATGGGGGCCAGGATCATGACGCGGTCACCCTCTCCATTGCTGCCGGGCCCGCCCTGGCGCAAGGCCATAATCGAGGTCACAATGTGCTCGGTAGTCTGACGGGAAATCTGCCGCCCGCAGCGGTGGCAGTGCGCCACGCCGATGGAGGCGTAGAGAAGCCTTAGGTAATCGTAGATCTCGGTTATGGTCCCCACGGTGGACCGCGGGCTGCGGGTGGTGGTCTTCTGTTCGATGGAGATGGCGGGGCTCAGGCCCTCGACCGTGTCCACGTCGGGCCGCTCCAGTTGGTCGAGAAACTGGCGCGCGTAGGCGGAGAGCGTTTGCACGTAACGGCGCTGGCCCTCAGCATAAATCACATCGAACGCCAGGCTGGATTTGCCCGAACCGCTCAGCCCCGTCACCACCGTCAGGGTATTGCGCGGAACCTCGACGCTGATGTTTTTCAGGTTGTGCTGGCGCGCGCCCCGAACCGTTATCCGGTCGATCATTCGCCCTTAACCCTACAGTGAGGAATTTTGATAAAACCCCAATATTCCATGCTAAGTCCGCCTTTAGCGGGCGTCAAGCTTCTTACCAACCGAGGGCATGCAGAACAGAAGTTGGAACAGAAGGCTCGGATGTAGTGCGGGCGTCCCGCCCGCTGGTCCGTGAGCGTCCCGCTCCCGCCAAAAGAGCGCGGGCACGATGCCCACGCTCCGGCGGGCGGGACGCCCGCGCCACATCGAACCGAATTGTCCCCGCGTTGCGTCCCGAGGCAGGACCGCATAGAATGAATCCCTTTTCGGTAAACGCGAGCGAGGAACATGCTGAAGTCTCTGAGTGCAAAGCTGGGCCATATTTTGATCCTCTATGGCGGGTGGGGCCTGTTTGCGATGTCCTTTCTGGATTCCTCGCTGATTCCCTTTCCCGTCGTGAATGATGTGACCCTTATCGTGATGGCCAGCCGGCGGCCTGGCTGGTGGCCGCTCTATGCGCTGGCGAGTACCCTGGGTTCGGTTTGTGGCGCGTATCTCCTGTTTGCCCTGGGTCGCGGGGGAGGAAAGTTCTTCTGGAAGAAGACAACCCCGAACGCCGTGGCCAACGCCCGCCACTGGCTGGAGCAGAACGAGTTCGTGGCCATCCTGGTGGCATCGTTGCTGCCTCCCCCGGCGCCCTTGAAAGTATTTGTGCTAACCGCCGGCTTGCTGGAAGTGAATGCGATCCGATTCGGACTGGCAATGTTTGTGGGACGCGTACTCAGGTTTGGCGCCGAAGCCTGGCTGGGAGCGCGCTACGGAGTACAGGCACAGGACTACCTAAAACACCACCTGGGCACAGCTTCTTTGGCGGTGATTGCCGTAATTATCATCTTGGCGTTGCTCCGACGCTGGTGGAATAAGACCAGGGTCCGCGCTTAAAGACGCAGAGCGTGCGACGCTAGCGCCCCGGGGCGGCAAAATAGAAAGCTTCAGAAAGAGGCCGCAGATCTTTGTCCAATTCGGTCTCAAAAATGAAACTGCGGGAGCGAGTGGGAAAGCGAAAAAACCGCAGATCTTCGATGCTCACCTGGTAGCCGTCACTCGATTCCGTCACTTGCGCCCACGGGAAGCGGGCAAAATCCAGGAAGATCTCTCCACCCCGCGTTTTCATGGCGGCGGCGAGCGGTGGTGACATGGAGGGTTTCACAAACCTCCCCATTTCCTCCGATTGGCCGCTGGGATCCAACACATTCTCCGGGAGAACATGAAAGGAAGTATCCGTCTCCGCCACCCCCGTCCAGGTGAAAGGATTTACCGCCACGGGAAACGCGCCCAAACGCTGGGGGACCTCGCCGGAGTAGGTGCGGCTGTCGAGGAAGGCGAGCGCGCGACGGTGAGCAAAGTCGCGAATTCCCCAGAGAGCCACCATAGCGCCCAGGCAGAAGATGGCGCCAAGGGCCCAGCGCGATTTTTGTACCCCTACCTCCTCTGAAACCAGGCGCAGGAGCCAGGGCACTCCCAATCCCGCAATCAAGATTATGAGCAGGAGCGGATCGATGATCGGCATGATGTCCCACGCGTACCATCTTCCGCTGAAGGGCAGAAAGGGGCGGACGCCATAGGCGGTGGTGTAATCGAGCAGCAAATGGCTGCCCGTCCCGAGAAGTGCAGCAAGGAACAGCCACCGTCCACTGAGCGGAAGGTTGGGTTTGGGCCGGGCCTTCCTGCCCAGTCCGGACACAACGCCCCAAAGCACGAGTGCCAGGACGGTGATGCCAACGAAGGAGTGGGATATCCCGCGATGGTATTTCAGGTAGGTAAGACTACCTCTAAAACCTGAGACGATGTCGACGTCGGGAATGTTCGCGGCCAGAACGAGGGTCAGCGTGGCGAACCGCGTCTTGCGATTCAGCCCGGCTTGGCTGATGGCAACTCCGGCAAGGGTGTGCGTCAGATTGTCCATAGAGAATCTGGGAGTCAGAAGTCAGGAAAAAGGCAAGGCCATTCTGACTCCTGACTGCTGTCTCCTGACTCCTTTTTCCCCCTCACGGCACCAGCACCGTCAGCGCGTCGGCCGCGATCTCAAACGTCGCGGGCGCGGTCCCCGCCAGCTCACCATCAAGTTCAAAACGAACGGGCGCGCAGCCGTCCACGGGGGTGCAAACGACCTGCGCGCATTCGTCGAGTGAGACGTCGCGGAGCCGCAGATGCTGCCGCGCCAATACCGCCAGGGCATAGAGCAGGAAGCGCAGGCGGTTGCGGCTGGGAAACGAACACACGGCAAAGTGCGGCTGGAAGAGGTCCGCCGTGGGCGCCAGGTGAAGCCATCCGGCGTAAAGCCGGGTGCGATGAATCACGGTGAAGGTGGCAAGCCGCTCGCGCTCGTCCAGCCGCAAAGAAAATCTGGGAAAGGGATAGCTCACCCACTGGCGGAGCGCTTCCAGAACATAGCCGGTCACGCCCAGTTTATATTTCAGCCAGGATGAGAGTTCGTGTACCACATGCGCATCGTAACCGATCCCCGCGACGCTGGTGTAATAGCGGCAGCAGGCGAGAGGGCCAGGTCCATTGCCAACGGGACCCGGCTGAGCCTCCGTCCAGCGGGCGCGTCCCAGGGCGATGCGGCGGGGAGTCCACCGGGGAAATTGGCGGGCCGCACGCACGGGGTTCAGGGGCAGGCGCAGCTCGTGGGCCAGAATGTTCGCCGTCCCGCCGGGAAGAATGCCGAGGGGCACGCGACTCATGGCCATGCCATTAATAACTTCGTTAATCGTTCCGTCTCCGCCGCAGGCAAAGATCACCTCGGCGCCATTGGCCACCGCCCCTTGCGCCAGCTCGTGCGCCATGTCAGGCCGCGACGTGGCTGCCAACTCAATCTCCAAGCCAGCCCGGCGCAGCACCGCGGCGGCTTTGCGAACTTCCCGCACCCGCCCGGAAGGACGCCGCCCGGCAACCGGATTATAGATGAGGACGCCTTTCTTCAATTCTGATCTGGGATCTGAGATTTTGGGTTGGAGGTGGAGCTCCCAGGGCAGGCGCCCAGGGCCGAGGCGGCCTTCGATCCAAGGTCCAAAATCTGCAATCCGGTCATGGTTGCGTCGGGATCGACGGCATATCCACGCCGCTCACAACTTTCTTGGCGATCAGGTCGCCGGTTTTCTTGTCCTTGTCAACATCGATGAAAACCCTGTCACCCACGTTGAGCTTGTCGAACGTGCTGGTCTTGCCATCCAAGGTGTACTTGGTTTTCTTGTTGAGTATGAACGTCTGGTCAACGCCAAACTTGGTCTGAGTCAGGATCAATTCATCCGTCTTCTTCTCCTTGATGACCCCGTACATATAATCCTGATATTTGCGCGCCACCGAGTTGGGGTCCCCAAAACGCCCGGTATTGGACGTGATCGGTTGTTTGTCGGATTGCGGCGCTGCGGCGGCCGCCAAGCACGCCCCGGCCAGAGCCGCTACTATCGTTGCCCTGCACAGCTTCATGACTTGTACTCCTCTTCCCTCTTGCTCCAGCATTGACACTAACAGCGGCATCGCAAGGGTGTCAAGGCGGGGAGTGCCAATAACAGGCCGGGGGGCACCACCCACGGTATAATTGCCGAAACAACTATGCCGCGAGGGCGAAGGAGATAAGGAAACGCCGTGGCCAAAAACATCGAGAAGGAAATCGCCGAGCTGCGAGAGAAAATCCGTTATCACGAGCACCGCTACTACGTGCTCGACGACCCGGAGATCTCCGACTTCGAGTTCGACAAGCTGATGCAGCGCTTGAAGGACCTCGAGCGCCAGCATCCGGATCTCATTACCCCCGACTCACCCACACAGCGCGTGGGCGGTGCCCCCGCCGCGGAGTTCCCCAAGGTACGCCACCCCGCGCCCATGCTGAGCCTTGACAACACCTATTCCGTGGAGGACCTGCGCGATTTCGACCGGCGCGTGCGCGAGCTGGCGGGCCGCGACGGGGTGGAATATGTGGCGGAATTGAAGCTGGACGGCCTCTCCATGGCGCTTACGTATGAAGACGGCGAGTTGGTGCGCGGTGTCACGCGCGGCGACGGCGTGGTGGGCGAAGAGGTAACCTCCAACATCCGCACCATACGCTCCGTCCCACTGCGGGTGGATACGAAGAAACTGAACCTGATTGGCCACCCCGCGCAATTTGAAGTGCGCGGTGAAGTGATCATGACCCGCAAGGCTTTCGACCAGACCAACGCCCTGCGCGAAGCGGCAGGCGAACCCCGGTTTGCCAATCCCCGCAACTCCGCGGCGGGCTCCATCCGCCAGCTCGACCCGCGCATTGTCGCAGAGCGCAAGCTGGATATGTTCGTTTACTATTTGCAGGTGAACGGCTCCGAACCGCTGGGCGAGCACGCGCGGGTGCTCGAAACCCTCTCCAAGCTGGGCTTCAAGGTGAACCCGCACTGGCAGCGTTGCCCCAAGTTCGACGATCTGCTGGCGTACATTGAGCAGTGGGAATCGAAGCGCGAAAGCCTGGATTACGATATCGACGGGATTGTGATTAAGGTCAACAACACCCGCCTGTGGCAGGAGCTGGGCACCACGGCCAAATCGCCGCGCTGGGCCGTCGCCTACAAGTATCCGGCGCGCCAGGCGACCACGCGGGTTATGGACATCCGCGCCCAGGTGGGCCGCACCGGGACTCTGACGCCCGTAGCGGACCTGGAGCCGGTGGACGTAGGCGGCGTCACCGTCAGCCACGCCACTCTCCACAACATGGATGAGGTTGAGCGGTTGGGCGTGCGCATTGGCGACACCGTCCTGATCCAGCGCGCCGGGGAGGTGATCCCGCAGGTGGTGAAGGTGGCGAAGCATGCGGAGGACGGGCGCGCCTTCGCGATGCCGCGCAAGTGCCCGGTGTGCGGCGAAGAGGTCCATCGCGCCGAAGGCGAGGTGGCCTACCGCTGCGTCAATTCCGCCTGCCCCGCCAAGCTTAAGGAGTCGCTGCTCTACTTCGCCGGACGGCGCGCCATGAACATTGACGGGCTGGGCGATGCGCTGGTGGATCAACTTGTGGACAAGGGCTTGGTGCGCGACGTGGCGGACCTCTACCATCTTACGCACGAGCAGCTCGCCAACCTCGAGCGCATGGGCGACAAGTCCGCGCAGAACTTGCTGGATGAAATCGAACGCAGCAAGCACGCGGAGCTTCCACGGTTGATCTTTGCATTGGGAATTCGCTTCGTGGGCGAGCGCACCGGCCAATTGCTGGCCAACCACTTTGGCTCGCTCGACAGGCTGGCCAGCGCCACCACGGAGGAGCTGATGGAAGCGGAGGAAGTGGGCCCGCGTGTGGCCGAGGCCATCCGGGAATTCTTCCAGGAGAAACGCAATCGCGAGGTGATGGAGAAGCTGCGCCAGGCCGGCTTACATTTCGAGCAGAAAACCGTGAGTAAGGCGGAGGGCCACCTTACCGGCAAGCAGTTTGTACTGACCGGCACCCTGCCCGCCTACTCGCGCGATCAAGCCAAGCAGATGATTGAAGACGCGGGAGGGCGCGTGGTAGGTTCCGTCAGCAAGAAGACTGACTTCGTGGTGGTGGGCGCCGACCCCGGCTCAAAACTGGACAAGGCGCGCACGCTGGGCATCCCGACCCTGGACGAGGAAGGTTTAAAGAAGCTTTTGCAGAATTAGAGTCCCACCAAATCACTCGACAGACCCGGCGCCTCGGGAGTTTTGTAGACCCCGCCTTCGACGCGCGCGGGGTGCACAAAGTGCTCGCGCAGGTGCGGAATGTATTCCAGAAAGACCACCGGTATCCCCAGGGCGATATGATTGAAGAGCACCAGGTGCTGGTGGATCTGTCCCATGTCGCCCACGTGGGGAACCACCGGCAGGCCGAATTTGCGGGCCAGCAGCGTGACCGCCAGGAATTCGCTCACTCCCGCCACGCGCGTGCAATCCACCTGGACGAAATGCACCGCGCCCGCCTGGATGAAATTCTTGAACATCACGCGGTTCGGCACATGTTCCCCCAGGGCGATGGGAATGGGGGCAATGGCTTGCGTGAGTTGGCGGTGGGCACCGATGTCGTCGGGGTGGGTCGGCTCTTCCACCCAGTAGGGCGACATGTCGCGCAGGGCGCGGCACATTTCGAGCGCCTGCGGCAGCGTCCACTGCTGGTTGGTGTCGAGCATCACCAGGCAATCCGTCCCCACCAGTTCCCGGAGCATGTAAGCGCGGCGGATGTCCCGCTGCGGATCGCGCGAGCCGACTTTCAGCTTGAAGGCCCGGAACCCCGCGTCCAGCGCGCGGCGGGCATTTTCCCGGATCTTCTCATCCTCGTAGCCAAACCACCCAACGGAAGTGTCATAGCCGGGATACCCTGACTTCAGCACCGCCTCGCGTTGGGGGCGGGTGACCGCGTGTTCGTTTAACAGCGCCCGAGCCTCGCCGGCTGTCAACACATCTTCAAGGTAGCTCAAATCGAGCAAGCCCACCACTTGCGTGGGTTCCAGATCGAGCAGCAACCGCCAGAGCGGCACTCCGCGCGCCTTCGCCCAAAGGTCAAAGCAGGCATTGGTAATCGAGGCCAGCGCCAGGTGCACCGCTCCCTTGTGCGGCCCCAGCCAGCGCAGTTGGGGATGATCGGCCAGAGAGCGGGAGAAGGCTCCGAAGTCCGCCATCAGCGATTCAATCTCTTTTCCCACCAGGGCAGGCGCCAGCAGGTCGATGATTTCGCATACGATGCGGTTCCCCTCCCCCAGCGTCAGCACCATGCCGGAGCCGCGGAGGGCGCGGTCCGGATTCAGCAAGGTCATCGCCAGGCAGTATTCGGGATTGGTATGCACGGCGTCGCTTCCCGCCCCCGCCGGCAAACGATAGCGCGCGTCGAAGGATCGGACCGACTGAATAAGGGTTTCGTTTTGTGCCACAAGCCCCCCCTGTGTCAGTTGCGAGTCTATCGGCACGTCGAGTCTTTTGCAACCCGCGGCTGCTTTGAGATAAACTCGGCGCGCCGTTGCGCGGAGCGCAATGGTAGATGCCAAGCTTTGGATTGCGGCAGCTCGCTGCCGCTTTTGCCGCCGGAAGCTCGCTTCCGGTCAATGTGGCACGGCCTCCCGGGCCGTGTCTCCTGCACGGGCAGCATGCCCGCGCATAATATAGAAACTCCAGGCACGGGCAGGATGCCCATGCCACAAAACTGCCGCCAGCAAGCTGGCGTATCCCAAGGCGGTAGCAAGCTTCCGCACTCCAAAGCGCTGCCCGTAAGAGGAGGTTGCATGAACCTAGGAATTCTCGCCGGCGCCGGCCTGGTGCTATTGGGGGGCATTCTGCAAGGCCTCTTTCCCGTTCCCATGAAGTTTGTACGGAAGTGGAACTACGAAAACATCTGGCTGATATTCGCCCTGACCGGGTTGGTGGTCTTCCCCTGGCTTCTGACGTTTCTGACCGTCCCGCATTTGGGAGATGTTTACCACCTGACCTCCACGCACTCGATTGTGGCCATTGCCGGATTCGGGCTCTGCTGGGGAGCGGGTGCCACGCTCACCGGCTTGGGCCTAAGCATGCTGGGGATTGGCCTGGGATTCGCCATCATCCTCGGCCTGAGCGCCAGCGTCGGTTCGCTGGTTCCGCTGCTGATTCTTACGCCGGAAAAGGCAGGCACCTCGCAAGGTCACCTCTACTTCCTCGGAACCGCTGTGATGCTGGTGGGAATCGCGCTGGCGGCGCGCGCCGGCGCTCTGCGGGACAAGGGCAAGAAGCCGGAGAGCAGCGACCGCGGCGTTTCCGTGAAGGGATCATTTCTGGCCGGGCTGGCGGTGGCCATTGCTTCCGGACTGCTTTCCTCCATGTTGAATTTCAGCTACGCCTTCGGCACGGAGGCTCTTACCCAGGCGCGCCACCTGGGAGTCTCGCCCCTCTGGATGGCCAACGTCGTGGCGGCGCCGGCCACCAGCGGCGGCTTTGTGGCCAATTTCCTCTATTGCGCCTACCTGCTCCGCAAGAACTCGACTTTCAAAAACTACGCGAACCCGGAGGTACGCGTGAACTGGTTCCATGGAGCAGCCATGGGGGCACTATGGTTCGGCGGGCTCGCCATCTATGGCCTGGGTATTTACCGCATGGGAGATTTTGGCACCGTGGTGGGCTGGCCCCTGCTGATGGGCTCCATCATCCTCACCAGCAACGCCGCCGGATTCCTGACCGGCGAGTGGACTGGAACCGGCGCCCGCGTGCGTGCCTACCTGGGGGCCGGAATGGTTATCATTTTTCTTGCCTTGTGGATTCTGGCGCTGGCGCAGAAGCCTTGAGTTTCCGCTTCACCATCAGCAAATGCTCGCAGGCCAGCACCACTTCATTGCGCTGGTTGAAAGCCTCGAGTTGTTCCACCACCATGCCGTAGCGGGGGCGCTTGGGCGCGTCGCGTTTCTCCTTCAGCTTGACGCGGACGTGGAGTGTGTCCCCGATGAAAACCGGCTTTATGAACCGCAGCCGGTCGTAGCCGTAGCTGAAGGCTTCGGGATTCACCTCCCCGGCCGTCAGGCCCACCGCGATCGTGAACACCAGTGTGCCGTGGGCGATGCGCTGGCGGAATTCCTGCCCCTTACACCACTCGGCGTCCATGTGATGCGGGTAGAAGTCGCCGCTCTGGCCGGCGTGAAGAACGATGTCGGTTTCGGTCACAGTCCGGCCCGCGGTCTCGCGCGTGGTGCCAACCTCGTAATCTTCGAAAAATTGGGAGCGCATCTTAAGCCACCACCTCCCGCGGGCTGACGGCGCGCCCCTCTTCCATGGAGCGGTATTCGGCGAAGACCACTTGCAGCGTCTTGAGGTTGTCATTGCCGCTGGTGAGCGCCTCGGAACCGTCTTCGATGGCGCGCATCAACGATCCCATCGGCCCCATGAAGGCGTCGGGAATCCACAGATAATCGTTGCGCGCCGAAAACCAGTAGCCCATGCTCTTCATGGACATGAAATCCAGCGTGTCGGGGCGGCCGGCGGGATAGTTATACATGAGGCCGATGGTCCCCTTGATGATGCCTTGCGTTCCCTCGAAGCGGAAGGTGGCGTAGCGGTCGTCCTGCCAAACGCCGTGGTTCACGTCGATCAGCAGGCGCAAGCCGGAATCGTATTCCCAGATGCTCAGGGTGCGCGTTTCCGCCTCAGTGGGTTCCTGGGGCATGCGGCTGCCGCTGGTGAAAACCCGGTCGGGTTCCCCGAAGATATATCGCAGCGAGTCGATGTAATGGATGCTGTGGTTCAGCACCTCCAGGCGCTTGCGCGTGTACATCCACGGCCACATGGACCAATTCGTCAGACAGTGAACCTGAATGGTGCCGTAAGTTGGCGTACCCAGCCACCCCTCGGTGAGAAGTTGCCGGGTCCCCCGGATGGCGACGGTCCAGCGCATCTGCTGGTTCACCGCCATCTTCAGGCCGGCGTCGCGTGCCATGTTCACCAGGCGCACTGCCTTGCCGTATTCGTCGGACAAGGGCTTCTGGCAGAGGATGTGCTTTCCCGCGCGAATCGCCTGCTCGCCGATGTTCAGCGTTTCCCAAGGGTAGACTGCGATGTCGACAACCTCCACTTCGGGATCGGCCACCAACTCTTCCAGCGTCTCATAGACTTTGGGAATCTTGTGGTCGGCGGCAGTTTTTTCCGCCCGCGCGCGGTCCTTGTCTGTAA
>DATJVT010000590.1:0-2748 GCA_035501695.1 Terriglobia bacterium | reverse complement strand
ATGCTTTCACCTTGATCATGGAGTCAGCGATCAGGCCATCCCAGGCGCTTTCCCAGGCATCCAGCCGAAACCCCGGGGACACACCCCTCCTGCCCCCGTAAGCCGGGACCAACTTCCGACGAAGTGTAGGCCACTCAATGCCCCTTGGGCACTGGCAAAACTACCAGCCCGCCTGCGTTCCGGGTGAGGGGCAGACATCGAAAGTGGACGCTTGACAGACGTTGAGGGGCGACACACCGCTTGCTTTGAGACGTATAATACTCCATCAGAGCCGGGGCGAGAAGATAGTTCGATTGGGATGGCAAATACCGGGTGGAGGAGTGCATCTTCCGGGGAGGAATTATGCGGTGTATGGGGAAACTGATTCTGCTGGGCGCTCTCATGGGATTGGTTGACGCTTACTTCTTGCCGATGCTGCCCATGCTCGCGGATCAGAATGTGTCCCCTACCGTCTTGCCCAGCGGATGGAAGATCACGCCGGCGGGAAAGATCGTGTCGTTGGCAGGGGACATGCCTTTGAGGGTGCTCCCTCTTCCCGGTGGCCGCAGGGTGCTGGTACTGACGGGCGGGTATCACGACCACTCCTTGAGCATTCTGGACACCACGAGCGGAAGGGTCCTTCAGACTCTTGAACTTGGGAAAGCCTGGGCGGGTTTGGCGATAGATTCCGCAGGCTCCATGGCCTACGTCTCCGGCGGGGGACCTGCAGCCGGCGGCTTAGAGCGCGATCTGAAAAGAACCAACCTCGATGAAGTAATGCGCGCATCCCTCACCCGGCCCATCCTGCGCATTTCGTTGGAAAAAGGACAACTCGCTCCCCTACCGGGCCTCGCCATCCCGGGTTTGGCGGAAAAAGACCGCTTCATCGCCGGCATGGCCATCGCGCACGACGGCGCATTGTATGTCGCGAACCTTGCGGCCGATACGGTTTACAAGCTCCATGCGCAGGATGGCTCGGTGCTGGCGTCGGCGACGGTGGGGTATCGCCCTTTCGCCATTGCCATCTCGCCGGATTTCCAGGCTGTGGCGGTTTCCAACTGGGGCGACAGGTCGGTCAGCCTGCTCGACCCCGCCGGTCTGAAGCAGATAGCCCGCGTCGAGGTGGAAGACCACCCCAGTGACCTGGCTTATGCGCCGGACGGCCGGCTGTTTGTGGCCAACGCCGGTTCGAACAGTGTTAGCGTGATCGACGGCGCGAAAGTGATCGAGACGATCAAGACTTCCCTCGACCCGCACGACCCCGTCGGCTCCACGCCGGACGCCCTGGCTGTGAGTCCCGACGGAAAACTTCTTTACGTGGCCAACGCCGACAATAACGACGTGGCGGTGATTGGTATCGCGCGCAAGCGCGATTCGGCTGTCCTGGGATTTATCCCCACCGGTTGGTACCCGAGCGCGCTGGCCATCACTGCGGATGGAAAAAGCCTGCTGGTGGCCACGGGAAAGGGCATGGGTTCGCGTCCCACCGTGCCGGTACTGGGGAAGCAACCCAAGAGGGCGCCCGATCCCTCCACCCCTTTTGACTACGTCGGAAACATCCTCTCGGGCCACCTTGCGATCGTCGACGTGCCGGGCCCGCGCGAGCTCAAGGCTTACACGCAGCAGGTCCTTGCCAACGTTCCCAACCCCTCGCCGGCCACCACGAAGGAAGATGAGGCACAGGCCCGCGAGGCGTTCCGCCACATCAAGCACGTCCTTTACATCATCCGCGAGAACCGCACTTACGACCAGGTCTTTGGCGATATGGGGCGCGGAAACGGCGACCCCAAGCTGGTGCTTTTTGGCAAGGACGTCACCCCCAATGCCCATGACCTCGCCAGCCAGACGGTGATCCTGGACAACCTCTATGTCAACGGCGAGGTCTCCGAGGATGGGCACCAGTGGTCCAACGCGGCCTACGTGACGAACTTCACCGAGAAGGCGTGGCCTTCTCAATACAGCGATCGGGGGGAGCCCGACGCCGACGAAAGGCTGACCGCGTCGCCGGCCGGATACCTGTGGGATAACTGCCGCAAACACGGTCTGAGTTACATCAGTTATGGCGAGTTCGCGAGCCTGCGGGCCGACCCAGGCCAAGCCCCGCAATTCGACGGCGTGAAGGGCCTCCAGGGCCACTTCAACCGCGGGTGGCTGGAAGTCATGATGCATGAAGCGCGCGATCCGGAGAAGGTTCCGTTTTTCATCGACGACCTGCGTCGCGCTGAAACCAGCGGCGATTGGTGGCGGTTCATGGTCATGCACCTGCCCGAGGACCACACCCACGGCCTCAGTGCGGGCAGCTACACGCCCAAAGCCACGGTGGGATCGAACGACGTGGCGCTGGGGCGCGTGGTGGAGGCGGTCAGCCATTCGCGCTTCTGGGGAGAGACCGCGATCTTCGTCATCGAAGACGATGCGCAAAACGGTCCCGACCATGTGGACGTGCACCGCACCGTGGGCCTGGTAATCTCGCCATACGCGCGGCAGGGAATCGTGGACAGCACGCACTACACCACCGCGTCCATGGTTCGTACTATGGAACTGATCCTCGGCCTGCCCCCCATGACGCAATATGATCGCGCCGCCACGCCCATGTACCGCTCGTTCCAGAGCCAGGCGAACCTGTGGGCGTTCCAAGCCCGCGCCCCCCAGACCGATCTCCAAGCCCGGAACCCGGCCACTGGACCGGGCGCCGAGGCGTCCGCCAAGCTGGACTTCTCAGATGTGGATCGCGCCGACCCCGACGCCCTAAACAAAATCCTGTGGGAG
>DATJVT010000589.1:0-17395 GCA_035501695.1 Terriglobia bacterium | reverse complement strand
GAAATACAGCATCCGGCCGTTCTGGTTCTGGAACGGCAAGCTGACGGGTGAGGAGTTGGGTCGCCAGATTCGCCAGATGGTGGAGCATGGCGTTTACGGCGCCTACGCCCACAACCGCGACGGCCTGCAAACGCGTTACTTGTCGGAAGAGTGGTGGCAGGCGCTAGGTGGAGCTTTGCAGGCGGCCAAAGAAGCCGGGTTCTCCCTCTGCATGGTGGATGAGTTCGAGTGGCCCAGCGGCGAGGCGCGGGACTATTGGATGCCGGGTGTCAACAAGAGCCACGTCATAGAAGCCAACCCCGAGTTTCACTCCCGCCGCATGCGTCCAACCGAGACCGTTGTTCACGGACCAACCCGATGGAATTCGCCAGTCACCGAGAAGACAGTCGCCATGGTCGCCGGGAAGCGCCTGGGACCGGACCGCCTGGATGGTGGCTCGCTCCGATCTATCGCCTGGGAAAAGGGTGCAAAGGAAATTTCCTGGGACGTGCCCGAAGGAGAATGGCTCATCACCACCTATGATCTGGTTCAGGCAATACCCAACGGGGGCAGAGTAGACCTGATGAGCCGGGACGCGATCGCCACCTTCATCAAGATTTACTATGAGGAGCTCCACAAGCGTTACGGCCAATACTTCGGCAACACTCTGCCCGCCACCTTCGCCGACCACGAGGGTTCTTATGGAGACAAGCTACCCTGGACTCCTCGCCTCTTTGAGACTTTTCAAGGTAAGGCGGGTTATGACCTGATTCCCTACCTGCCCGGCCTCGTCTACGACATTGGTCCCAAGACGGAAAAACTCCGCTGCGACCTGATGGACACGATCAGCGAGTTGTATTCCGACAGCTTTTGGAAGCAGGTGGGCGACTGGTGCAGGCAACACAACCTTCAATACTCGGGCCATGTCTGGGAAGAATCGTTGTTCTGGGGCGCCGTGTGGCAGGGGGATTTCTATCGCATCCTGCGCTCCATGACCACGCCGGGCTGCGACACGCTGATGGAATGGGCGCGGGATTCGGTGTGGCTGAAGGAGGTCACCTCCGTCGCCGCCTTCGAGGGCACGCACACGGTTTGCGAGAATCAGGGTGTACAGGGCAGCGATTCCTACCTGAGCACGGGAATGATGCGCCGCACCTCCAATTGCCTGGGAGCCTGGGATATCGGCGAGTATGTTCCCCACGCCTTCAATTACGATCTGACGCGCACCAACTACCCTCCCGACTGGTTCCGCGGGCAGCCCTACCTAGAGTGGTTTCACTTTTACGCCGACCAGATGCGGCGCATCAGCTTTGTCAATCGCGAAAGCCGGCGCCTGGCTGACGTGGTGGTGCTGTATCCCCAGGTTTCCATCTGGGGACAGGCGGCTGCGGCCTTCGACCAGGACCGCATGCGCCGCATCCTTGACAAGTCCAACTGGAGTCCGGATGCGGTGGAGACCAGCGATCAGTACGCCGACCTCAAGATGCGGCTTACCGAGGCCCGTTACGACTTCCTGGTGGCGGACGACTACTACCTAGCCAAAAGCGAGTCGGCCGGAGGGCGCCTGCACATCAACAACCATGAGTTTCAGGTTTTGATCCTCCCGCCCATGTCCACTACACGGCGCATCACGGCCCAGCGGGTACGCGACTTCTACCGCGCGGGGGGAACGGTGATTGCCCTGCGCCGCCTGCCTTACGTCTCCGTCGAATCCGGCCGGGATGACGCGGAGTTGAAATCCATCTGGGAGGAAGTGTTCGAACTTCGTCCTTCCGCTAATCCCTATGTCGTGCGCAAAGGAGATGGCGGCGGACGCTCCTATTATGTCTCCGGCTATGTCAGTGACCTTGTCGAAATCGTTCGCGAGGTGGTGGATCCTGACGTTGAGGTGGTGAAGGGTCCGTCGGATCACTTGTTTGCCATGCACAAGCGGAATGAGGGCGTCGACCTCTATTGGGTAGTCAACGACGCGGCCGAGCCACGTACGAACTTGCTGCGGTTCAAGGCGAAGGGGCGGGCGGAAAAGTGGGAAGCGCCGACGGGGAAGCGCTCGCCGCTGTTTTATGAATCGCAGGGGAACAAGACCCTGGTGCGCCTGACCCTCGGTCCCTGGGACGCCGCCTACGTGGTGTTCGACCCTGCCGGTGCGGAACAAACCCTGGCCTTGGCGGCGACGAACCTGGAAGAACTTCACGTGCTTCGCGCCGACGAAAAGCAAGTGGTGGTACATGGGCGCGGCGTGCCTGGGGACAAGTCAGGGTACGTTGAATTGAACAAGGGTACGACCCACTACCGCGGCGAGTATCCGTCCAAGAGCGCTCCCTTCGTTGACATCTCGAATGGCTGGACCGTCACCGTGGAAGCGCCGGCCATCGACCTGCCCTATGCGCAGGTGATGGAGGATTCCACCGACCGGGGCCTGCAGGAGCGCTTGTTTGCCACCACCGGCGACGGGGCCAATTGGAACCCTCTGTGGCTCGCTCCGCAGACGCGCTCGATCAAAAAGTGGAATGCCATAGGCCTCTTTCCCAACCCCGACGACCGCGGCCTTGACGAAGTGTACACGCCAGAGAATGACGATCGGGTGGATTATGCGAAGGCATATATCGGCACGAACGGGCAACAACTTCATTGGGTGGAATTCAACTCCGCCGATGATTCCATCGTGACCGTGGCATCCTCCTGGAATGGAATCATTGAGGTGGCGGGCGGGCCTTACGGTGCGGAGAACTACGTGGTGGATTACGGCCGCGTTCTGCGCGCCGGGTTGTGGCAGGGAACGGTATACCTGCAAACCAACGTCTACCATCCGCAAGGCGGCGAAGCGCTCATGCTGCTGGGAGCACCGCATCCCACAACGGTTCTTCTAAATCGCGAAAAGGTTTATTCACGCTGGGCTCGGCCTCTCTACTACGACCCCATTGACGGCTTTGCGACGCGCATTCCACTTACTTTCCAGAAAGGATGGAACAGCGTGTTAATCAAGTTCCTCCACAACAGCCCCGACGACGGTAAGGCACCGAGTTTCACCTGCCGCATTGACCACCCCAATGGCGGCGCCATCGAAGGATTGGTAGCGAGTTCGCGAGTCCTCACTGATCCGGAGACGCCGCCGGCCGGCTATCGCTGGCTCCGCTTCGCGATTCCGCCCGTGGTGCGTTCTCTGCGAATCCCCGCGATGCGAGACAGCTACCTGGTATTTGTTGGCGAACGGCAGGTGCCCGCCGCCACTGAGATAATGCTGCCGCGCGGCGCTCGCATTGTGACCTTGCGGGTGAGCGCGCGGGAGGTACTCGACTGTCCTTTCGCGGTCACAACCGCGCCGGCGACGCTTCCCCTCGGGACCTGGAAAATGCCGGGGCTCCAGCACTTCTCCGGCATCATGGTCTACGAGAAGACCGTGGACGTGCCCGCCTCGCTGCTGGCGGAGCGCGTGCTTCTGGATTGCGGTGTGGTGGGAGTGTGCGCCGAGGCCTGGGTTAATGGCCAGCCCCTGGGGAAGCGTCCGTGGGCCCCCTACGTGTTCGACGTGACCGAACAACTTCACGCCGGAAAGAACCAGATAAAGGTGCGGGTGGCCAATACCGAAGGGAACGCCCGTGCCGTAGGCGTCTGGCGCGACCACCTAAAGAACATCGACGTGGACGGCTGGCACGGCCCCGCCCGGCTGGTGCCGTACATCGAGCGGGAGATTGCGTGCTCGTTGGTGACGTCATTGTAAGGCCCAAGTCATCGGTAGGGGCGATAGAGACCGCACACTACACAGCGCTTGCCCTTCCCCTCCCAATGAGGAATAATTCCAGCGAGGAGGAAGGATGATTCGTCAACAGTTTCTCGACTATTGCCAGGGCCTGAAGCGAGCCCTGGACGCCATCCCCACCGACGCGGCGGAGAGGTTCCTGAACCTCCTGCAGAGCGCTTACCAGGAAGGCCGCCAGGTCTTCGTCATGGGCAACGGCGGAAGCGGCAGCAGCGCCTCACACGCGGCCGGCGACCTGGTGAAGGGGGTTTCCTATGGGCGGGAGAAGCGATTTCGCGTGATGAGCCTGAATGACAACATGGCGACCGTGACCGCCTACGCCAATGACGTCTCCTACTCCGACGCATTTGTCGAGCAACTCAAGAACTTCCTCAATCCCGGGGATGTGGTGATCGGCATCTCCGGCAGCGGCAATTCCGCCAGTATCCTGAAGGCTGTGGAGTACGCCAACCAGCGGGGCGCGACCACGGTGGGCATGTGCGGCTTTGGCGGCGGGAAGTTGGCGGGCCTGGCGCAGGTCCCGGTGCACATACCGGTACACGACATGCAAATGGTGGAAGACATTCACATGATGCTCTTTCACGTAGCCATGCAGGTTCTCTGCGCGTGCCCGGAGGCTCCCGCGCCGGCCGCGAGGTGAGGTGCGGCGCGGCTCCACCCCAAAGAAATCCTTGCGACTGCTGATTCTAAGCATCCAATGCGACCCCGAGTTCACGAGCAATGCCATCGTGATCACCGGCTTGGCGCGGCAACTGTCCGCACGCGGGCATCATGTGACGGTGCTCGCCGGCACGCCCCACTACCAACTCCCGCGCGTCCCTCCAGGTTACAAGTGGCACCCCTTCCGGCGGGAAGTTCGCGACGGGGTGAAGGTGATTCGCTGCTGGGCTTTCCCGAAATCCCACGGAAAATTCGCCAAGGTGCTGAACTATGCCAGTTTCACATTCACCAGTTTGATCGCCATGCTGTTCACCCGGAAGCCCGAGGTGGTCATGGTGGTCTCGCCGCCCTTCTGGCTGGGATTCCATGGGCTGCTGCTGCGGGCTCTGCACGGCTGCCCGGTGACTTACAATGCGCAGGACCTCTTTCCGGACGCTTACCTCGCCAGCCGGGAGGTACGGGAAGGGTGGCTGACCCGCGCCATGAGCAACCTGATGACTCGAATCTACCGTGGTTGTGACCGAATCATCGTAGTTACCCCGTCCTTCGTGGAAGCGATTGCCGCTCGGGACATCGACCGCAGCAAGCTCATCACCATTCCCAACTTCGTGGATACGGCGGCGGTCACGCCCTCGCCCCGGGCTAATTCATTTCGCCGGCGCTACGCGCTGGACGGCAAGTGGGTGGTCATGTACGCCGGGAACATCGGGTATACGCACGGCGCGGAGCTGCTGGTGGCAGCTGCGGAGAAGCTGGCCGCCCTTCCGGACATCTTCTTTTTGGTCATCGGGGGAGGATCAAAGCAGGCGGACCTGGCAAAGCTGGCCCGCCATCGCCGCTTGACCAACGTGCAGTTTCTTCCCACCCAGCCGCGCGAATGCCTGGTAGAAATGCTGGCCGCCGCCGATGTGTTTGTCATAACCTCCAAACCGGGTGTGGGCCAGACATCTTTTCCCGTGCGCATTTATAATTACCTCCTGGCTGCCCGCCCGGTGGTGGCAAGCGTGGATGAGGACTCCGACTTGGCGAAGTTCCTGCAAACCGGCGGCGCCGGCATGGTCACCGCTCCTGGAGATGTTGACGCCTTTTGCCGGTCTCTCACCCTGCTCTACCGGGATGCCTCGTTGCGTGACCGGCTAGGGCAGAGCGGAAGGGACTTTATGGCTCGCCATTATTCAGCTCGAGGAGTCGTCGATCAGTACGAAGCCTTGCTAAAGGAATTGGCCTCCGGCTGAATGAGAACATCAACGCCATCGCCAGCCCGCTTTACGTCTTCTCAGTCCCCCCCTTGTAAAATTCCCTTCGAAGTGCATAACCCACTGATTTAAAGACTCATTAACGACACCCTCGACCGGGGACACGACATTATACAAATTCGGACCTTCACACTGGTGCAACCATCTTGTAATGGTGTGCGTCTCATGGCATTGCAGTGCCCGCGTCAGTTGACAACGGTATTCTGGTTTGTTCCAATAGAGAATCTGTGGACCACCGGGAAAAACTGTGGGCCAAGTTCTTCTCTCGGCGCGGCAATAATTCAAACTGCTGATGTTGATTATCTCTTAGGAGGAGTTTTGTGAGAATTCTAGTCCTGGGCGGAGACGGGTATCTGGGGTGGCCGACTGCCATGTACCTTTCCGCGCGCAACCACGAGGTGGCTGTTTTCGATAACTTCGCCAAGCGAAGGTGGGAACTCGAACTCAATGCGCAACCCCTCATGCCGATCCCCAGTCTCCCCGATCGAGTACAGGCTTGGGAAGAGGTGAGCGGGCGGAGAATGCCTTTTTTCGCCGGCGATTTGTGCGAATACGAGTCGGTCCGCGATGTGCTTCGCGAACTCCAACCCGATGCCATCGTCCATTACGGCGAGCAACCCTCGGCCCCGTTCTCAATGATCGACCAGCGCCGCTGTGTGGACACCCAGGTCAATAACATTACGGGAACGCTGAATCTTCTCTGGGCGATGCGCGAGTTGGCTCCGGCCGCCCATCTCGTGAAATTGGGAACTATGGGAGAGTACGGCACCCCGAATATCGACATCGAAGAAGGCTACATCGAGATCGAGCATCACGGCCGCAAGGATGTACTCCCCTTCCCCAAGCAACCCGGCTCTTTCTACCACCTCAGCAAGGTCCATGACAGCCACAACATCACCTTTGCCTGCAAAGTCTGGAAGTTGCGCTCCACGGACCTTCACCAGGGCGTGGTATACGGCATCGCCACCGATGAAACCGAAATGGATGAGCGCCTCGCCACCAGCTTCCATTACGATGAAGTCTTTGGCACCGCCCTCAACCGGTTTTGCGTGCAGGCAATTGCCGGCGTACCCCTCACGGTCTACGGCAAGGGGGGCCAGACCCGAGGCTTCCTGAACATCCGCGACACACTGCGCTGCGTCGAACTCTCCATCCTCAACCCGCCTAAGAAGGGAGAGTATCGAGCCTTCAACCAGTTTACGCAGATGTTCACGGTGCTCGAGCTCGCGGAGACCGTCCAGCGCGAGGCCCGCAAGCTGGGATTCCGCGCGGAGTTGAACCACCTTCCCAATCCCCGCGTGGAAGCGGAAGAACACTACTACAACCCGCGCCATCAGAAACTGCTCGACCTTGGGCTCGAACCTCACATGCTCTCCGAGGTGCTGGTGGACAGCATGCTCGTCGGCATCCGCGACCATGCCCACCGTATCCGGCATGAGGTCATCCTGCCGAAAGTCCGGTGGAACGGCGGCGCCGAGGCCGAGGTCAAAACTCTCGTATCTGTTTCATAAACATTTCTTCGTTGGAACGTCTGCCATCGCAACTACCGGAAGCATGGGGACTGGCCTCCCGATTTCCCCAGCTCGAGGGCGATTTTCAGTTCAGATTCCTTCCAGCGTTTTCCTGCTGCCCGTCCAGAGGGCGGGAGGCCGGCGGCCTTTGGAGATATGGTAGCTGCTGAGGTCATGCACGATCTTGACCAGCGCCACAACATGTTCGTACGGGGTGTCCGGCAGCAGACCGTGCCCGAGGTTGAAGATGTGCCCGGTGCGGTAGGCGGCCTGGTTGAGAATGCGCCGGGCGCGGCGGCGAATGAAGTTCGAGTCGCCATAAAGCACCAGCGGGTCGAGGTTGCCCTGCACGCCCACACCGTCCCCCAGCCGCTGCCAGGCCTCGTCGAGTTCCACGTGGGAGTCCACACCGATCACGTCTCCGCCCGCGTCGCGCATGGCTTCCAGCAGCATGGCCGTCCCCGTTCCAAAGTGGATAATAGGAGCCCCAGGCTTAACCGCTTGCAGCATCATGCGGGTGTAAGGCTGGACGAACTCGCGATAATCCGCCGGCCCCAGGCAGCCCACCCAGGTGTCGAAAACCTGCACGGCCTGCACACCGGCGTCGATTTGGCCGTTGATGTAGCGGGCCAGGTTGTGCGCCAGGCGCTCCATCAGCGCGCGCCACGCACCCGCGTCGCGATACATCAGCGCCTTGGTGTGGCGGTAGTTTCTCGATCCGCCTCCTTCAATCAGGTAGGAAGCCAGGGTGAAGGGACAGCCGGCAAATCCAATGAGGGGAAGATGGGGATTCAAATCGGAGCGCGTGCGCCGGATGCCTTCATAGAAATAGGCCAGCGACTCCTCCGGGTTGACCTCGCGTAGGCGGTCAATGTCGGCGGCCTCGCGCACCTCCGGGCGGATGACCGGACCTTCTCCTTTACCGTAATCCAGGTGCAGGCCCAGGGGCTCAACAATCAGCAATAAGTCGGCAAAAATGATGGCCGCATCAACGCCCAGCTTCTCGGCCGCCGTGACGGTGACTTCAGACACCAGGCCGGGATTCTTGCACAATTCCAGAAACGGCACGCGAGCACGCAAATCGCGATACTCCTTCATATAGCGGCCCGCCTGGCGCATCAGCCAGATGGGAGTGGCATCCACGGCTTCGAAGCGGCAGGCTTTCATGAAGCGAGAGTCTTCCCATGCGGGGCGGGGCACGGGACTCGCGACTCGGGATTCGGAATTCGGGATTCGGGGCTCGGGATTCGCGACTCGCGTTTCGGATGCTTCGCTGGTTTGTGCTCCGGACCCAGCCTCCTGACTCCCGCCTCCTATCTTTCCACGCAGAATCTCCTTCGCCCGTTGTGCCGTCTCCTGCACCAGCAGGCCCATTCTGGGATGGATGGGCTCAAGATCGACAGCGATCCCGTGCCCTCGCAGTGTCTGGCTGCACGTGGGACCCACGGACCCCACCACGGCGTTTCCGAGAGCCTCGAGCAAGTGGTCTCTAACTCCCTCCTCAGCGGCGACGCGCAAAAGGTTCTCCACTTGCGACGAGGTGGTAAACAGCGCCACTTGGGCGCGGCCGTCCATCAGGGCTCGAATGGCTTCACGCAGCGGTTGAATGTCGGGGGGGAGTGTCCACTGATACACAGGCACGCGCAGTACGTCGATGCCACGCTCCTGGAGCGCCGTCAGGAAGGCCTCATTTGACGCGCCATATTCCTGCACCGCGACGCGACTCCCACTCAGCGGGAAGGCGCGGGGGTTTTCATCCAGTTCTTCCAGAATTTCATGCCAGGTGTTGGGTTCCGGCACCGCGATGGTGATGGGCACCTGGAGTTCGCGCAGGACCTTGATCGGCTTCGGCCCCCGCGCCACCACCGCAACTCCAGCGAGGACCTGCACGATCCTGTCCCGAGGGTGGCGCTTCTCCATCACCTCAAACAGGCGGCGCGTGCCGACCCCAGTCGTGAAAATCACAGCGTTCAGCCGCCCGCCAAACAGATCAGTCGCAAATGCCTGGATGGCGGCATCGTCTTCCAGCGGTTCTTCGCGAAGGGCCGGAGCTACACGCGCCACTCCGCCCAGCCGGGTGATCAGGGCGGACATTTCCAACGCGCGGCGGCTCTCGAATGCAGCGACTTCCAGGCCTTCAAAATTCCTACTCGGGTTTCGAGTTTCGATCATATGGATTGCACATGGCTGGAATAACGTTCCTCATGCCCTCCCTGGGCAGTTGGATGCCGCACTAAGCACCTTTCTGAATATGCCTTATGGGGTTCTGCGCGTCAACGCTCACGTGCGTTTTGCTCCGTACCAGAACGCGGGTTCCAGAATCCCTGGTCGGGTCTCGCTCCCTGATCGCCGGGTTTCGAAGGGGGTTCGGACACGCCTGTGCGAAGCTTGGGTTGGGGCGTGACCATCTTTCCCCCATCCGAAATTTCCCTTGACAAGGGAACGCCGTCTGTCATACTGTCCTATGACAGAGAGCCGCTATGATCTTGCAGATCAACTACAAGTCCGGCAAGCCGGTCTACCTCCAGATCGTCGATCAAATCAAGGCGGCCGCCGCTTCCGGCGCGCTGCGGCCCGGCGAGGCGCTCCCCTCCATCCGTCCGCTGGCGGAGGAAATCCGCGTCAATCGCAACACCGTCGCCAAGGCCTATTCCGAGCTGGAAAGCCAGGGCGTGATCGAGACGCTCCCGGGGCGTGGATGTTTCCTCAGGGAGAACCAATCGGCCTTGCGCAAGGACGCCCGACGCAAGCTGCTGATCGCCGACGTCGACCAGGCGATCGTGCAGGCGCATCATCTGCAAGTGCCCCGCGATGAGCTTCTCGCCTTGATCCAGGAACGGCTGGAGGTCCTGGACGGCAGGCGGCGCGCCCATGACGAGCAAAAGGAGGATTAGATGAATTCTCCCATTCCCGCCATCCAAATTGCGAATCTCGTTTACTCCTACGGGCGGGCGGAGGCGGTGCGCGACCTGAGCCTTACTGTGCAGCCAGGGCACTGTTACGGGCTGTTCGGGCGCAACGGTGCGGGCAAGACCACCACCATGAAGTGCCTGCTGAACCTGCTCCGCCCGCTGAGTGGGCAGGTGCGGGTGTTCGGGCTCGATCCGGCGAAACGGGAAGTGGAGGTGAAGCGCCTTCTCTCCTACGTGCCGGACCAGGTGGCGTTCTACCCGTGGATGAGCGTACGCGAGACCCTGGATTACCTCGCTTCCTTTCGCACCCACTGGAACCGCGGGGTCGAACAGGAACTGTTGGCGCGCTTCCAACTCGATCCGAAACAACGCACCGGCAATCTGTCCAAGGGCCAGCGAACCCAGGTGGCTCTGATCGCCGCCGTATGTCCGGAAACCGAACTGCTGGTCCTCGATGAGCCCACGTCGGGCCTGGACCCTATCGTGCGGCGCGAGTTCATTGAGGCGGTCATTGGCGCTTACCAGCAGGGGATACCGGGCCGGCGCACCATTCTGGTTTCCACCCACCTCATCACCGAGTTTGAAGGCTTAATCGACGAGTTCACCATCATCGATCGCGGGCACGAAGTATTGACGCTGGACGCCGACCAGGCCCGCGAGTGCTACCAGAAGATTCGCGCCCGCTTTGCCGAGCCGCCGCCCGAGATCGACGTCAGCGCCGCGTTGCGGGTGCGCTGCGATGGTCGCGAACTGGAACTGATCACGAATGGCGCGGGCGCGGAATTGATGGAACGACTGCGGCAGCACCATCCCGAGGCGCTCACCACCGAGTCGCTGACGCTGGAGGAGATCTTCGTCGCGACGTTGAAGGCGTAGCGCGGCGGGCGTAGGAGCGCCCCTCGTGGGTGCCCTGGCGTCGGCCATGCCGGCGGGTGGGGCAGGCACGAGACCTGCCCCTACGAAAACAGGAGGCGGGAATGGAAGCCAAAACCACGCGAATCCTCATGGAAGCACGCCCCTTGCTTTGGCCCTGGTGCGCGGTGGCCCTGGCGGGCGCGTTACCGCTGGTTTACCCGTGTGATGTGCGCGCGCTTATCATTTTGATTGGGTTCCTGGCGATCCCGCTGATGGCCACTCTCTCCCTGGGCGACGAATTCCAACACCGAACACTTTCCCTGCTGCTCTCTCAACCCATCGGGCGGATGAGAATTTGGGCAGAGAAGATTAGCGTCACGGTAGTCGCGATCCTTTCAGCGATTCTGGTCTTTTCTCTGGCCTTGCGCGCGACTTCTTTTCATCCGGGGCGGCAGGAATCGGCGTTTGCCGGGGCGTGGATTGTTGCTATCACCGCCTCGGCGACCTTTTGGACGCTCTTCACAAGATCCTCGGTGGGCGGTGTCGCTCTGAACATTGGGGTCCAGTCCTTCATCAGTTTTGCAGTCCCCTGGACGAAATTGGCCGACGGGCTTCGCGCCCGCGGATATCTCGCGCCAGGAAGCCTCCTCGTTCCTTCCGCCATTACTTTCGTCTTCCTGTGCTACGCGGGTGTAATGCTCTGGCTGGGCGCGCGAATGCTGGCGCGGTTTCAGGCGACAGGGGGCATAGCCAGTGATGATCTGTTGATGGCCGGTCCGGACGTGACGTCGGGAGCCCTAGCCGGTTGGTTGCGCTGCCGTCCCAAAGGAGCGCTTCTCAACCTGTTTCGCAAGGAACTCCGGTTGCTGCGGCCCGTCTGGCTGATTATCTTGCTGGCGGGCGTGGGCTGGTCTTGCCTGACCCTGTTCGGCTTGCTGTTTGAGCGCGGATTTTCCAGGAATTTCGAAACCGCGGTGGTCATTGTGGGTGTGGTCAGCACGTTAATCATAGCGATTCTCGCCGGAAGCCTGCCGCTGGGGGAAGAAAAGACACCGGGGACGCACGCCTGGAACCTGACCCTGCCGGTGCCGGCGCTCCTCCAATGGTGCGTCAAGCTGTGCATCGCCCTGTGGGCGGGGTTCGTTGGTGCGTGGCTGCTCCCGTTGCTGATCGCCCGTAGATTTCTGTATGGGCCCTCCCGGATATTTGTAGATGTTCATTTCGGAATCGGTTGGCTGGTCGGGGTGTTAGTCCTGACCTTTGCCGCATTCTGGTGCGCGTGCGCCGTTGACGGCACAGTGGCCGCGGTGCTGTGGGTCACTCCAGTAACAATGGTTCTCGGTGGCGCCAGTTATTTTGCCAGGTTGTTGGGGGACGGGCTTGTCGTCTCTTCCTGGGGGCCCACCCCCTTTGAAAACGGATCGGACTGGTTGCTGATGAACCTTGCCCAGCGTCGGAACCCGCTGTTGAATCTACTCGGAAATCTTCGATTTGACTGGTGGGTTGCGAGGGTTAGCTTTAGTGACCACTGGTGGTTGAGTCCACTCGAGAATTCCGCGTCCTACGCAGCCCTTGTGGGTGGGCCGGCGTTGATCCTCGCGGTGGTCCAGAGTTACCGGCTGTTTCGTGCCCAGAACCGGGGCGACTCTCGATCGGTGATGCGAAACCTGTTGCCGTTGGCCTTGCTTGTATTTCTGTGCGGTTTTTCGTTGGCAGCGTTCGATGCGTTTTGGTGGCGCGCGGGATCGCAGGTGTTCTTCTTCAACTCCGCAATCGGCAACGCGATCGTGAAAACTCTTCCCGATGCGGCAAAGCTACATCCGACCGAGCCGCTGAAGCTCACGGTGGATGATGTGGCCAAAGCTTGGTTTTGGCCCCTCGAAAACAGCACACGCCACTGGCTGAGCGGCGCCCGCATTACCGTCACACCCGACAAGGCTCATCCCGGTGGTTTCTTCTGCCCGCTCGACCCACGGGGGCACACATCCTGCTACTTTTCGGCCACCATCCATCTGGCAGACGGCACCGACATAATCCAGTCATACGATCCCTCGGCGGACGGCAAGGTCCTTTGGGGATGTTCTTCTATTTACGTCCGTTGGCCAGGCGCCACGGGACAAGAGCTACTGTGGGACCGGTGAAATAACCCTGCCCAGGCTAGCGGCGGAAGACGCGCTCACGGCTTTACAAACGTCACAGCTCCTTCCGAAGCGGAGGAAACCAGGGCCGCATATTTGGCGAACACACCTCGCTTATAACGTGGCTCGGGGGCCTTCCACCTGGCCATGCGCGTGCGAATCTCGGCGTCGGACACTTCCATATCCAGCCGGCGCTTTTCGACATCGAGCACCACGGTATCGCCATCGGCCACGCCGGCGATGGGCCCACCCCGTGCAGCCTCAGGGGCCACGTGACCCACCATTAGGCCGTGCGTGGCGCCGCTGAATCGTCCGTCGGTGAGCAGAGCCACCGAATCACCCAGGCCTTCGCCCACCAGTGCCCCCGTTACTCCCAGCATTTCGCGCATGCCCGGCCCCCCGCGTGGGCCTTCGTAGCGAATCACCACTACGTCGCCGGGTTTGATGCTCTTGCTCATCACCGCGCGCATGGCGTCTTCCTCGCAGTCAAACACGCGCGCCGGCCCGCGATGCAGGGTGCGCTCGACGCCCGCCACCTTGATGACACAGCCTTCCGGTGCGAGGTTCCCTTTCAGAATGACCAGACCGCCGGTTTTCTTGACAGGATTAGATACGGACCTCACGACCATCTGCCCGGGGGTCTCTATGGCACGCGAAGCTTCTTCCGCGATGGTCTTGCCGGTGGGGGTCATTTGCGAGCCGTCCAGCAGACCGGCCTCCACCAGGCGTTTGGCGATGAGCGGAATTCCGCCGGCGCGATGCACGTCCACCGCCATAAACCGCCCTCCGGGTTTCAAATCCGCGATGATGGGCGTCCGCGAGCTTATCGTGTTGAAATCGTCGATCTCCAGGGCAACATTCGCTTCGCGCGCCATGGCGAGCAAGTGAAGCACGGCGTTGGTGGAGCCGCCCGAGGCCGCCACGCTGGCGATGGCGTTCTCGAAGGCCTGGCGAGTGAGGATATCCAACGGTTTCACACCGCGCTTCAGCAGATCCATCACAATCGGGCCACACTGGAAAGCGACCTCGTCCTTCTTCGGGTCCAAAGCGGGGATACTATTGAATCCCATAGGAGAAAGGCCGATGAACTCCATCACTGTCGACATGGTGTTGGCCGTGAACTGCCCGCCGCACGCCCCCGCGCCCGGACAGGCGTGATCTTCCATATCCTTCAACTCCGCGTCGGTCATCAGGCCGGCGGCGTTGGCGCCGACGGCTTCGAAGACGTCACCCACGGAAACATCGCGGCCCTGGAAGCGTCCGGCCGCAATGGAGCCGCCATAGAGGAGCACGCTTGGAACGTTCAGCCGGATCAGGGCTATGGCGCCGCCGGGAATGGTCTTGTCGCAGCCCACCAGCGCCACCATGGCGTCAAACATGTGCCCGCGACCGACCAGTTCGATGGAGTCCGCTACAACTTCGCGGCTGATCAGGGATGCTTTCATGCCCTCCGTGCCCATCGTTACACCGTCGGAAATAGCAATGGTGTTAAGCTCCATGGGAGTCCCGCCCGCTGCACGCACGCCGGCCTTCACCTTTTCCGCCAGTGCCCGCAGATGGAAATTGCAAGGCATGGTTTCGATCCATGTGTTGGCAATGCCCACAATCGGTTTGGCCAGATCTTCATCTGTGAACCCGATCGACTTGAGCATGGCGCGCGCCGGGGCCCGGTCGCGTCCATCCGTGATAATGTGACTCTTATGTTTCAAGTTGCTTGGCATGTTAGCCTCCCTTGCAGAATGAAGCCCATCTCAGTCGAGCCTGCCATGTTCGCAGATTTGTCGAATTCCAGCAAGGTAACTGTGCACTCGACAGGCTTTGGGCAGTATGGCGGTCTGAAAATGACCCATCTCAATTTTTCTTGTGGCATTTTTCCCTTTCTGTGTCATTATGTCCCCAGCTTGGACCACTTATGAGTTAGCCACTACCCGCCCCCTTAAGGGGGTAGTTACTTACAGGATCGGGAGAGCCGGGGCAAGGGCCTACCTAAAATACACTCCGGCTCCTCCCGGTTGCTTTTCCCAAGTTAAATGAGACGTTGGGACGAGAGGTTGTGGCCTAATTCAACACCGTTATGTTTCCTGGGGGCTGCGGCGGTCCACCTCAGCGATTAATCTTCAGTCGTATTAATCTTCAGTAGTATTGTCAGCCGCTTGTCCCTGTGTTATATACGTTAGTCGATGGAGAGTGTCAGAGAGCAGGGATATGCCATTCCGCGATCCATATCATCTTGAATTTTCGAGATAAGCACTGCGGGAATGCTTTGAGCCTTGGGGAAGGGGACCTTACCGCGTGAGTTTTATCAACTTTGCTGCCCGGGAAATCAATTGCAAAATCGTATACTACGGCGCCGGTCTGGGCGGCAAGACCACCAACCTGCAGTGGATTTTCGACCAGACTCTCGGTAAGACCGGCGGTAAGATGATCTCCCTGGCCACGGAGACCGATCGCACCCTCTTTTTCGATTTCCTCCCTCTCGATCTGGGAACCATCCGCGGGTTCAAGACCCGCTTCCATCTGTACACCGTCCCTGGGCAGGTCTTTTATGATGCCAGCCGGAAGCTGATTCTGCGGGGCGTGGATGGCGTGGTATTTGTGGCGGATTCCCAGGAGGAAAGAATGGACGCCAACCTTGAAGCCCTTGAAAATCTCCAGGAAAACCTGAAACAGCACAATTACGACTTCATGAAGATTCCCTATGTGCTCCAGCTCAACAAGCGCGACCTGCCCAACGTGGTCCCCGCGGATGAGTTGAGAAAGGCCCTGGCGAGGAAGCACGAGCCCACTTTCGAGACTGTTGCCTATAAGGGAACGGGAGTTTTTGAAACCCTGAAAGAGTGCGGCCGGATGGTGCTGGCGGAGCTGAAGAAGGGTTAGCACCGTGGGCCTCCATGGCACCAAGCTTTCCGCGCGATACTCAGTGGGATTGGGGATCAGGCTTAGCGCGCGGTTGGGCCGCATGGCAAGCGGCGACGCGGACCGCCAAAGGGGTGCCAGTTGGAGCGGAACCTGACCTGAAGGGCAACTCATCATAAAACCTGTCGACTTGCCCTGGATGGGTTGGTGGCGCCGCCCGCCCCTCACAGGGATACGCACTCCATGATGACGCTAGAAGATTGTCGCCGTTTCTATGCCAATGAAGTCCGCTTCGCCGCGGGAATCCAATCGGCCGCCCTGGTGGATGCGTTCGCGCGCGTGCCTCGGGAAAAGTACCTTGGTCAGCCCCCTTGGCAAATCGGGTCGCCCCAGGCGCGGGCGCTGTCGTTTGCGTCCCTGGGGAACATGGTCTACACACCCACCGAGAACCCGCGGGACGTCTACCACAATGTGGTGATTTCTCTGGATGCGGCGCGCGACATCAACAACGGCCAACCGAGCGCGCTGGCATGCTGGATTGAGGCGCTCGCCTTGAAGCACGGCGACCGGGTCTACCACTTGGGCTGCGGCGCGGGATATTACACCGCGATCATGGCGGAGGTGGTTGGGGCGGCCGGCGCCGTGACGGCAAGTGAGGTGCATGCGGAACTGGCGTCGCGGGCGCGCGAGAACCTTTCCGCCTATTCGAACGTTGCGGTTCACGGTGGTGACGGCGCGGCGTTCGACCCGGGCGAGCGCGACGCCATCTTGGTGAACGCCGGCGTTACTCACCCGCATCGGCCGTGGCTGGAGTGCCTGCGCGAGGGCGGGAGGCTGGTTTTGCCGATCACCATGGCCGCTACTCCAACCGTGGGTCAGGGCTTGATGGTGAGGATCACTCGCGAGGGCGGCAGTTACCCCGCCGCGATTGTATCTCCAGTTGGGATTTTCTCCTGCACCACCGGGCGCGACCCGCAACTTGAACCCCTCATCGCTAAGGCACTCGCCGGCCGCACCTTGTTCAAATTGAAATCCGTGCGCCTCGACGCGCACGAACCGGTGGACACGTGCATCCTGCATGGCCAGGGCGTGTGCGTGAGCATGGATGAGCCTGCTGCACCCGCGCGCGTCGCGGCAACCTGATACAAAGGCTCAACCTCAAGTACCGCGCGCTTTTGTCCTGTCGAGAGATCGGAGGAAGCCCTTATGCCCAAAACCGTTACACGGCGCGAATTCATGGAAGGGACCGGCCAGGCGCTGGCCGTGAGCGGCATAGCAGCGTGCAGTAGTTCAGCCCTCTCTGCTTACGCTGCGCCGACACCCCCCCCGGAAGGCGTGAACTACTACGAGAAGCTTGGCGTACGGCCATTCATTAACGCCGCGGGCACTTACACGGTCCTTTCGGCCTCTACCATGCCGGAGGAGGTTCAGGCCGCCATCGGCGTGGCTTCGAAGTATCCCGTCCAAT
>DATJVT010000588.1:0-16462 GCA_035501695.1 Terriglobia bacterium | reverse complement strand
GCGGACTTGATTGCTCTGCCGGAGACCTGCCGCGGGCTGGATGACCATAGCGCCGAAGAGTTGCACGGCCCCACTGTGACGGCCATGGCGGGTCTTGCCAAAAAACACCAGACCTATATCGTCTGCCCCATCGACCGGAGGAGCGACACGCTCCACTTGAATACCGTCGTGCTGCTGGACCGGAGCGGTCAGGTGGCCTGCACCTACGACAAGGTTTTTCCTTACTGGTCGGAATATGACGTTCATCCCCCCATGAATGTCGGCCAGGACGGGCGGGTTTACGCGGCGGACTTTGGCATGCTGGGATTTGCGACCTGTTTCGACGTCAATTTCCCCGAGGTCTGGAAGCGTTTGGCCGACCAGGGCGCCGAGGTGGTGATCTGGCCAAGTGCCTATTCCGCCGGCGTCTCCCTGCAAGCGCACGCCATCAATCACCATTTCTATATTGTCTCGGCCACCCAGACCAGTGATTGCTTGGTGTTCGACATCACCGGGGAACGGATCCTTTACCGGAAGAGCGAGAAGGTTAATGTGGCCACCGTGACGTTGGATCTGGACCGGGGCGTCTACCACGAGAATTTCAACCTCGCTAAACGGGACAAGTTGCTGAAGGAACACTCGCAGGATGTCGAGCAGGAAAAGTGGATGAAATTGGAGCAGTGGTTCATCCTCAGATCCCGGCGGCCGGGGGTGAGCGCGCGCTCTCTGGCCAAGCAGTATGGATTGGAGGATCTACGGCATTATTTGGACCGCAGCCGGCAGGCGATTGACCGGCGCCGCGGATGGCAATATGAAGCCAAAGTATTGTTCCCCGATCTTGATATCGCCGGCTTGAAAGCTCTCAATCATCGCGCGTCGTAAATTCCGGGGCCTCAGGAACCGCGCGCCGTCTGCCGAGTGCGAGTGAAGCACCGCCCCGCAAAAGACTCACGACTCTTTACGCAAAAATGTATTGCCTGCGCGAGCGGCAGGCCGAACCGGAACGCAGGTGGCGCGCTCCTGTGCGCTACCCCCCGTCGGTGTGATGAAACCGCGATCGCCGGACGGGGTGCTCCAGGCTGGGACAGCCACCAGATTCCTGTCAAGGCCTGCAGATTCCTCGACAACCTGGGCTGAACAGGCTAAACTCGCGCTTCCATCTCCGATGCGAGTGAATCGAGAGAGACGTGGAACCGGCGGGTGGGGATGCTCCACATCCCGGCCCGGTGTGGTGGTGGCTGGATTGAATCCAGCGGGGGGGGCCGAGATGAAGCACCAGATTGCGTGCCTGCGCGTATCGTTCCTTGCGTTCGCCATAATGCTGGCAGTGCGTGCCTTCGCTGCCGAACCGGTTACAACCGACGCTGGCGCGGTGCAGGGCGCCGTGAGCGCCGATGGGAAGGTTCATATCTTCAAGGGCATTCCATTCGCGGCGCCACCCGTCGGCGCCCTGCGCTGGAAAGCTCCCCAACCGGCGGCGAGTTGGACCGGGGTCCGCCCTGCGACTGAGTTCGGCGCGCGCTGCATGCAAGGCCGCATCTTCAGCGACATGGTTTTCCGCGACAACGGTCCCAGCGAGGACTGCCTTTACCTGAACGTGTGGACGCCTTCCGCCTCCGCCCATGCGCACCTCCCGGTGATGGTGTGGATCTATGGTGGAGGCTTTGCCGCGGGGGCGGCCTCCGAGCCGCGCCAGGACGGCGAGGTCCTGGCGAAGAAGGGCGTGGTGGTGGTGAGTCTTAATTACCGCCTGGGCATCTTCGGCTTCTTTTCCCACCCCGAGCTCACCAAGGAGTCCGGCCACAACGCTTCCGGCAACTACGGCCTGATGGATCAGACGGCGGCGCTCGATTGGGTGCGGCGAAACATTGCCAACTTCGGCGGCGATCCCCGCAAGGTGACGATCTTCGGCGAGTCGGCGGGATCGTTCTCCGTCAGCGCGCAGATGGCATCACCCTTGGCCAAAGGCTTGTTCCATCGGGCCATCGGCGAAAGCGGCGCCTTCTTCGGCAAAACGCTTAAGGCGAGAACCCTGGCCGAGGCGGAAGAAGCCGACCGGAAGTTTGGCGAGTCGCTGGGCGCGGCTTCACTCGATGCGCTGCGCGCCCTGCCTGCTGACAAGTTGCTCGATGCTGCGGTCAAGCCGGGAGTGATCCGTTTCTGGCCGATCATCGACGGTTACTTCTTCCCCCAAGATGTCCCTTCCATCTTCGCCGACGGGAAACAAAGCAAGGTTCCCCTGCTGGCGGGGTGGAACGCTGACGAAGGGAGCTACCGCGGCTTTTTCGGTGATCTTGCCCCCACGGCGGCAAACTATGTGGCGAAGGCGCACACCGAGTTTGGGGACAGGGCCGAGGAGTTTCTGAAACTCTACCCGGCGTCGTCGGACGATCAGGCCCGGCGCTCGGCGCAGGACCTCGCCGGGGACCGATTCATCGGCTACTCCACCTGGAAGTGGATTGAAATGCACCTCGCCACGGGGAATTCCCGCGTCTACCGTTACGAATTCGATGACGCTCCGCCGCCGGCGAAAGACAGCACGGAGCCTTCGCACGGCGCTTACCATTCAGCAGAGATTGAGTTTGTTTTTGAGGCGCTGCCCTCTAAGAACTTGCCTTGGCGGCCGGAGGACGAGAAGCTCTCCGATGTGATGTCTTCCTATTGGACTAACTTCGCCAAGACCGGTAATCCGAATGGCCCGGGCCTGCCGCACTGGCCTGATTACAATCGTCACGACCAGTATCAGGTCATGCACCTGAGCGCCAACCCGCAAGCCGCTCCGGACAATCACCGCGCCCGTTACGAGTTCCTGGACGCGCTGCCACCCCCGAAGTAGGCGGCTGGGACGTTCTAGCGTGCGCATCCGGCGGGCGATTTAGTGCGGAAGCGCCCCATACCATACGCCGAGGAAGTAAGGCCACAGGATGATCGCCAGGACACCCTTCCAGAAGCTCAAGTGCAGAAACCCAAGGGTGAACAGCCAAGCCGCACACCACAGCATTCCAAATGAACCGTGCTGAATGGTTATTTTTTCCATGGCCAAGAGTATATAACGGTTGGCAAGGGGCGGGCGGTAACTGACAGCCAACCGCCGACAGCTCACAGTTAAAGGCCCTTGGGGCGCGGAAGCCTCAACTGTTAGCTGTAAGCTGTCGGCTGTCAGCTACGGTGGTACAACATCCAATACACCGCCACGCCGGTGATGGAAACATAGATCCACAGGGGCAAGGTCCAGCGGGCAATCAGGCGGTGACGGTCGAAATGCCGTCGCCAGGCGCGGTAAAGGGTGGTCAGCACCAGGGGAACGATTACAACTGCCAGGATGGTGTGCGAGGCAAGCAACGATAGATAGAAAGTACGCACGAAACCGCTTCCCGGAAAGCGCGTGACCCCGTGGAAGTAATGGTAGATCAGGTAGCAAATCAGGAATAGAACAGAGGTGGCGAAAGCCGACAACATGCAGGCCCGATGCGCTGGAACGTTTTTCCGCCGGATAAAATAGAAGCCGCAGATCAGCAGGACAGCGCAGGTGGCATTCAGCGTGGCATCAACCGCGGGTAGATAAGGGATCATGGAGAAGCGCGGATTCACTTCGGAAAGTTGCGCGGGGAAATAGGTGCCGCGTCGGCACGTCGGTAGCCCCGTCTACCGTCTGCCGTCTACCACCTACGGTCAAACATCAGCAAGGTAAAAACCAAGGGCAAATATACAATCGAGGCCATCAGCAATCGCCGGGCGAGGACGTTGGTCCGCCGGGCCGCCATGCGCGCGCCGTAGTACAAAAACCACGCACCCAGAATTCCCGCGCCGATCAAATAGATCTTTCCCGCGTCTCCGGTGAAGGCGGGAATCAGGCTCACAGGGAGGAGGGCGAGGCCGCAGGCGATGATCTGGCGACCCGTGGCGCGCCCGTCCTGGTCGTGGCGAGGCAACATCTGCAACCCCGCACGGGCATAGTCCTCGCGATACATCCAGGCGATCGCCAAAAGATGAGGGAATTGCCAAAGAAACAAGATGGCGAAAAGCACCCAGGCCTGGCCGCACAAGCCGTTGCGAACCGCCGCCCAGCCAATCAGCGGCGGCATAGCCCCGGGAAAGGCCCCCACTAAGGTGCAAAACGGCGTCTTTCGTTTGAGGGGCGTGTAGAAAATCAGGTAGGTAGCCAGGGTTGCGAGCGCCAGCACGCTGGTCAGTGGGTTGGCGGCGATCCAAAGCTCCACTCCGCCCACCACGGAAAGCAGGATTCCGAACCACAAAGCCGCCCGGTAGGACAACCGTCCCGCGGGCAGGGGCCGGCTCGCAGTCCGGCGCATGAACGAGTCGGTGTGGCGCTCGAGGAATTGATTCAGAGTTCCGGTACCGCTGGCCACCAGCAGGGTTCCCGTCAGCGTGTGGAAGAGCAGCCACCCGTGCAAGGCCCCGGGAGCAGCCAGAATGAAGCCGACGAGAGTGCTGACCAGCACTAGGAAGTTGACCTCAGGCTTGGTTAGCGTCCAATAGTCAGCCATGTGAATAAGCCACGCCGCCTTGGGCCCCGCCACACGCCTGCCCACCTCGTTGTGTTTACCGTCGCTCATGCTGGTGCGTTGAATGCCAATCACTCAGGGTGGGACGTACTGGCCCCTCACGGATTGGATGCAGCAGAGTCCTGCCAAGGTACATCAAGTTGTTGCCTGGTGAGGCGTCGATGCGACCTTGATCGCCTGCTTGGAACTCAAGAGGTACCGGCGGGACTGGTAAGTCAGGTAGAGACTCGTCACCAGCAGCAGAGCGCCCACCGCCACGTGTGCCGTGGTAACATTGACTACCGGCGGCAGGGGTTGGGGAGCATTCCGCGCACCCAGCTTCAGGATCAGCGAACCAACGCCGAGAAAGAGTTGCGCCAGCAGCAATCCCCCCAGCAGCAGTGCCGGTTGGAGGAGGGCGGGTATCTTTGCGAAGCGCATCAGGATCAGGACGACAACCCAACCCACAAGCAAAGCCACTACGCAGGCGCCCACCATGTGCGGGATGATCGTCCCGTCCTTGGAGTGACGGTAAACCGCGCCCAGAATTAATTGCACCAGGATAGCGCCCGTCATAATCGTGGTGAGATGCTGCAGGGACGGAGTGGACGCGTCCTCGCATTTGGCCTCATCCCAGCGCCAGTCCGCTCCGGTGAAGAAGGCGAGGCTGGCATTGAGGCAGAAGAAGATTTGCCCAAGGGTGGCATGCGCCGTGGAAATCGCCACGGGCAGATAGAAAAGCACGGTAATGCCTCCCAAAGCCGCCTGTGCCATCACCGCCAGCACGGCAGTAAACCCGACCCATCGAACCCAGCGGCGGGAGTCTGCGCGCCAAATCCAGATGGCCAGCAGGATCACGAGAATTCCGACCGTCCCCGCGATCATGCGGTGGCCGTGCTCAAACTTCACTCCCCCCACCATGCGGGGCATGCGGAAACTGCCGAAGGACGTTGGCCAGTCGGGCACGGAAAGGCCCGCGTCATTGCCGGTCACCAACGCTCCGGCAATAATCAGAAGAAAGGTGCAAATAGCGACGAACGTGGCGTAGCGATGAAGCCAGGGATGGTTCTCCATCATGGTTGTAACCCTGCCCACAATTTCTGTGCCTATAGACTACCACAGCGTCCGGGGCAAATAATACCGCAAGGACGCTGTTACCATGCTCCGCGAGACTCCGGACTCCGGCCCCCAGGCTCGGGACTGGTTCTTACTGCCTTTTGACCTCGCTCATCAGAGCCATCAGATTGTTCTCCGAATCGCGGAAGAACGTCATCCATAGGTCGTGATCCGACATGCGGGCGATCATGTGCGGCTCATCTTCAAAACGCGTCCCGTTCTGCTTCATCTGCGCGTGGGCGGCCTGGATGTCGGGCACGGCGAAGTACAGGATGGAGGACGGGTGATCAAATTCAGGCTTCTCCGGGCGATCAATCATTAGCCGCACGCCGCCGCAGTCGAAGAAAGCCAGTCCCGGTGGCGCCTGGAAGAGGAGCTTGAGGCCGAGGACGTCGCGATAGAAAGCCGTGGCCCGCTCGACATCGTGAGCCCGCACTTGAACCTGCCCTAGACGTGAAATCCCAACTTCCTCAGAAACGGTGCTCATGAGTTTAGCTTCTCCTTTCCCGCTGCTGACTTCTGACTCCTCTCGTTCACAACGCCTTGAAGGCGAACTCGACCTTCTTGGTTTCCTTGGCGCCCACCGTCACTTTCTGTTCTTGCGTGCCAAAGCTGGCGGTCCAGGCCTCCAGGGTGTAGTCACCCGGCGGCAGGCCCTTCAGCGTGAACGTGCCGTCGCGACCGGTCACGGCAAAGAAGGGATTGGAGGTGACTCCGATCCACGCATGCATCCAATTATGCTGATTGCATTTTATGGGGACCATGATTTCCGGCCTCCGGAATCTCTGTTGGATGGCCTCGGCACCGGGCAACTGCGACAGATTCCACTCGCGATTGTACTTGGGCATGGGATGAATATTGTGCGTGGTGGAGTCGCTGGAAACGATCTTCAGCATCTGGCCCACCATGAGGCCCAGCACGTGAGGCTTATACATGCAACCTTCCTGATCGAGGACCACGGGATCGGCGGGAGCCGTAAATGCGTATTTCTCGGCGCCCGTCTTCACGTAGACGAAGGCGTTGGGAAGAGTCTGGTTGTCATTCACATCGCCGTCCTCGGCAAAGACGGCTTTGCCACGCTGTTTTTCCGTGCATGCGGGGTCCTGGTCCATCACAATCCGCTGCGGTTGCGGCCTTGCGCCCGCGAAGAGAACTTTGCCGGTCACACCCCCCACCGTCGAGGGGTCGATCGGCGTGAACTCGGGCGCCTTTGCGGTTTCCGTGGGCATTTCGGTTTTCCGGTTGCATCCCACTTGAGGCAGAATTATGACAACGGCAAGAAGCCATATCCACTTTCGGTTGTTCACGGAGTGCCTTTCCTGATCTGAGTATACCGGATTCAGAATATGGCCGGCGCAGGATAAACCAGACGATGGACTACCGCCGCGGTCCGCGAGGCCGGGCGGGATTGCGGGGGCGGGCTTGGCAGTGTGGGCAGAAGTGGCTGCTGCGTCCCGCGATCACGATGCGCCGGATGGACGCCCCGCAGCGCCGACAGGGCTCGCCGGTGTGTTGGTATACGCGCAGCTTGCTCAGGAACGCACCCGGCCGGCCCTCTACGTCGAGGTAATCGCTGAACGTCGTGCCTCCCAGTTTCACCGCCCGTTCCAGTACTTTGCGAACCGCTTTGTAGAGCCGGCGCGCCTTCCTCCCCGAGACGCGGCCGGGCTGTGAAAGAGGATGGATCCCCGCCTCGAACAGGGCCTCATCGGCATAAATGTTTCCCAGGCCGGCCAGCAGGTTCTGATTCATCAGCCAGCTTTTGATGGCGCCCTTGCGGTCCCGCATGGCGGCTAGGAATTGCAGCTCGGTGATGAGCTGCGCATCCGGGCCGAGTGCGCCCAGGATTTTTTCCAGTTCCTGCCGGGTGCAGGATCGCAGACGCCCGAAGCGCCGCGCGTCGCGGAAGCGTAGCTCCTCGCGTCCATCGTCCAGAGGCATGAAGACGTGGGTATGGGGTTCCACCGGCGCGTCGTGCGGGGTGACGGTAAGCTGCCCGGTCATGCCCAGGCGCACAACGAGGAAGCGCGGCTCGGATCGATCCCCCGCGCTAAGCTCGACCGCAATCGCCTTGCCCTGGCGCGACACGCTCGCCAGACGGCGGCCCGCGAGGGTGGCTAGGAACTCATCTGGGGATCCAACGATGATGGAGGCGTGGCGAATCTCAACCGCTGCGATGCGGCGCCCCAACGCGCGCCGCCGCAGTCCCTGGGCGACAGTTTCAACTTCGGGAAGTTCGGGCATGGCACGCGACTCGCGATTCGCGACTCCTTACTCGCTCCTCGCGAGTCCCGAGTCGCGAGTCTCGCCTCTACACTCCAACTTTGATCTCGTCACCCTCGACCTGCACAGGATAAGTGGCCAGCTTGACGGAGCTATTCCCCACGAGCTCGCCCGTGCGTACGTTGTACTCCCACATGTGCCAGGGACAAGTCACAACTTCCCCCTCCAGCCCGCCTTCACCCAGCGGGCCGCCCTGATGCAGGCAAGTATTATTCGTCGCGTAGATCTTTCCATCGACATTGTAGAGGGCGATTTCGAGACCGTTCACGGAAACGGTCATGGCCTTTCCCGGCTTCAAATCTGCCAGGCTTGCGGCCTTCACATAGTTGGGCATCTTAACCTCGTCCCCAATAAGGAAATCCGGGCATTTTGCGATTTTGAATATTAGGTTTTGGATTGGGGCGCCCAGGCTTGGAAGTATCCCCGCCAATCCCAAATCCAAAATCTAAAACTCAAAAAAACCGCGCCGCCTCAGCCGATCTGGACCATTTCCGGTGTTCCCGCCTTGCCGATGCGCACGGATTTCTTGAACTCCTCAATCATGCTCTCGTCCAGGCGAACATCCGTGGGCCGCTTTCCCACCGTCATGCTGTCGATCTTCTCTTGCAATTTGAGGAGGGCATAGAAGAGGTTTTCCGGTCGCGGCGGGCAGCCCACCACGTAAACGTCCACTGGCACAATCTTATCCACACCCTGCAAAACGGCATAGGTATTGAAGGGGCCGCCCACGCTGGAGCACGCCCCCATGGAGATGCACCACTTGGGATCGGGCATCTGTTCCCAGATGCGCTTTACCACCGGCGACATCTTCAGGGTCACGGTTCCCGCCACGATCATCAGGTCCGCCTGGCGGGGACTGGGGCGAAATACTTCGGCCCCAAAGCGCGCCATATCAAATCGCGACGTGGTGGAGGCAATCATCTCAATCGCGCAACAGGCCAAACCGAAAGTCAGCGGCCACAAGGAAGATTTGCGCGCCCAATTGAAGATATAGTCCACGGAGGTGACGATGAAATTCTTCTCGAAGCGATTTTCGATAACTCCCATGCCACAGCCTCTTTTTTTCGCGATGCCCGACGGTGTGGTTGTCCGCCCTGCCGTCTGGGGGTAATTATACCCTGTCCCCCAGCGCGTTTTGAACTATTTCCCCCACGGGATCGATTCACAGGGCCATTTGACTGGGCACAGCTGACTTTGGGATTGAAGGTAGTCGAGGAGCCTGTTCCCGCCTTCTTCGTTGTTTTATGCGCGGCCGCATGACCTGACGGGAAAAGGCGGCAACTCCTGCTCCCGCCCTCCTAAGTGCTACGCAGAAGCTTCAGTTCGGCGTCCCCACCGCGGCGGGAGTCAGGGCCACTTCATGCGTAGGCCCTTCCGCTTCCACGGTGACAGGTTCCTTTTCAAGACCCAACTCCACAACTTCCTTGATCGTCTTGACATAGTGGAGGGTCAGGCCCTGAAGCATTTCCGGGCTCAGGTCCTCGTGTACATTCGGTTCATTGTCGGCGGGGAGAATGACTTCCACGACGCCGGCCCGCTTGGCCGCCAGGACTTTCTCTTTGATTCCGCCCACCGGGAGAACTTGTCCGCTCAGCGTAATTTCCCCGGTCATGGCGAGGCGCTGCCGCGAAGGCCGCCGCGTCAGGGCAGAGACAAGCGCGGCAACCATGGTAACTCCCGCCGACGGACCATCCTTGGGAATGGCCCCCGAGGGAACATGGATGTGGATGTCCTTTGCCTGGAAGAACTCCGGATCGATGTTGTAGTCCGCCGCGTGCGATCGAACCCAGGCGAGCGCCGCCTGCATGGACTCCTGCATGACCTGGCCCACATGACCGGTCATGGTGAAGCCCTTACCGCCCTTCATGGCGTTGGCCTCCACGTAAAGGACGTCGCCGCCCGTCGGCGTCCACGCCAGTCCCACCATCACCCCGGGCTGGCGGGTACGCTCCACGATTTCGGTCTCCAGCCGGTAGCGCGGAATTCCCAGAAAGTCGCGTAAGTTGTCGGGCGTGAGAAGGAGCTTTTCCGGCTTGCCCTCGGCAATTCGGCGCGCCTGCTTGCGGCACGCCGTGGCGACCTCCCTCTCCAGGTTGCGCACGCCCGCCTCGCGCGTGTAGTGCCGGATCATGTGGGCCAGCGCCCCGGGCGTGAATTCAATCTGATCGGGGCTCTTGATCCCATGCTCCTCGGTCTGTTTGGGAATCAGGTGCCGGATGGCAATCTGGATCTTCTCCTCCTCGCTGTATCCTTGCAACTCCAGGAGCTCCATGCGGTCGAGCAGCGGAGGGGGAATGGTATCGAGGACATTGGCGGTGCATATGAAAAGCACCTTGGAGAGGTCAAACTGGACGTCCAGGTAGTTGTCGCGAAAATGCGAGTTCTGTTCCGGGTCCAGGACCTCCAACAGGGCAGAGGAGGGATCACCGCGAAAATCGCGCCCGATCTTATCCACTTCATCGAGCATGAAGACGGGATCGCGCGTCTCGGCCCGCCGCACCCCCTGAATCACCTGGCCGGGAAGCGCCCCGATGTAGGTGCGCCGGTGGCCGCGGATTTCCGCTTCGTCGTGAATGCCGCCCAGCGACATGCGCACGAACTTGCGGTCGAGCGAGCGCGCAATGGATTTACCGAGGGAGGTTTTGCCGACCCCGGGAGGCCCGACAAAGCACAGGATGGGGCCTTTGAGCTGCGGTTTCAACTGCAAGACCGCCAGATAGTCGAGTATGCGCTCCTTGACCTTTTCCAGGTCCCAGTGGTCCTCATCGAGAACCTGTTTCGCTTTGGCGATATCAACGCGCGTGTCACTGACTTTGTTCCAGGGCAACACCACCAGCCAATCCAGGTAGGTGCGCGTCACGTGATAGTCGGCGGCGGCGGGCGACATCTTCGCCAGGCGGCCCAATTCCCGAAGGGCCTCCTTCTTGGCTTCTTCCGTCATTCCCGCGGCCTCGATCTTCTTGCGGAGTTCTTCAATCTCCTGCTGCTCGTCGGCCTCGCCCAGTTCCTTCTGAATGGCCTTCATCTGCTCGCGCAGGTAATACTCGCGCTGGCTCTGGGTGACCTGGTCCTGGACGTCCGATTGAATCTTGGAGCGGAGTTGCAGCACTTCCACTTCCCGCGCCAGTTGCCGGTTCAGGCGCTCCAGCCGAACCTTCAGTTCGAGACTCTCCAGGAGTTCCTGCTTCTCGGTGCTCGAAAGCGATGGAAGATTGGCCGCGATGAAATCTGAAAGCCGGCTGGGGTCGTCGATGTTCATGACGACGGTTTGCAGATCGTCCGACAGGGTCGGGGAGAGTTGCACGACCTGTTGGAACATTGTCGTCACACTGCGCACCAGAGCGTCAAAATCCGATTCCTTGCCGGTGGGGAGGAGATCCGCCAGGGGCTTGACGCGGGCGCGGAGGAAAGGGTCCACCTGTGTGACTTCCTCGATGGCGATGCGTTGCAACCCCTCCACGAAGATGAACAGGCTCTGGCTGGGGAGTTTTATGATCTTATGGACGAAGGCTACCGTCCCGATTTGAAAAAGGTCGACGGGTTGAGGGTTATCCACTCGCGGATCTCGCTGGGAGATAACCCCAACATACTTTTCATCCTCTTTCAGCTCGCTGATCAATTTGAGAGAACTGTCCCTTCCCACCGTCAGCGGCAGGATGGCGTTAGGGAACAATACCGTGTCGCGCACGGGAAGGACCGGTAGCGAATTGTAGTCAATAGGGGCCTTTTGTTTGGAAGCCATCGCCTGCGTACCTCTTTCTTAGGGATCGAGCCGACACGCGGTACGGCTTGAAGGTGGCACTCTATCACGTCCCGGCAACAAGATGATAGATCTCAGCATGATGGCACTCTCACTTTCCCAAGGGGCAAAACATGCCTGGATATCATCCGGGACGGAATACCCGCGACCAATTTAATTAGATGCGCGCCGGGCCGCCAGCGGAACTCGCGAAAGGCGGTTGCTCCGTCGGGGCCGGGCAGGGTATCTTGTTGCTTTGTTCAATCCCCGGGGGAAAACTCCATGCTTGACCAACTGGCGCGGGCGCTCCGTTTGAGTGACGGCATCTTCTATACCTTGCTGTTCGTAACCCTGGTCATCGGTTCCTTGCTTTTGGGGTTCGCAATGAACCGCGCCATCCACTATTGGGCGAAGAGGGTTGGCAACGGGTGGGGCCAGACCCTGTTTTCCCTCCTGGAGTCTCTGCCGATTCCCTTGCTCCTAATCGCCAGCCTTTATTTAGGCCTCCAGTCGCTTCCCCTCCCTTCTCAATTTGAGTACGTGGGGTCCAAGCTCAGCCTGGCGCTGGTGATCCTGGTAATGATGTATTTCCCCTCCAAGGTTATCGTTCTGGCTCTGCGCCGCGCCAGCCAGACACGGCCTAGCTTGGAGCAGGTAACCCAGCCCGCCGCCTTCGTGGTCCGAACCCTCTTTGCCGTGCTCGGGACCATCATCTTCCTGGATAACATTGGGGTAACCCTGACAGCCGTATGGACCACGCTGGGTGTAGGCAGCGTGGCCGTCGCCTTGGCTCTGCAAGAGACCTTAAGCAACTTCTTTTCCGGCCTATATCTTATAGCGGACAGACCGGTAAGGCTCAACGATTACATCCGGCTTGATTCCAATCAGGAAGGCTTCGTGCTGCGGATTGGCTGGCGCTCCACCATCTTGCAGACGCTGGGCAACAACTTTGTGGTGATTCCCAACTCCTCCCTGGCCAAGGCCATCATTACCAATTTCTCCGCGCCAACTCCACGGATGTCATACAGCCTGCCGGTAGGTGTCGCCTATGGTACGGACCCCAATCTGGTGGAGAAGGTCCTGCTGGAGGCGGCCCGGGAAGCTATTCATGACGGGGTGCAAGGCTTGCTTGCCGAGCCTCCCCCCTCCGTGTCGCTTAACCCCGGTTTTGGGACCGTTTCCTTGGACTTTTCGCTAAGCGTGCAACTGCGCCAGTTCACTGACCAATTTCCTGTGCAAAGCGAGTTGCGGAAGCGGGTCGTGAGGAAATTCAAGGAGGCAGGAATCGAAATGCCTTTCCCCGCGCGCACCAGGGCAGCCGACCGGGCTGGCCAGAGTCCGCCTGCCGCCGTCACGCCGGCTTAGAAGCAAGCGAGCAGCGCTCGGGTGTTTCCCTTGGTGGTTCGTTCCGGTAAACTCGAGGCGGCAGGAAGAGGGGCGGGAGATCGCTTGGGAGTTTCATTGACACCCTTTGACGCGTTCGCTATAGTAAATCCGGGGTGCTGGTACACTCCTTCCACCAGTTCCCTGCGTGATGAATCTCCTGACCCGCGCGATTCCTCCCTGGTGAAGGGTAGGTTCGAAGGCTCATGAATCTCCCTATCTCGCTGACTCTACTCCGAATCTTTTGCATGCCGCTCGTGGTGGTGTTGCTAATGACCAGGGGCGGGAACATGGACTTGTGGGCCGTGGGAGTTTTCCTGATTGCCGCAGTCACAGATCTACTGGATGGTTATTTGGCCCGCAAACGCGGCCAGATCACCACGTTGGGAATTCTGCTTGACCCCATTGCCGACAAACTGCTTACCTCGGCAGCATTTATATCGCTGACGTGGCTCCATCTTGTTCCCGCATGGATGGTGGTGGTCATCGTGGGCAGAGAATTCGCGGTCTCGGGATTGCGTTCGATTGCGTCGGCAGAAGGGTTCCTGGTGGAAGCTTCGGACTTGGGTAAAACCAAGATGGTCTTCCAAGTCGTGGCCATCACCGTGATTATTTTGCAGGACCACCGCTTTCCGGCCTTGCAACCTCTCGGGCAGGTTTTGTTGTGGATGGTGGTCCTCTTTGCCGTGGCCTCCGCCTTGCAGTATTTCTGGAATTTCTGGAAAAGCCTCGATGAGAGAGTCAAGCGTCGGGCCCCTCGCCGGGTCGTGGTGATGGAGCCCGATGAAAAAGAGCAGGAAGAGAAGGATGTTGCCGCTCACTGATACTGACCGGCAGGCGTTACTTCGCTTGGCTCGAGAAGCCCTGGTGGATTATCTGACCTCTGGAGTAGTCTCCAAGATCACGAACCCCGGAGAAATTTTAAGCCAGCCCTGTGGCGCGTTTGTCACCCTGCGCAAAGGAAAGAACCTGCGGGGGTGTATCGGTGTTACTGAGGCCAGCAAGCCGCTCTACATCACGGTGCGCGAATGCGCCGTGTGGGCTGCGGTGCATGATCCCCGCTTTCGCCCGGTAACCAGGAGCGAGGTGGGAGAATTGGGTTTGGAGATTTCCGTTCTATCTCCTCTCTTCGACATCGCCGCCGAAGACGTCGAAGTCGGGCGTCACGGCCTGCTTATTTCGCACGAAGGCCTGCGGGGCCTCCTGTTGCCTCAAGTGGCGGAGCAATGGAAGTGGGATCGCGAACAGTTTCTGGGGGAAACCTGCCGCAAAGCGGGCCTGCCGCCGGACGCGTGGCGGCAGGGAGCGAGGATACAGGCTTTTACTGCGGAAGTCTTCGAAGAAGAAACCCCTGCCTCGACTTCCCACCCAGCAGCGTGAGCTCGAAACTATTCGGCTTCTACGAAATCACCGGCAGCAATTTCGCGGTAACTTGATATCACCATCGCCGCTGAGGATTTGGCCTGAACAGACATTACTACAAGTTCGCCAATTGTCTCTGCCGGGGTCCGTGCGCTGCTCATGAATCCCGTTGGATGAGGAGGAAGGTTCTTGTAGATACGAAACCGCTGGCCGGCCTTGGCTCCGTCTCTCTCTCCCAGGTTTATATAGACAACCGTCTCGCGGCCGAAAAACCCCAGGTTGTTGTGGCTCGCGGTTATCCTTCCGTGCTGCCGGCCCTGGTCGAGGGGAGCAAAGTGATCGAGCGGCCCGGAGACAATGTACTCGGGCACAGGACGAGGCTGAAACGCCATCAAGACATCGCCGGTCATGATAGGCCCGCAGGAAAAGGCGACCTTGGCCACCACTCCTTCCGGATTCACATGGGTCACTTCGACCAGTCCCACGTCTTCATAAGGCTTGCCCAATTTCCTGATTTCCCATCGTTCGCCCGAGTAATGCATCGTGAGGAAGAGCTGATTAGCGGGGCGAACTACACTGAACTGAGATCCCACAGCTACATTGTTCGCTTTGCCCTGCTTGAAGAAAATCGATTCACCTTGGACAAACTGCCGAGCGACGGAGTGGAAATCGTCATCCGCTCCCCCCAGCACGGAAAGATCATTGGATATGGGCGGATCAGCAATAAAACCTGTACAATCCGCCTGGGAGCGAGTGGCCACAGGCCTATTATGCAACGAGACAGACGCGGTCTCCTGGGCTTGCGCGTATGCCGTCGATACTAAGAAAGACGCTACACACACGATGAAGGCAATTCGACGCACGGGTTTCCTCCTTTTACCGCAACAACTGGCGCAGGCGGGTCACCCCCCAGTGAAGCCGCCGACCACGAACTAACCCCTATTCCGGCCTAAGTGTAAGGAAACAATTGCCTATTGTCAAGCGAGGCTAGGTTTTTTGGGCACCCCTATTAGTTGTGGTGCCTCTGCCGCCATGGCCAACCAGTGCGGAACGTCTTCCTCCACTCCCAGAGATGCCAGATAGTCCTCACTCCCTTGCAGGGGGTTCTCGTCAGGGGGTGAACCTGGAAATTCCGCTCTTCGGGTAAGAAGGTTGGCAATGTAAACCGCCGAGGCGGCATCAAAGGTCTGATGGGGAACGCGGTCTGGGGCATGGTGAAGCGCCACGGCCTCGACCACCGCGTAGGGCAGCCCCCACAGACCGAGAAGGTACGCTCCGATCTCGGCGTGGGTGAAGCCATATTCCCTTTCCTCGATAACGTGCAGGGGACACTTCTCCTGCTGCGCATCCGACAACAGCTTTCTGAACCGCTTGGGTACTTTCCACGCTTGGATGAGCTTTCCCACGTCGTGGAGCATGCCCGCGGCCATCGCGATGTCAACCAGGTGATGGGGTACGGGAAGGCGGGAAGCGAGGTGGGAAGTCAACCGCGCGTGCCCCTGGAGATCCTCCAGGCAGAATCCTTCGATGGGCTCACCGGGGACGAAAACGTTGAAGATCTCCACTGACAGGACCAGCGTCTTGAGGGTACTGATGCCGAGGTAGGTAACCGCATGGGGAATGCTTGTTATGGACCGAGCTGCACCGAAGAACGCGGAGTTTACCAACTGGAGGACCTTGGCGGAAATCCCCACGTCCTGTTCAACAATATCGGCGACCTTCCGGAGGGATGTCTCCGGGTCGCCCAGGGCCATGGCCAGGGCGTGATAAGTGCGCGGAAGGGAGGGAAGTTCGCTCAGCGACCCCACCATGCCACGAATCGAGTCGTCCTGGAGCAGGGCCTTAAGGTGGCAGGCGCGCTCGACCGCGACGCGCAACATCTCGCCGTCGCAGGGCTTCACGAGAAACTGGTGCGCCACCGGCACCACTCGCAAGGCGCTGGGAACTTCGGTTGGATCCGAGAGAATGATCCGGACGACCTGCGGGTATTCCGCCTGCACGCGAGCCAGCAGGTCGGCGCCACCCATCTCCGGCATGCGCAGGTCGGATACGATGACGTCGAAAGCAGATGCTCCCAAGAGAGTGAGCGCCGCGG
>DATJVT010000587.1:0-11938 GCA_035501695.1 Terriglobia bacterium | reverse complement strand
TGGTCAGCCGGCAGATGGTCATTCCCAGGTATGATTTGTCACCTGTTTCAAGGTTGAACTTTACCAGGTCGTACAGATATTGTTCCACCCTGCGAATATTACCTTTATCGATCATCTCTATAATGGCATCGATCTGGGAATCCACTTTCGCAAGGGCGACCGGCGCAGGAATATTCTTTTTCCGCACGCCGCAATGGTTGAGAATCAGTTCAACTATGGGGTCGTCGGCAACCGGTATGGAAGTCCCATCGTTATCTCTTGGGAAACGCTTTGTTCTCTTCCGTGACATGATTGAAATCCCCCTAATGCAAAAGCATTTGAAATTCTTCTGGCATTCCCGTACGGTCGTCATATCTGCGTTTGCGGGCAACTTTCACCGTACCCATCGTGATCATGCCGCTCTCCAACATTCCTGATATTCTCGGCATGATCAGATTGACCCTGCCCCTGCAGGCGATCAATTCGATGATTACGGGGAGCCGTTTGTTATCTCCGGCGTAATCGGCACATTGTCTGCCGCTCTGCGCCCCGAACCCGGCAATAGACTTAAGGACCACCGCGCCGGGGTATCCCTCCCTGTTGAACAGGTCCACAAGCGCTTCGGAGAGGGGTTTGTCTCCGTATCTGTCGTTTTCGCTTATGTAGATCCTCAACAGCGTTTTTTCGTTGGTGTAATCATCCATGGTAATCCTCCCCAACGCAAAAAGGCCGCATGCACTCACATGCGGCCTTCAAGCCGCTTTATCCTTTTTCTTTGCCGCAGAGACATGTTGTTGAGACGCCGGGGCGAACGGGAATAACCTTGTTGGCTACCCACAACGGAGTGTGATGCCTGGCTTCTTCCAGAGGCTGGGTGCCGTTTTCAAAAAACATGCATCTGAACTCACCCCAGTTGTATATGCTGAGGAAGATATGCACACAGAGGAACATCGCCAAGAAGATGCCTAATGCCAGATGTCCCAGATTGGCCCAGTAGATGAAGGACTTCGGCGACACCGGGATAAAGGCGTATAATATCCAGCCGGTTACAATGAGAACCATACCGCCGTAGAGCATGCCGATCCCGAATAACTTTTGACCGGAGTTCACCTTATCCATGGGGGGGAGGTCAACTTCCCAGCCCAGCAACATCTTTTGCAGATAGCCCCCCCCTTTCATAAACCAGCCGACATCGCGACTGTCCCATGTGAAGTTCACCCGGTTGAAAGCGACGATTCGATCCATGGAGACGATGGCGTACACGAGCGACGAAACGGTCAGAATCACAGCTCCTATAATGTGAATGCGCATGGCGAGGTTTACGAAATCTTCGCCGCCCGGTTTGAGCCAGATGATTAAGCCGGTGATCGCGGCCGGAATAAAGCCGAGCATAAGACCCCAGTGATACAGTCTTGATGAAAGGCCGTGTTTGAGTACGCGAGGCGCGTTTGGATCATAGTATTTCATATGCCGATACCTCCTGTTTATACCAATTTGGTCCTGTCCACATACCTGGTGTGGAACAGTTCTTCAGACAAACTGCTTAGCGGCGCGCCGGCGAAATTCTTATACATCTCCGTCACCGCCGGATTGTTGTGGCTCTGTCTAACCTTGGATTTACCGTCATCCTTGTAGAGCCCTTGCGCCCTCATCTTGATGTACTTCGTGCGGTCCTGGATCAGATCGGTCGCGACATAGGCGCTTGTCCAGAGTACGGCGCCGACCACCCCCAGAATTCCCATGAACTCGCGCCGGCTGACCTCGACCGCTTTTTCTACATAATCATAATCATATTTTGCCACGTTGTTTCCTCCTTAACTCCAGGGGAGCACCGCCTTGGCTTTATCCAGCCAGGAGGTCCCCATCGGATTTATCGGCTGTCCGCCGCCATTGATGCAGCCGCCAGGGCAGTTCATTACTTCAATGAAATGATACTTTGATGCGCCTGCAACGATTTGATCGGCCACAGGCTTGATATTGTTCTTGATGCCGTGAACTACAGCGAGGTTAAGGGTCACGTTTTTGCCGGTTTTGGCGTCGGTAATCGTTACGCTGGCCTCTTTCACCCCTTTTAGTCCGCGCACCGGTTTGAAATCGATCGGCGCCAGTTCCTTCCCCGTAATTACGAAATGGGCGGTGCGAAGCGCCGCTTCCATAACGCCGCCGGTGTTGCCGAAGATGGTCCCCGCACCGGTATATTGAGCCATCGGGCCGTTGTCTTCTACTCCGGACTCACTGGCCAGGTTGATGCCCAGTTTTTTGAACAGGCGCGCCAGGTCCCTGGTGGTCAACACGGCGTCAACATCCGGATAGCTTCCCTGTTCCCCTTTTTCCCGCCAGTAATGCGCCGCATTGGTAAATTCGGGGCGGGCCGCCTCGAACTTCTTGGCGGTGCAAGGCATTACCGCGACAACAAAGACGTCTTCCGGTTTTTTCTTCCAAAGCTGTGAAGCGCCGTAAGTTTTCATCAGCGCGCCGTGCATCATCATCGGCGATTTCGCGGAGGAGAGATTGGGAATAAGCTGGGGATAGTTAAGTTCCACATAACGGACCCAGGCAGGGCAGCAGGAGGTAAACTGCGGCACCGCGCCCAGATGATGCTCCGTGGGTTCGCCCATCATGTAGTGCCGGATCTTCTCGATCAACTCGCTCCCTTCCTCCATGATACAGACGTCGGCGGCATAGTTGGTGTCGCCGACTACAAACCCGGCTTTCAGAAGGGCGCCATACATCTTCTCCGTAACCAGGCTGCCGGGCTCCATGCCGAATTCTTCGCCTATAGCCACGCGAACCGATGGAGCTACTGAAGTCACGACGGTCACATTCTTGTTATTAAGTTTTCCTATGACCTTATCAACCGGATCTACAACGTCCTTTGGCGCGCCAAAGGGGCAGTTAACCAGGCATTGACCGCAAAAAACGCATTTTTCAGTGTCCACGCTGTGCACCCATCCATACTTTCCATGAGTGGCTTTTGTCGGACAGAACGAGCTGCATGAATCGCAACCCTTGCATTTTTTCTGGTCGATTTCAATTACACGCGTCAGTTCCTGTGCTTGAAATCCATTCAATGTTACACCTCCTTAATATTTATTTACCGCATCCCTGAAACATCACCTCATAATTCAGTTTTTTTTTAGCCATACTGTTCATCTCCTTTCTTTTACTCAGACATTCATCCGGCGTATGGCATTCCGGTTAACGAGACAGGTTCCCGCGATAACCATGACCTTGCGAGACGCGGCGCCCGATCCCCATGATTTTAGTCGTGATGCAGCTTCTGCAATGGGCCGGGGTGTCGTTCACGCAGATTTTGCCGGGATAGAGCGCATACAACCGGCGGTAATCTCCCTCCGTTACATTGGGCATCACCACATTCGCGCCGCTCTGCAGCCCGATCATACGGCCGTTTTCGTTTAGCGCTTCCATTGCGGTCGTGGCCGGGATATTGATATCGGGAAGGATAAGCCTGGTTATGGCCATAACCTTCAGGCTCATCTCGAAAGAGCCGCCCGGCGCTTTTCCGAGGGGGGTGTCGGGATTGGGGATAAAGGGGCCCACGCCTATCATGTCGGCTCCGATCTCCGCAAAGAAGAGGATATCGTCGGCAAGCGATTCCAGGGTCTGGCCGGGGAGCCCGACCAGGCAGCCGGTTCCGACCTCGTAGCCGAGCTCTTTAAGGTCCCGCAGACAGCGCACCCGGTTATTAAAACTCATCTCCGGGCTCATCTTCTCGTACAGGTCACTGTCGGTCGTCTCGATCCGCATGAGATAACGGTCGGCGCCGGCATCCCGATAGGCCCTGTATTCCTCCCTCGGTTTCTCTCCCATGCTCAGGGTGATCGCCGTGTCAAGGGCTTTTATGGAGCTGATGACATGCAGCATCTCTTCGCAGGAATAGAGATCGCCCTCGCCGGATTGGAGCACAACAGTCTTGTATCCGCACCTTGCCGCTTTCCCGGCAAAGTCGATTATGGTTTCAGGCTCCAGGCGATATCTGTCAAGGCCCGCGTTGTCCCGTCGCAGCCCGCAATAGAGGCAGTTTTGTACGCACAGGTTGGAAAATTCGATCAGGCCGCGGAGGTGCACCTCATCGCCAACATATTTTTTACGAACCCTGTCGGCGGCTGCAAACAGCGAAGAGTCACATTCGCTGGTCTTCAGCAAAGCGACGATCTCTTCTTTGCCGAGATTATGCGATGCTTCGGCTTTGTTGATAATGTCCGTCAGTGCCATATTATTTCTTCTTCATCGCTTCGCGGCCGGCCCTGTAAACTTCGAGCGCCGCGGGAAAGGGATTCAGGGCCCGCTCGAAGATGCCTAGACTGTACGCAATGGCGAGGCCGTAGTTGGTTATCGGCACCCCCAGGCCTTTACAGCGGTGGATACGGTTGACCATTTCGCGGCGGTTCATGACGCAGGCGCCGCAATGGATCACGAGCTTATAGGAGGGGAGGTCTTCCGGGAAATCGTGCCCCTGGCAGTGAACGAACTCGAGTCTGCCTCCCACATACTGGGTAAGCCACCGCGGAATCTTTACCCTGCCGATGTCTTCGCCGATGGGATGGTGAGCGCATGCCTCGGCGATAAGGACCCGGTCGCCGCTCTTGAGTCTGTCCACCGCCATGGCGCCTTCAACCTGACTTATCAGATCACCCTTGAACCGGGCGAACAGTATGGAAAAACTCGTAAGGGGAATGTCGCGCGGGAGATCGGCGTCAACCTTGAGAAATGCCTGGGAGTCTGTCACTACAAGCTTCGGCGGTGATTTCAGACGGTCGAGAGCAGCGCGCAGCTCCCGTTCCTTCACCACCAGGCAAAAAGCGTCGCTGTCGAGAAGGTCGCGGATCGCCTGCACCTGCGGCAGGATCAGGCGACCCTTGGGAGCTTCCTTATCGATGGGAACAACAAGGATGGCCATCTCGCCGGCGCTCACAAGATCTCCAAGAATTGTCGGCGGCCGCAGGGACTCGGGCGGGACTCCGGAAAGCATGGCGCTCAGCAATGATTCAATACCCGCCCCGGTTAACGCCGAAACCGAAACCGTCAGGGCGCGATGCCGATCCGGCGCTGATTCGGGCTTGCAGCCGGCTCCACAGGTATCCGATTTATTAGTAACGACGATGACAGGCACGTCCCTGCGCGAGATTTCTTCCGCCAGCAAATCCTCGTACTCTCCCCAAATGCCGGGTTCCGTGACGATGACCGCAAGGTCCGTACGGTCAAGGACATGTCGGGTCTTCTCGATACGCAGCCCGCCGAGCGCGCTGATATCATCGATGCCCGCGGTATCGATAAAGAGAACAGGACCAAGGGGGAGAAGCTCCATCGGCTTTTCTACCGGATCGGTTGTAGTCCCTGCAATGTCGGAGACAATGGAGACCTGCTGTCGCGTTAGTGCGTTCAGCAGACTCGATTTGCCGACATTCCTTCGGCCGAAGATGCCGATGTGAAGACGTAATCCTTTTGAGGTTGTTTGCATCAAATCGCCCAACTCCCGACGCATGCGGGACAGCACCGTATATTTCAGCGCCCCAGCCTGCATACCGCTTCCGCAGTGATCGCCGCGTCAAACTCCGCAACGGTCATCCAGTTGTTTCCAATAACGACTTCACGAAGAGTTTTCCCTTGCTCCGCGGCCTGTTGCAGCGCCCTGCACGCTTTATCATAGCCGAGGTAAGGCAGAAGCGCGGTCGCCGCGGCTGTTGAGGACTCAATCAGCATGGCGCAGCGTTTTTCATCCGCTTCAATTCCTTCGATGCAGAGCTCGCGGAATATGCGGCAGCTCCGCTCCATCAAATCAAGGCTGTCAAGCATGCAGAGAGCGATCAGCGGCATGAAGGGGTTCAATTCCAGCGTCCCCGCGGCGCAAGCCATGGAAAGCGTTGCTTCATATCCGTAAACCATCATGGCGGCCTGGCCGACGGCCTCGGGGATGACCGGGTTCACCTTGCCCGGCATAATGGAGGAGCCGGCCTGGCGCGGGGGGAGCCTGATTTCGCCCAGTCCCGCCTCGGGTCCCGACGAGAGGAGCCGGATGTCGTTGCTCACCTTCCAGAGAGACGCGGCAAGGGCCTTGACCATTCCCATGACCTCGACAAACACATCGGCGTTCTGGGTCGCTTCAACGAGATTTTCCGCCCTGGCGAAGCCAATACCGGTGAGATCGCGAAGTTTTTCCACTACGCGGAATATATAGTCGCGCTCCGCGGCCAGACCGGTTCCCACGGCCGTGCCGCCCAGGTTCACGACCCGCAGCCGCTCTTCACATTTGAACAGGCGCCAGCGGTCACGGTTAAAGGCCTCCGCATAGGCGCCCATTTCCCGGCCAATGGTGATGAGGACGGCATCCTGAAGTTCCGTGCGGCCCACTTTCACAACATGAGACATCCGTTTTTCGGCGTTCTGGAACGACTCCTGGAGTTTCACAACCTCTTCTTGAAGAAGGCGCACTCCCCGGATCGCGGCCAGCCGCAGGGCTGTCGGGTATGTGTCATTCGTGGATTGGTTGCGATTGAGGTCGGAAATCGGCGAGACGATATCATAGCTGCCGCGCGGTGCGCCAAGCAGCTCCAGCGCCCTGTTGGCAAGGACTTCATTGACGTTCATGTTCGTGCTGGTGCCCGCGCCACCCTGCAACCGGTCAACCACGATATGGTTGTCCATCCGCCCTTCGGACATTTCACGGCAGGCCATGATGACGGCGTCCGCCTTTTCAGGATGTTCCTCCCATGCGCCCAGATCGGCATTCGTTGCCGCGCAGGCCCATTTGACCATCCCGTAGGCCCTGACAAGCGCGGCGTGCACCGGCCGCCCCGTCAGCGGAAAATTCTCCAGCGACCGCAGGGTATGGATGCCGTACATTACGTCATGGGGGAGTTCTCGTTCCCCGAGGAAGTCCTGTTCTTTCCGTTTTGGCGTTGTCAAACCCATATGAATATCGATCCAATTTCAGAACAAGTTGATTCTCGGACTGCTAAACAAACATGTCCCTTTTGCCTTCTTTCACCCGGTTCAAAAGCTGTAAGGTAGATCTTTTGTGATCGTTGTCCATCCTTGTCAGCAGCTCTTCGATGAGCTTCCTTCCGGCAATACACGTCCGGCGCGACGCGAAATCCAATAGATATTCAGCAAAGGTTGAGATCGCGTTGGGATCGCAATGGTTCTTAATTTCCCCCGGCTTGGCAAGGTCCATGAAATCCCGGCCCGTGCGTCCCATGCGATAACAGGCGGTGCAGAAGCTGGGGATGAAACCCATCTCGGAAAGATCTCGCACAACTTCATCCAGGCTGCGGTGGTCGCCAAGTGAAAACTGGGCGCTGGACTCGTTTTCAGACTCGTAGCCGCCGGGGTCCGTGCGGCTCCCCGCGGAGATCTGGCTGATACCCAACTGCAGGCAGTCGCGCCGCATCCCGGCCCGCTCACGGGTGGACAGGATCATGCCGGTGTAGGGCACGGCCAGCCGGATTATGGCGATGATCTTCTTGAAATCCGCGTCGCTTACGGCATTAGGCGGGTTAGTGGAGAGCTCGCTGCCGCAGGCGGGCTCGATGCGCGGGACGCTGATGGTATGGGGCCCACAGCCAAAGCGGCTCTCCAGGTGCCGTGCATGCCGCATCAGCGCCAACAACTCGAAACGCCAATCAGCAAGCCCGAAAAGCACGCCGAGACCTACATCGTCGATGCCTGCCTCCATGGCCCGGTCCATGCACTCAAGGCGCCACGCAAAATCCTTTTTCCTCCCTGCCCGATGGACCTGCTCGTATGTGGCTTTGTGGTATGTTTCCTGAAATGTGATATAGGTGCCGATCCCGGCGGCTTTGAGACGCCTGAAATCCTCGACGGAGAGGGGCGCAATCTCCATGTTGATCCGCCTGATTTCGCCGGGACCTTCCTTGGTGTCATAAACGGTCCGGATGGCGTTCAGCACATAGTCGAAACCCTCCTCGGGGTAGGCCTCTCCCAGCAACATGACGATGCGCTTCTGGCCCGTGCGTATCATGGCCCGGGTCTCGGACGCAATCTCATCGTAGGAGAGGGTGCGGCGTACAAGGCTTTTATTGGAAACCCGGAAAGCGCAGTAAAGACACTCGTTGCGGCAAAAATTCGAGATATACAATGGAGCGAAGAGAACGATGCGTTTGCCGTAGATAGTTTCTTTTACGCGTTTTGCCGTGTTATAGAGCTCGCCAAGCAGATCGGGCGATTCGATCCGCATGAGCACCGCCACCTCATCCGGCGTAAGCCCTTTAAGTGTGATGGCTTTGTCAAGTATCTCCCGGACTAGCGCAGGATCAGGCCTCGCAGACCGCAGCAGGGCTTCGATAGCGGCGGCATCCAGCCATGCATGCCCGCTTTTCTTTATATTATTAATCGATGCCGTCATTTGTCGCTCCCGCAAAAGCGGACTCCGTCAAGCTCCGCCGCCGTGCCGCAGATATTGTGCAGTCCCATGCTTTCGATCATCGTCTGCTCCGGCATATCTGCTTCATGCGCCACCCAGCTCACTCCCCATCCGGACAGTTCTTCAAGGACCCTTTCGAGAAGGGTGTCGAACTGTTCCTCAACAAACGGTGAGAGTTCCGCTCCGCATTCCAGCACTGCCGGCTGCACCCCCCAGATGGCCACTTCACGGGGGTAATAGTCGAGCAGTTTAGCGGCGGCCAGCATATCCTCAACCCCGATCTGGCAACTCGAGATCTTGAAGCGGAAGCCGATCCGCAGATCATCGCCGGAAAGCCGTATCACGGTTCCCGGGGCGCAACCCGTATCAATCGCATCCACCACTAGGAGCCGTTCTATCCCTTCCAGCATCGTCAGCAGTGAAATCGCCGCTGTCCCGCCATTCACGACCATTACCTCCGGCAAAAACCGGTATTCCGCCTGAAGACGATGAATCAGCATCACCCCAACGGCGTCATCGGACATGAACCGGTTTCCAATACCCAACACCAGAATGGACATTCGAGTTACTCCTCTCCCAGCCTCTTTTTCGGAACGAGGTAGTCCTGCACATACTCTTTAACGGCATCCTCAAGCCGGGTGATCGGTTTACCGTATCCGGCGCGCCGCATATTCGTTATATCTGCGCTGGTATAGTACTGGTACTTTTCTCGGATCGTCTCCGGCATATCGATATATTCGATCCGCTCCGGTCTGCCGAGAGCGCTGAAAATCGCTGCGGCAAGCCTGTTCCAGGTATTCGCCTCGCCGCTGCCTATATTGAAAAGACCGTTTGCGTTCCGGTTGTCAAGAAAGTGCAGGGTCATCTCCACGGCGTCCTTGACAAAAAGGAAATCGCGCCTCTGTTCTCCATCTGCGAAGTCGTCCCGGTACGATTTGAATAGGCGCATCTTTCCGGTTGATAGTATCTGTTCATAGGCCTTGACCACGAGAGAGCGCATCTCCGCCTTGTGGTATTCGTTCGGCCCGAAGACGTTGAAGTATTTCAGCCCGACAATCCTGTCCAGCAGGCCATTGGCTTTTGCCCAGACATCAAAGAGCTGCTTGGAAAATCCGTACATATTCAGAGGACGTAATTCGTTCAGTTTCCCAATATCATCGGAAAAGCCGTTTGCGCCGTCACCGTAGGTCGCGGCGCTCGACGCGTAGATAAAGCGGATGCCGTTTTGCACCGCAAACTGGGCGAGTTGCTTGGTGTATTCAAAGTTGTTCTTCACCAGATAGGAAGCATCCAGTTCCGTTGTGGAGGAACAGGCGCCGAGATGGATCACGGCTTCGATCCCGTTCCTGCCGAACCCCGATAATATGGTGCGCCTGTCGAGGGCGATTAGGGCGAGGAACTCGTCCTTTTCCAGGTAGTCCCTGAACATTAGCGGATCGAGGTTTTTCCACTTGTGGCCGCTTCCCAGGTGATCAACGATCAGAATATCTTCCCTGCCGAGTTGGTTCAGTCTCCAGACCACCGCGCTCCCTATGAAGCCTGCCCCGCCGGTTACGATAATCATTCTTCAACACTTCCGGTTGCGTGCCTGGCCGGGAAAAGGCTATCTTTTTTCGCGATGATCAAATAGAACCCAGGTTCATCATTAAACACCTCGATGTTAAAATCCGCCTTTTTAAACAGAGCGCGCATCCCCGCTTCATCGGGCATACGGTCATGCATGACGGCTTGACATGATCCGTGATGCCTGTTTAACCCTTCCGACGAGTCGAAATGCGCCACCGCAAAAACACCATCCGCTTTCAGGACCCGTGAAATCGCCGACAGGGCTTTTCCTTTGTCGTGAAAATGCGGGAAGCACGAAAAACAGATGACCGCATCACAGGATGCGTCGTCCAGCGGCGCGTTTTCTACATCGGAGACAATGAAGCGGATGTTATACCGTTCATGCAGGCTTCGATTGACAACTATCATATTTTCCGCGAAGTCCAGCTCATAGAGGATTCCGGAGTCCGTTATGCGTTCGAGAATGAACGGAACCAGCACTCCGCTTCCGCATCCCGCGTCCAATACACAGTCTCCGCGTTTAAGCGGCAGGAGTGCAAATAGAAGCTCGAAATTGTTTTCATGCTTATCACAGCGTCCGGTTTCGGTATCCTTGCAGCACTTGTCAAGCCATCTCTCGGCATGGTCGTTGAAGAACTGTTTTCGTGTGCGATAGATTTCATCTGACATAGTTTCCATGTGATGTGCTCCTTTTCCTGATTTTGACCGGGGGGCGCTTGCTAAGCGCACCCGCAACAACTCCAGCGATTTGCGTTAGCTTTATTGAAGATCCGGAATTAGCCTAATGATCTCCGTTCGTGGTTTGCGAGTCGCCATGTATCCGGGAGCCCGCTACTCAGGACGTTGAAGGTTCCGGATTTGCTTGGAGTGCCCTGGAAGCGGGATCTGCGCGAGTTATAGGCCCAGGTTTTACGGGGCGCTCATTATAATCATAATAGCATACGAATTTGATATTCGTAACACCAACAGAATAAAATAATTAAATTCGTATGTCAATACTTTTTTGAATTTATTTTAATTTGTGAGTCTGAATCGTGGAATTATGCTCTTCAGCGAATTTATTCGGAATCGGTTGACACCTAAATTTAATAATGTATATTTGGAACATGATACTTGATTTATTTTCGTGCTACCCAATGTTTGATCCCGATGAAGTCGGTGAACCACACGCTGGCAAGAAGGGAGCTTGCCGTTAAGCAGGTGCCCATGGACGGCATCTGCGGCGGTTACTGAGATTTTTAAGTTCGACTATCCGGAGGAGGATTGATATGAGCCGCATACTGCTATCGCCAAGCCGCTACATACAGGGGGCAAATGCCATCCGGGAAATCGGTGTCCACGCGGCCCGGCTCGGTGACAGCGCGCTGGTAATCGGCGGCAATACCGCATTGTCCCTCTGTGGGGCGGCCATCCAGGCAAGCCTTGCTGAAAAGGGGATCGCCTGCCGCCATGAGCTGTTTGGCGGGATTTCTTCCCGCCGGGAGATCAGCCGGCTCATAGAAGTCGCTACGGTGCACGGGGCCAACCTGATCATCGCCCTCGGCGGCGGCGCCGCAATCGATGCGGCCAAGGCGGTGTCCCATGAGCTGAACCTGCCGGTCATAGTGATCCCGACCACCGTGGCGACAGATGCGCCTTGCTCCGCCCTGTCGGTCATTTACACTGACGAAGGGGTGTTTGATAGCTATCTGTACTTGCGGAGGAATCCCGATTGCGTGCTGGTGGATACAACGGTCGTGGCCGAGTCGCCGGCAAAGTTCCTGGTCGCCGGGATGGGGGACGCGGTTGCCGGTTTCTGGGAATCGGGAACCTGCGCCCGAAGCGGCAGGTCCAACTCATTTTCGGGAGGAGAGACCCCCACGCTGGCCATCCTGGCCTTGTCACGGCTCTGTTATGAAACTCTCCTGGAATCGGGGCTGCAGGCAAAGTTTGCAGTGGAAAGAAAGGCGGTCACTCCGGCACTGGAGGCCATCGTGGAAGCCAATATAC
>DATJVT010000586.1:0-3032 GCA_035501695.1 Terriglobia bacterium | reverse complement strand
GGTACCGATGTAGACAAGGTAGTCGGACATAGTATGGGATCCTTGGGCGCCGGCATGGTCGGGCGACCAGGAGATGGATAAAAGGATTGCAGTGACCAGCATGCCGCAGCGGATTGGGTTTTTCATGCTCCTATAGAACCTCAATCATGGGGCGAAAGGCAAGAGTAGTTTTCGGGCTCATAGGGGCCGATGTTTCACGTGGAACAAGATCTCCCTGGCTCCCGGCGGAGCAGGCAGGGAGCCAGGGAACCCAAATCGCTTCATTTGGACCGCAAGGTCAGGCTTTCATTGCGGCAGCGGCATTACCTCTCAGGGCCGCGAGTATCTTTGCTCCGTCCATGCTACCCCAGCCCGTGCAAGCATCCCACCCGGGACTCGCCTGATATGCACCGTTGTTTCCTGAAGTGACGTCGTTAAAATCGCCAGGGGTGGATGCCGCATTAGAATAGAGCCAGGAATTCAGGAATCCTACTGGTTTTCCAAGGCTCTGATTCCAAAGCGCCACGAGGCCGGCATAGAGGGGAGCTACGGCGCTGGTTCCGCCGATCACCGTGTTCTGCCCATCCACCCGTACTTGGTAACCGGTTACGGGGTCGGCGTCACCGCCGACATCGGGAACGCCGCGGCCTGGTTGCCCTCCGGGGTTCGCGGAGGCCGGAAGGTTAACGCCTGACTGAAATGCAGGTGGGGGAACGAAAAAGGCGCTGATCCCACCGCCCGTCGCCCCCCCGGAATCGCCATCGTTCCAAACGGTTTCGGATGTAATCGTGGAACCGGAGCCGATCAGGCGCGTACCGCCGCAAGCCAGGACGTTGGGGCTGGAAGCGGGGAAGTCCACGTGCGCCAGACCATCAGTAACACCGTCGGAGGAACCGTTATCTCCGGCAGCGACTGTGACCGTTACCCCCAGCGCCCCGGCGGCTTGGAAGGCCTGGTCGAACGCCGTTAGTGACTGGCTTGTCCACGAGGCTTCTGGCCCCCCCCAACTGATGGAAACTACTGAGGGGTTGCGGACCGTATCGTGGATGGCCGTGGTAATAGCCTGGAGGAAGCCGGCGTCGGTATTGGGAGCGAAGTAGACGGCAATTTGAGCGCCCGGGGCCACCGCCCCGGCCACTTCGATATCCAGCATCACTTCCCCGTCCGGACCATTGGGGTCGCCAGTAGGGGAATTGCTCCCCCCTGCCACGGAGATCGAACTGATCTGCGGCGTTGGCATCCCTAACTGTTGGAAGTAATTATCCAAGTCACTGGCTTGGTAGCCGCCACCCAATTCAATGATGGCGATGCATTGACCTTGGCCATTCGCGTTGGCAGGGAAATCGTAGAGTTGCGCCACCTGCGTGGGGAGATAGGAAACGCCTTGTTGCGCGCTGTGCCAGGCCCCGCCGTGCTGATGGATCGGGCGAATGTGGGGCTTTGCCTGCGGGCGGTTATCGAGACCAAACACGCCTTGGATGACGCCCTCCAGCTCGATTGGAACTTCGACGGGACCTGTACGCCCGCGGTAGGCGCCCCTGGGGTGGTCGTACATCTGCAGTGTAACGTTGAAGGCTTGACTCATGGCGTGGACAGTCCCGGAAAGGACCACGGTCCGGCCGGCCAGATTCACCGCTCCCACGTCCAAACCGAACTCATGTGCGAAGGAATCGATCTTCGTAACATCTCTCGTGTCAGCTCCGTGTTGGGCCGCAAATTCATGGCGCGTGAGGTGGGTCACCTCATGCGGCTTCAGCTTTGCTCCCCGCTCGATATGGGGCAAAGACTGGGAAGATGACGACTTGAGGAGCAATGTGACTTCCATGCGTTCCTGGGGATTGGCGGGACCGACCAGGCGCGCTCCGTGAAGGACCGCCCGCTCGCTGCCCGCGATCTTGACACGCTTCTTTGGCATAGTTTTCTCCTTTCAAAGGTCAATTGATTGATGTGCCCGATTGCGCCCGCTGCTCCGGGAGGACGCGGAGCCACACGGGGTGAGAGCCAAATCAAGAGCGCTCGACATCCTCCAGCTTGCGACTTATACTGTTTTTAGGGACCCAAGGCAGACTAGCACTGACCCATTAACAAGTCAATAAATTGATGCGGCGTTACCGGATTAATGTTCCACGTGGAACATAAAGGGTCCTGCTCCCCCAATGGTCTGGACCGATCGTGCGTCGCCGCTTGCGCCATGCCCTCAGACGCTCTACAATTCGGTGCGTGCTCGACGCTGCATGCCTCCGCCAACTCCTCGAACCTTTCGGTCTGAATCTGACCTCCCCCCAGGTGAACCAAACCCTTTGTTATCTGGACCTGCTGCTTCGATGGAATGAGAAGATCAACCTCACCGCCATCCGTAATCCGCACGAATGCGTAACCCGCCATTTCGGAGAAAGTCTCTTTATTGCTAATCACTTACAACTGAAAGGCAGCCTGCTTGACGTCGGCAGCGGTGCCGGCTTCCCCGGCCTTGCTTTGAAGATCGTCTTCCCCGAACTCTCCGTCACCCTGCTCGAGCCCATAGCCAAGAAGAGAGCTTTCCTTAAAGAAGCAGCCCGCGTCTGCGGGTTCATCAATGTTCGAGTGAGCGGCGACCGCCTGGAAGATGTGGTCCGCGCCAACGCCTTGCCAGCATTTGACTTCTCCACAATGCGCGCGGTCGGAAACCTGGCCGTGCTCGTTCCTTTGGCCGCCCGATGCATGGCGCCAGGCGGGTCGGTCCTTCTCTGGTTAACGCAAGACCAAGCCGCGGCACTACCCAGCATGAAGTGCGGCCTCACTTGGAATCCCCCCTGGCCGATCCCGCTGACCCGCGCCGGGGCCGTCTGGCAGGGAGTGAAACCTCATTATTGACGATTGTCCCCCGGCGGCGTCGGCCGCGCCCGCCGATGGAGGCTCCATATTTAGGCTCGTAATCAAACCCCGGAACTCGCCCTTCCCTTGCCTCCCGCCGCTTCCCTGTCCAATCCGGAAACCGGCCCGACACTCCGGCATGCTGCTTTACCTCCCCCCTTGACATCTTGACCCTCCCAGCGTATATGTAGGACTTCTAG
>DATJVT010000585.1:0-9295 GCA_035501695.1 Terriglobia bacterium | reverse complement strand
TGATCTCCGCCACAACTTTGGCCAGCGCGTTTCGTTCCGCCGGCGCGAGGTTGGCTTTTTCGTTCTTGCCGAAGACCTCAAGCAAGTAGATCGGCTCTTCGGCATTGTAAAAGTGCCGGGCTAAAGCCCGGCGCTACAGTTCTTCCACGGTAACCTGCGGGATCAATTCCTGCACGGCGGCCAGGTCCGCAACCTTGCTGCCTTCCAAGGCCACGGTAGCGGCGCTGGCGGCCACGGCCATGCGGAAGGCCTGGCGAAAGGGCACGCCCTGGACGGCGGCGTAGGCCATGGCCGCCACCATCGTGTCGCCGGCGCCCACGCTGCTTCGCACTTTGACAACGGGGGAGCGCGCCGCCAGAGCCTCATTTCCCGCCACGCCCACAGCCCCCTCCGCCCCCAGAGAAATCAGAACCCGCTCGCTTCCCATCATCGCCAGGGCGCGGGCCGCCTCCACCAGTTCATGCCGAGTGCGCAGACTCACCCGCAACAATTCTTCCACCTCGGCGCGATTGGGTTTGATCAAGTAGGGTCCGGCCGTCAGCCCCAGCTTCAGCGCCGCCCCCGCCGTATCCAGGAAGCACTTGGCGCCGTGCCGTTTCGCGACGTCAATCAAATCCCTGAAAATAGCCGGAGGAGCATCCGGCGGAAGACTGCCGGAGAAAACCATCGCCTGACATTGGGGCGCGAGGGCTTCGACCTTCCGCCGCAACTCCTCCAAGTGCTCGGGGAGTACCCGGAAACCGGGTTCGTTCAGTTCGGTTTCCGTTCCCTTCTCCGGATCGTGGATCTTCAGGTTCACGCGCGTCTCGCCCGGAACATCAACGAAGTCCGCGGGAATGGCCGCGCCGCCGAGGGCGTCCAGAATGAAGCGGCCGTTGCTGCCGGCCACAAGTCCCAAGGCGCATACGGGGGCGCCCAGCTGCTGGAGCGCTTTCGCGACGTTGATTCCCTTCCCGCCGGCGTCCACCCGGTTCCCTTCCCCACGGTTGGTTTTGCCGATTTCAAAGCCGCGCACGGTCACGCTCTTGTCGACCGCCGGGTTCAAAGTTACGGTTGCAATCATGCGGAATAGTGTAGCGCACCCGGGCGCCGCCACAACCTAAAGCTTCCGTCCGCGAGGGGCTGGCCAGGGCGAAACCAATTTCGAGTTTATTTAACACGAGTTTACAATCCGCTCCCTGCTTCCGTGCATCCATTGAGAATCCTTCCTGCGTCCAAACAAGGGGCTCTGGGCGACACCCAGCGAAGGGGTTTCTTCAGGCGGAAAGAGGGAAAAAGTCCATGGCAAGACCGCGCGTGCTGTTTGCTGACGATCAGGCGGAAATACTCGAAGCCGTGTCCCGCCTGGTGGACGGTGAGTGCGAAATCGTGGCCTCGGTCCACGACGGAAAGAGCGCACTTGAAGGCGTTGCGCGCCTCGATCCCGACGTAGTCGTGCTGGACATATCCATGCCAGTTTTGAATGGAATAGAGACCGCCTCCCGGCTGCGGGAATCAGCTTGCCGGGCGCGAGTTGTTTTTCTGACCTTCCGCGACGACCCCGATTACGTGGAAGCAGCATTCTCCCTCGGAGCCTTCGGCTATGTGCTCAAGTCGCGCATGGCCACGGACTTGCTGCCCGCGATCCGCGAGGTGTCGGAGGGCCGCAAGTTTGTCTCCCCTGCCCTGACCTGCTACCGGTAGCCGAATTTCCAACTCGGATCACGTGGGCTCGAATCCGCGCGCAGCCCTTTGGAGTGCGGTAGAAGCAGCTACCGCTTTCTTCCGTCGCCTTATACTCGGCCGTATAAACTGACGGGAGAAAGCGGTAGCTGCTGCTCCCGCACCCCAAGGCGGGCTTCGCCCGCAAGGATCAGAGTTCGATGATTTCCATGCGGTGATTGGCTTCCGGATTTTGAGGGGACGGCCCCGCGATCAGAAACACCAATCCTGGCGGCAGACCCTGCTCCTGCACCCATTTCCCGGCATAAGCCTTCCATGACGCCGGGTCGCTCGCCTCATGGACAGGCGCGACTCCCGAGGAGAAAAGGAGATCCTGACAGACCTTCTGGTGGGGGCTGACGGCTACGGTCCAAACGGGAAGACGCAAGGCGGCCATCCTTCGGGCGGAGGCGCCACTCAGGGTGGGGGCAAAAACCGCCACGGGCAAGGAGTAATCCATACCGGCCTCCACGGCGAGGGCAACGAGATGGACGGGTCGGACGATATTTCGAACTTCGTCAACCGAATACATGTCCCTTACCGCTACTCGACGCCGGGTGGGTTCCACGGCGGCGGCGATCCTGCTCAGCATGGCGACCGACTCTACGGGATGGGCTCCCATCGCGGATTCCCCGGAAAGCATGACGCAGTCGGTCCCGTCCAGGATGGCATTGGAGACATCGGTGGCTTCGGCGCGCGTGGGGAGAGTCTGCGTGGTCATCGATTCCAGCATTTGCGTGGCCGTAATGACCGGCCGGGCACGCCGGTTGGCCCGCCGCATAAGGTCTTTCTGGACCACGGCAATCCGCTCAATGGGCACCTCGACGCCCAGGTCGCCCCGGGCAATCATGATGCCGTCCGCCGCATCCAGAATGCCGTCGATATGGTCGAGGGCCCGCGACCTTTCAATCTTGGCGATAATGAAGGGATCGAATCCCCACTCCTTCGCGGCGGCGCGGACGGACTGAATGTCATCCGCCCTCTCGACAAAGGATTGGCTCACCGCATCGACGCCGTTTTCCAGGGCGAACTTCAGGCACTCGCGGTCGCGTTCCGTGAAAGCGCTGATCCCCAGGTCGATGCCGGGAAGGTTTAGTCCCTTCCGCGAGCGCAACTCGCCGCCGACCTTTACGGTACAGACCACGTCGTCGCCCTGGGCTTCCGTCACTTCCAGTTGAACGTAGCCGTCATTCAGAAAAAGCGCGTCGCCGGGTTTCACGACGCGTGGCAGGCGGGGAAAGCTGACTGAGACGCGGTGTTGATCCCCGACAATGTCTCGCGTCGTCAACCTGAAAGGGTCGCCCACCTTCAGATCAATCCGCTCGGAGGACAGGGTTCCGATGCGCATTTTCGGGCCGGACAGGTCGGCCATGATGGCCACGCGCTGCCGCGCCGCATTGGCAGCCCAGCGGATGTTCTGAATTACGCGCTGATGCGCGGAGAAGTCGCCGTGCGAGAAGTTCAGCCGCGCGACATTCATCCCCGCCCGGATCATTTGCTCCAGAATCTCCCGGGATTCGGAGGCGGGCCCGATGGTGGCCACGATTTTAGTTCGATGATTGGCTAATCCCATAATGTTCTCCCTTGTAGCAAAGCGCCACAAGATTCGGCACTGTTAGTTTTGACAGTCGCGGGCCAATAGGGGAGCCACTAGGCTTAGCGGGGAAAATATAGTTTTCAATCGGGCCTCCGGTTCGGGACACAAGGAGTAGGTGTGTGAAGAGTGGGGAATAATATGAGAGTCTCAAGAATGGTGGCATTCAAACGGGGTATGTGTAACCTCCTCGCGTTGGGCATGGTAGCCGTGACGAATCCGGTCTATGGGGACCCGAGCTTCGGGCCGCGGCAGGCGCCTGCCGGCGAAGCAGCACCCGCCAAGATTCCGCCCGATCAACTCGATTCGCTGGTGGCGCCCATCGCGCTATACCCCGATCCTATGCTCGCCCAAGTCTTAGCGGCTTCCACCTACCCGTTGGAACTCATCCAGCTCCAGCAATGGCTGGGAAAACACAAGGACCTGAAGGACAAAGCGCTGGCCGACGCGGTGGCGAAACAACCGTGGGATCCCAGCGTGCAGGCGATGGCGGCGCTTCCCGATGTCGTAAAGCGGCTGGCCGACGATATTCAATGGACTACCGACCTGGGCAATGCCTTCCTGGCGCAACAGGGCGACGTGATGGACGCCGTGCAGCGGATGCGCAAGAAGGCCCAGGAAAAGGGCAACCTGAAGTCGAATGAGCAGATGAAAGTCGAAACGCAAACGGTGGAAAGCAAACAGGTCATTGTGGTTCAGCAAGCGAACCCCCAGGTGGTTTACGTTCCCTCCTACGATCCCGTCGTCGTGTATGGACCACCGGTCTACGCCTATCCGCCTATTTACTATCCACCACCCCCACCGAGCGGGTGGGCCGTGGCGGGCGGCATGGCGCTCTCGTTCGGCGTGGGAGTGGCCATGGGGGCCATGTGGAGCGGCGGCTGGGGTTGGGGTTGCGGGTGGGGCGGCAATAACGTGAACATCAACGTTAACAACAACTTCAATCGCAATACAAACATCCAGGGCGGGAACCGGACCAACATCTCGGGCGGCAACCGGGTGTCGAATCGCCAGGGCGGTGGCAATACCTGGCAGCACAACCCCCAACATCGCGGTGGCGCCCCCTATTCCGACCGGGCAACGGCGGACAGATTTGGCGGCTCGGCTCGGGGGGATTCCCTGTCTAACCGGCAGGCAAACGCTCGAAACCAGATTGGCCAGCAAGGCGGCAACGTGGGCAACCGGGGTGGAGCGGGTAATCGAGCCGGGACAAGCGATCGCTCGGCCGGTGGTGCGGGCAACCGCGCTGGCACCAGTGACCGCAGCGCAGGAGGGGCGGGCAATCGCGGGGGAGTGAGTGATCGCTCGGCGGGTGGCGCCGGAAATCGAGCAGGCAGTTCGGGAGGGGATCGCGTCGGCAATCGAAGCGTTTCCAGCGGCGGTGGGGGTGGCGATCGGAGCGCCTTCGGCGGCGGCGGTGGCGGCTTCGACGGGAGCAGCGCCCGCTCAAGCAGCAGCCGGGGGGCGTCGAGCTCAGGGGGCAGGTCAAGGGGCGGAGGTGGCGGTAGAAGCGGTGGTGGCGGTCGCCGCCGGTAACCATCACCTGCATGGAGAGGACCTATGAAATCCGAATTCAAAATAAGGAACGGCGCGGGAGATTTGTGGCGCTATGCCACAGCGTTATGCCTGTTTCTCCTGGCTACAGTACCTATTACCTCCGCGCAGACAACGGCAACCACTTCCCCCGGGGCGGCGCAGACGGCACCCAAGGCAGCGGCAAACGCTCCCGGTGCTTCCGCCGCGACGGCCCAGGGCTTTGCATCGCCCCAGCAGGCGGCCGAGGCGCTCATCGCGGCAGCGGGAAATTTCGATGTGGGCGAGTTTGAGCGGATCTTTGGCCCCGGCGGCGACGACATTGTCTTGACGGGAGAAACCGGTAACGACCGGCAATTGGCCGAAGCGTTTGCGGCCAAAGCTCGCGAGAAGGAGCGCGTGTCGATGGACCCGCGGGGCGCATCCCGCGCGTTCCTCCTGGTCGGCAACGATGAATGGCCCTTCCCCGTACCCATCGTGAAGCGGAATAACCAATGGTTCTTTGATGCGGAGGCCGGCCGCCAGGAAATTCTCAACCGCCGTATCGGGAGGAATGAGCTGGATGCCATCCAGATCTGCCGCGGGTACGTTGAGGCCCAATATGATTATGCCTACGAGAAGCGCAAGGGCTATGATGTTAACCAGTATGCCCAGCGTATAATAAGCACGCCGGGAAAACAGGATGGCCTGGCGTGGCGCAACGAGGATGGTACGTATGGCGGCCCCATCGGCGAAAAGATTGCCGTTGCCATCGAGCAGGGGTACACCAACAAGGCCGAACCCTATCACGGGTACTTCTTTAAGGTTCTGAAGGGGCAAGGGCCGGACGCGCCATTGGGCCAGATGGATTATGTCATCGGGGGCGCAATGATCGGCGGATTCGCCCTCGTGGCCGCGCCGGCGGAATACGGCCTCACGGGGATAAAGAGTTTCATCGTGAGCCAGGACGGCGTGGTTTACGAGAAGGATCTCGGGGAGGACACGCTTAACACTTTCGCGAAGATGGAGCTTTTCAACCCGGACAAGACCTGGAGTCCGGTGGAAGAAGAGGACGAAGATTAGGAAGAATACGATTCAAAATCGAAAGGATCAAATGATATGAGATTACGGAATCGATTGTTGCTACTGGCCCTGGTTATCCTGGGCGGGCTGGTTGCCATACCGGGCTGGGGACAGAACCAGCCGCAGGCGGCCCCCAGCAAGCCCGCCACGGCGTCCGGTGCGAGTGCGCGCGAGAAGAATCTTCAGGAGTATATCAATCTCATGCGCGCCGACGTGCGGCAGCAGAAGGCTGAGATCATGGGTTCGATGATGCTCTTGAGTGCCGACGACGCGACAAAGTTCTGGCCCATTTACAGCGACTACGATGCCCAGCTGACCAAGTTGAACGACCAACGGGTCGCCAATATCCGGGAGTATGCCAGGACCTACAACCAGATGACGGACCAGAAAGCGGACGATTTGGTCCAGAATGCCTTGTCGTATCGAAAGCAGCGCTCCGACTTGCTGGCAAAAACCTACGACCGCGTGAAGCAGTCGTTGGGGGCCATCACGGCGGCACGTTTCATCCAGGTGGAGGACCAGTTGCTGCTGATTATCGATTTGCAGATTGCATCGGAGCTGCCTGTGGTCGGGCAGGGCTCGTAAAATTCAAGGAACAGGAGATATACACATGCGAATTTCATTGGTCTGGGCGGCTATCCTGCTGCTTGGCGCGGTGCTTACACAGCCAGGTTCCGCCCTGGTTGGTGCTCCCGGCCCCCAGAATAAACAGAGAGTCACGGTCCCCGCCGGAACACGAATTCTCATTCGTACCATCGACTCCATCGACTCCAGCAAGCAAAAGGCAGGTTACCGTTTCACGGCCAGCCTGGAAACCAACCTCCAGGCCGAAGACATGGTGGTGGCGCCTCGGGGTACCAAGGTTTATGGGCAGCTGGCACAGGCCTCATCCGCGGGACGTATGTCGGGGAGTTCCCAGCTTACTCTCGAACTGACCGACATTGTCATCAACGGCAACTCCTACCCCCTGCTGACCAGCACATTTGAAGTAAAGGGCAAGGGTGAAGGTGGGAATACGGCCAAGAAAGTCGTGGGCGGTGCCGGGCTGGGCGCGCTCATCGGCGGAATAGCGGGGGGAGGAAAGGGAGCCCTTATTGGGACTGCCGCCGGTGCGGCGGGTGGAACAGTTATGGCCAGTTCCAAAAAGGGCGAGCAGATCTCCATCCCGAGCGAATCTCTGCTGGAATTCCGGCTTGAGCAACCAGTAGCGCTACCGGTCGGACGGTAGTGCCGAGCGGGCGGATAATCTTGCGCCCGAGGGGCAAGATTGAGGAAGCCGGCAGGTGGGGGCGAACACCTTGTCTAGGCAGTTTCGAAAGACCTATTCCGGCTTCCTCCGGTGGAGGTGGCATTTCCGATGACGTTCCGAAGCTTGCGACTGGTTATTTGGCTTGTCCCGATGCTGGTGATCACTCCGCTATTTGCCCAAAAAGTGAGCTACGACTGGGACAAGGACGTGGACTTCTCTCATTACCGGACCTACAAATGGGCCGAAGTCGCCGGGGGCCAGGCCTCGGACGCATCAACCCAAAAGCAGATCGTAGGCGCCATCAACGTGCAGTTGCAGGCAAAGAACCTGGAATTGACCGCAAGCGACGACGCCGATCTCTACGTAGCCTATCAAGTTGTCAAAGAACAGAACGGGCAGGCGGCATCCTTTAATCCGGACGGCGAGTGGCGGCCCGGGTTGGGTGCCGGATCCAAGCCACAGGCAGGGACCATGGCAAAAGGTACACTGTTGGTGAACCTTTACGACCACAAGATGAAAAAGCTGATTTGGCGTGGCACCGTAGCGGGCGCCTCCGACAACCGCCAGGATGTTAACTTCAAGGTTTCCAAAGGACTGTCCAAGCTCTTTACCTACTATCCCCCACCACCTTCGAAGTAGCGTAGCAGGGAAATAACCATATCGCTGACGCCAAGGTCAATTTGTGAGTTCATTGTATGCGCTGAAAAAGTGCGGACAGCGGTTGCCGCGGGAGGAAGGGTATTATTGCCAAGTCGAAAGCTTACGCTGAGCTACCCGTCGCGATAATTGTGGTTCTTGAGGGCAAGCGCTGCCTTGGTAGCGGGTTGGCACATTTCGATGCAACCGATACGCAGCGCCTCCCAAGATAGTTGTCCCCCCGCTACCAGCATCCCTCATTAGCCACGATCCGACGGTTCTTTGCTTGAGCGTTCTCCGAGTTGGATGGTCTAATTCCAGCAGGCTCTCGCGAACTCAAGAGTCAGCCGTCCTCTAGAACCTCGCCGAAACACCTACGAAGGGACCCCAAGTGGGGAATCTAAAAGCACCGGAGAAGGGGCCTACGGTTACCCCGCCCACTTCACTGGCGGCCAAGTTGAAATCCCGTCGCAAGTGGTCATACTTGATTCCGCCGACCACTCCAATCCCGTGCTTAAAGAAGTACTTGGCGCCCCATTCCGATTCGAATACATGCCAGCCGCCGCCACAACAAGGAACCGCTCCGGCGTTGCCATAGACAACAAACTTGTCGATCGGTGTGTATTCGAAATCACCACCAATCGTAACCAGGGGGTTGGGGACGCTAATTGAGGCCGAGACCGTCCCGTTAGAGGAGGTGGGGCCCGAGGCGCTAAGGTTGACGCTGACATCCAAGTACTCAAAGACGAATGCGGGGCCGATCCTGAACTTGTCGTTGCCCCAGCGCGGCGCATAACCCATCTTGAATTGCTTCGTAGGAATATCGGTTTTCAAAGTCGCATCGACGAGGTAGATGTTCCCAAGGAATACAAATTGCGTCTGAATCGTCCTTGAGACTGAACGATCTACCTGTCCGTATTCTATCCAGACCTTGCTCGTAGCTCCCTTAATCTTCTTTTCAGGCGTCCAAATGAAGCGAAAAAGGGGACCCGCTTGAAAGTTGGCTATCCCCAAAACACTATTGAAGTTAATTGTATTGCTAATACCACCTTCGGCAGACGTATTGTAGGTAATGTCGCCATTGCTTGAAAACTTTTTCCACTGGGCAATGCCCTGAATCTCAAAATGCGTCTTCTTCCCACCGGACGACGAAGAAGACTTTCCAGACTTTGGGCTACCGCCCGGGACGGGAGCCGGCGCTGCTGGAACCAGTCGATTCATGTCCAGAATGGCCGCACTTTTCACCGCCGGTTTCTGGGCTGCCTCCAACACGCTATCGAAAGGATTCGCCCACGCTCCTGAAGTGCTGGGGTCGACTTGAGCAGTCAGAAGTACCTCTCCCTGGCTGGGAGCAGCCGCCGACGGTGTTGGGTTGGTTGCCTCAGTTGAATCAGGGGGCAGGGGTGCGGCGTAGCTGGATGTCGAGAGGAAGCCGAACATTATGGCTGCCATCGCCAAGCAGTGGATTCTCATCTTTAGCATTAGTTTGAACCTCCTAGTTTTCAATTACCATCATGAGA
>DATJVT010000584.1:0-4153 GCA_035501695.1 Terriglobia bacterium | reverse complement strand
CTGGCGCCGCTGCGCCCCGTAATTCTCTCCGTGATGCGCCAGCGCGATCAGTACGGCCGCGTCCTGCTGCTCTACGGATCCCGCACCCCCGCCGACCTGCTCTATAGCGAAGAGATCGGGCGCTGGCGCGAGGGCGGCATTGAGGTCCACATCACCGTCGACCTGGCGGACGAAAACTGGAAGGGCCAGGTGGGCGTGGTTCCTCAGCTCTTTTACCGCATCCGCGTGGACCCCAAGCAGACCATGGTGATGACCTGCGGTCCGGAAATCATGATGCGTTTTGTGATTTACGAAGCCCTGGCGCGGCGCATTCCCAAGCAATCGATTTTTGTCTCCATGGAACGCAATATGAAGTGCGCCGTGGGGTTCTGCGGGCACTGCCAGTTCGGGCCTACGTTCATTTGCAAACACGGCCCGGTGCTGAATTTCGCCGCCATCGAGCCGTTCTTCGGCAAGGAGGACTTTTAGTATGTCCTCCGCATCGCGTGCCATGTCCGCAAATGTAGGGCCCAGCAGCGCTGGGCCAGGCCGAACGCTGTTCGGCCCTACACAGCCCGCCCGCCCCGGCGGGCCGGCACTCCGCGGCAAGGAGGACTTTTAGTATGTCCTCCGCATCGCGTGCCATATCCGCAAATGTAGGGCCCAGCAGCGCTGGGCCGGGCCGAACGCGGTTCGGCCCTACAGTGCCCACCCGCCCCGGCAGGCCGGCACTCCGCGGCAAGGAGGACTTCTAGAATGGCCCCGGAATCGCGTCCCAAACTGGCGGTCTACAAATTCTCCTCCTGCGATGGCTGCCAACTGGCGTTACTCAGCCTGGAAAATGAATTGTTGAGCCTGGTGGGGGCGGTGGAAATCGCCTACTTCCTGGAAGCGCGCTCCCAGACGCTGGAAGGTCCCTACGATGTGACGCTGGTGGAAGGCTCGGTGACCACCGAGGAGGACATCGAGCGGCTGCACAAGGTCCGCGAGCAGTCGAAGTACCTGATCACCATCGGCGCGTGCGCCACAGCAGGAGGCATCCAGGCCCTGCGCAACTGGGCCGACGTGAATGAATTCGCGCGTGCCGTCTATGCCACGCCGGCTTACATCAACACCCTGGAGCAGTCCACGCCGATTTCCACCCATGTGGCCGTGGATTTTGAATTGAACGGCTGCCCCATCAACAAGTACCAGATCCTGGAAGTTTTGACGACGCTTCTGATGGGGAACACGCCGCACCTGCCGCGCCACTCGGTGTGCCTGGAGTGCAAGCGGCGGGGCACCTCCTGCGTCATGGTATCGCGCGGGATCCCGTGCCTGGGCCCGCTCACGCAGGCGGGGTGCGGAGCCATCTGTCCCGCCTACAATCGCGGCTGCTATGGCTGCTTCGGCCCCATGGAAAGTCCCAACCCGGAATCCTTCTCGAGTTACCTGCTGAAAAACGGCACCCCCCGCGCCGACCTGATCCGCATGCTGCGCGGCTTCACCGGCTATGCGGAAGCCTTCCGCTCCGCCGGCGACAAACTGGCGAAGACCGCACCGTAAAACAGGGGCCAGGGGTCAGGAGTTTGTAGCGCCGGGTCTTTAGCCCGGCACCCAGGCGCCCTGGGGCTCTCGCGGTAGTGCCGGGCTGAAGACGGCGCTACATTGACTTCCACGGCTGTCGCACAGCGAGCTCAGCCCCGTGACTCTTCCGCATCTGCCGATAAACCTCAGGTACCCCGGAGTTGCCAATTCCCGGCGCACACCAAACCGTCAAGGCAGATCCATGGCCTGGCAGCGGAACCCCACGTCGGAGTCCCTGACCCCCGGTTCCCGCCTGCTGCGGAACGAAACGCGGATGTCCCTGGGACGGCCGATCCAGGACCCGCCGCGCAGATCGTGGGCGGTGCCGCTGGTGGGACCTCCCGGGTCGCGGGGCGGGCTGTACTGGTAGAAGTTCGGGTCCCACCAGTCATAGATCCACTCCGCCACGTTCCCCAGCATGTCGTCCAACCCAAGGTCATTGGGGTGTTTCTGCGCCACCTCGTGCATGCTGTTGCCGTTTTCGCTCAAGCGCTTCTCATAACCGGCCTCGTCCAGTTTTCGCAATAAGCTGAGGCTGTCCAGGTATTGACGCCCACTGTTGTTAGCATACCAGGCAATTTCATTCAGTCGGTCATAGCGTGCGGCGTCGCTGCCGGCCCGCGCCGCGTATTCCCACTCGGCGTCGGTGGGCACCCGTCCGCCCGCCCAACCGCAATAGGCCTGCGCTTCATCCCACGTCACATCCACAATCGGCATGGCGTCATCACCCCAGCCAGGGTTAAGCGGCCTCCCGCCAATGGCGGGCTCCGGCGGCATGGGTTTTCCCGTGGACGCGGCGAATCGCTTGTAGGCGGCCACGGTCACTTCCGTCTGCCCGATCCAGAAGCTATTCGTGAGCGCAATTTGATGGGGCGGCTTTTCAAAATCGTAACACTCATCGTCGCCGGGCGAGCAGCCCATCACAAAGGTCCCGTGCGGAACCCAGACGTACTTCAATCCGTCCACGCGGTTCGCCCTCACTTCGCCTCTCTTCGGCCCGCCATGGAAAAGATACACCACCCCGGCCGCGATGAGAGCCATCGCCAACCCCCCGAGCAGGAAGGGTTTCATCCGGCCGGGTTGCTCAGGATTGACCTGGAATGCCCGCGACCGGGCCGCGGCCGGCGAACCTGCCGGGGTGCGGGTCCCCGGCGCAGGCGCACCGGCGCGGGGTCCGAATACGGCTCCCGTACCCGCCACGGCAAGGCGAGCGCGGTCGCGAAGACAGAATTCGGCATCGTCCGTGTAGGATTGACGGCAAACCGGGCAGACTTTCATGCGGCCCCCTGCAATCGCCAGATTCTATCAGATAGTCCGGCGCGGGAGAATTCAAGGGTTGAAACAACGGTGGAGCATTCTGTAATCGGATGCCGATTCGAGGGTGGATGTTTGCATGTGAAGTGCCGCGGAGTAGCGTGGGAAGGCGCCCAACTCCGCTTGCTTGCACAGGGGCGGCGCATCTGCTAGGCTGCACTTGTGAGGCGGTGATGGGCGATGAATAATTCCATGTCCTTCGATATCAGGCCCGAGGACGCTCAGGTGATTGAACAAGCCATTCGGGCGGGGTTAATCGCGCAGGCCGGTGACGTGGTGGAAGTGGGAATTCAGACCTTGCGGACTCGCTTGGAAACTGTTCGGGGTTCGGGCGAATCGGCGCGCGCGGAGGCGGTCCGGCGCATGCGGGAATTCGGGGAGCGATACCGCCTCAGCCTCAGCGAGCCCATTACGCGCGAGTTGATGCATGAGGGGCACCGCTTCTGATGGACCCGTTTGTCCTTGACGCTTCGGTGGCCATCTCCTGGTGTTTCCCCGGCGACCCCACCGAGGACACTCCTTACAGCCGACGCGTTCTGGCATCGCTTACCACGCGCGATGCGATCGTCCCTCCGATCTGGCCGTTCGAAATCGCTAATACACTCTTCGTGGCATTTAACAAACGCAAGAGAATCACCGGGCAACAGATCAAAGAGTATCTGGAGCGGCTGTTGGTGCTTCCCATCCGGGTTGAGCCCGTCGATTTGTGGGCGAACCTCCGACTTGAAGGTAAGGCCCGGAACTGGAATGTGTCGGCCTATGACGCCGCCTACCTCGATTTAGCCCTGCGCCACCGCCTTCAGCTTGCCACCACCGACGAGGCCCTTCGAAAAGTGGCCGTGGCCGAGGGCCTGGAACTTTTGCCGTAGCCCTCCCGGCCCGCGCCCATATAGAAATAAACCTCTCCGAGGGGAGAGGTCGACGGCATGGGCGGCGGGTGAGGGGTCTCTCCGCGCACGTGGAAATGGCACCGGAGAGAAAACGGTACCCACCGTTCCCCCGGACCAAAAGGCCGTGCAACGTTTCGTCCTCCTGCCCCGTATCTTTTCGGCATGGGAGTGAAAAGGGCTCCTGCCCCCCTTCTCGCCCTGGATTGGCAGTTACATAGTAAGACATGAGATCAACATCGAAATCGCTATGTCTCCCGGTCTGCGTATCACCTGCGTGGCCCGGAAGCATTGTGAACCACGTCCTCAGGCCCGGCAGGGCCGGCAGAATATGGCCCACGGCGACAGCCGTGGGAAAGAAGACTATTCGTAATTGCTTTTTGAGCCCCGGCAGGGGCGAAAGACTC
>DATJVT010000583.1:0-2408 GCA_035501695.1 Terriglobia bacterium | reverse complement strand
GAAGGTGATGCTCATCCCTTTGGCGATGGCGGCGATGTTCTTCAAAACCGGCATGCTTATTAGTATAACGGAAGCCCCGGTTTCAGACCCGGTACCATCCCACCAGCGCGATTTACACCCCCTCTTGCGGGAACTTTTTTCCCGGCCCCTCCGTACTTTCAATTGTGAGCAGTTAAAGTGCGGGCCGGAAGCGCCCGCTCAAGGAGGCATCCCATGGACGGCACGAGCATAGGCTTCGTGGCAGTCGTTATGGTCTTTTCCATCCCGCTGGCGGCGCTTTACACCTTCTATCGCATCCGCAAGCTGCGTACCGACGAACGCATGGCAGCGATTGCGCGCGGAATCGAAGTTCCCATGCAACCCGACCTTTCCGAGGCGGCCCGCTCCCGGCGAGGCGGCATCCTGCTGGTCACGGGCGCCCTGGGTTACATTGCAACCTTCGGCCTGATCGGACGCACCGACTCCGACGCCTGGATCGCGGCGGCGTTCGGCATTATTCCTTTGGCCCTTGGAATCGGGTTCTTTCTGGACTCAGCCCTGATCCGGCGCGACTTGCGGGCGCACTAATACGGTCATTGGCCGTTAGCCGTTGGTCGTTGGCGAAAATCCTATAGACCGTAAAGGCTGGTGACCCGGCCAAAGGCCGGGCGCGCTGGAAGCCAGGCCCCGCGTTTCCTTGCGGCGTTGCTAACGGACCGCCCTCACCAGTTCGGGCGCCGACGTGGTCCTGCGATCTACCGCTGACTGTAGATCGCGGACGTGCTCTTCTTCCATCACCAGAATGTCCTGCAAAACGCGGGCCAGGCCAAACTCGCCCAGCTCGTGGGCGGCCCGAATGCGCGCTTTGTAACGGGTCACGGCAGCCTTCTCCCCTTCCAGGTCCTCTTCCAACATTTCTTCCGAGTTGGTTGAAGTGTGGATGGGACCCACCGTCACGGTCGGGCGGCCTCCGAGAAACGCCACCTGCTCGGCCAGGGTCTTGGCGTGCTGCATTTCCTCGCTGGCGTGAGTCAACAGCTCTTTTTGCACGGCGATGAAGCGCGCGCCGCTGATCAGCGACGCGTGATTGATGTATTGAATCGCGCTGGCAAACTCGTCCGCCATATCCAGGTTGAGTGCGTCAATCAGCTCCTGCTTGCTCATGATGAGGTTCTCCTTGTCCTGCGAGAACTCCTACGCTGGCAGGCCTGCTGGCCGCAGTGATGCCCGTCACCCAGAAGTGTGGTGACCGTCACCCGCCATAGCTCAATCCGTGTTAACTTGGAGTGTTCGAAGCCGATCGGTTGTGATCGTGAGGTGGTTTGCCATGAAGATTCCATGGCTGTCTTCACCTCGTCATACAGCATCCCGGAGAGTCGCCGGGATCTTCCTCTCTTTTCTCACAGCTGTCCTGACCATAGCCCTGCTCTCCCCCGCCCAGGAACCGCCACCCATTCCGCGGGAGAGCTCCGACTCCCTGGACGGCGCTGTCATTTTCAGGCAGCATTGCGCCACTTGCCACGGGACCGACGCCCGTGGACACGGCCCGATGTCCATGGCCCTGAAACACGGCGCACCTGACCTCACCCGCATTTCGCAGCGCAACAACGGCAAATTTCCGGCAGAGCGCGTGCGCGAGACCATTGAGGGCACCAAACCGGAGGGGCCCGGTCACGGCAGTCGTGAGATGCCCGTCTGGGGGCCGGTTTTCCATGAGATCGAGTGGGACCGGGACCTGGGCAACGTCCGGATTGAGGCCATCACAAAATATCTGCAGACCCTTCAACAGAAGTGAGCGCAGGCGGCGGAAACAACAAACCCATCTCGAAGGGTTCTTCAACTCCACTACAATGATGGACGCCCCCCCTCAAGCCAATGCGGGGCTTGCGCGGGCACCCACCGAATTGCGTCGTATTGGGCAGAATGTTCTATACTTCGCAGACGACAGCACTTGGGCCCATGCTCCTCTTAGTTATCGGAGGTTTCCATGAGATGGTGCCAGCTCTGCCTCACCTTGTTGTGCCTTGCACCCGATCTCACGATTTCCGCACAGGCACGATCGGCAAGATGTCAGCTCGACATACCCGTCAATGTAATCACCCTAAACGGAAGCTTAACGCAGGGATTGCAGCAAAGCTCATTCGTATTGGCGAAGGCCAAAGACATTTCTCTGGGCGAAGTTGCCTATGATACGACGCCGCGGCGTGTCGTATTCATACTGGACCGGGAATCCGAGATGCCTAAACTGGCGCAGGATGTCGCCTATGCGGTGATGGAACGTATTCTGCGCGGCTCGAGAAGCGGCGACAGTTTCAGTTTCATTTCTGCGGAGAAGGACCCGGTGCGAGTGCCCTTCGACAGGCCCTCGGAGGTGATGGCGCGCATTCAGGCTGTTCAAAGCGGCCCACCTCCCAAATCCAGGACCTGGG
>DATJVT010000582.1:0-10006 GCA_035501695.1 Terriglobia bacterium | reverse complement strand
CATCAACCGTTTCAATTCCACCATGAGGCCCGGATCCTTGGCCAACACTTCCCGTATCTGAACGGCGGAGGCGGACACCAGCTCGAGGTTATCCGTGGCCAGATCCGAGGGGCGTTCACGCTCCTGCGGGATGGCGGGTGGTGCGAACGTCATTCCGAGAACCACTATGGCGACAATTCCAAGTGCGGTCCTCGAGACCCGCAAAAACGTGCTCGTCGCGTCGCGCTGGGTCCTGGCCGACCGCCGATCCACTTGGGTGGCGTCCACCGGAACGTTATGGTCGTTCGGCATCGGATTGCTCCTCGAGCGGACGAAAACACTCATGTCAGACTGCCAACAGAGCTGGATTTGGTCCGCAGAAGACCGAGAATGGCTTCCTCGGAAGCCTCGACATCACTGGAACAGATATTGAGCGATGCCCAGTAGTAGACCGAGTAGCCCTGGTGGGGGACGATGGCAAGAATGCGCACGTCCGGGCGCAGCCGAAGCACCACGTCGCAGACACTGGGCCGCTCTCCTAACGTGTCTTGCCCAATCACGATGAAGTCCGGGTTGGTTTTTTCTACTCGGGCCGGGATTTCAGATTCATCCTCGACTTCGTCCACAATCTGAATGTCAGGCTGATCCGAGAAGGTCGTGAGGATGAGCTCCCGTAGAAGGCGGGGGCGATTTGCCACCAGGACACGAATAGGCCTATCCATATGGATCTCCTTGGGAAGCAAGGATGAGGCGAGGTGGGTTTTCGGACAAGGGCCAAATCCGTACCCAGAGGGATGTACTAAGCACGGACTAATGGGCGGGACTAATGAACGCCTGCCAGGGACTAATCCTGGACTATGTCCCATCTTGCACGGGGAATGGCCCCCGAATTGACAGCGCCAAGTCGATCGGAGGCTGGCCTACTGCGGGAGAAACCTACATGAAAATGCCGCGAGGGACGGCCAAGAGAAGCAAAACGACTTACGAGAAGAGTGGTCGGGGCGCCCAGATTTGAACTGGGGACCTCTTGGTCCCGAACCAAGCGCGCTACCAGGCTACGCTACGCCCCGGTCATTCAGGTTACAGGGAACAGGTTACACGTTGCAGCGAAGAGCAGGGGCTGCAACGATCCCTGTCACCGGCAGATCTATCAACTGACTTGGCCGGGATGAAAACTACCAAGCTGACTAGGTCTCGCACATCTGGAACATCCCGCGCCAAATAAATAATCTACCACAAAATGACGCAGTCTTCTACCCGTCCTCATTCATCTTGAGAGGCGACCGGCGTCCATGAGCTGTCTGGGTTGAAAAGCTGTAGTTTCGTAAACGCCTCGAGGGTCTCCGGCCCCAGATCCTTCTCATATACAACGCCATCTTGGCTGACAATGAAGGACTTGACTCCCGTCACGCCATACTCAGCCGGCGCTGCCGCCAGGGCGAAGCCCCCGATCATCACCCCTTTTACGACGAAATCCATTTGACCCAAGGGCGCAGCAGGTCCCTGCCCCTTTAAGATCTTGAAAAAATAGCCGTGGTAGGGCTCCGATTTGAGGTCATAACCCTGTTCGATCGCACGGGCGATCTTCTCGCCGATCGGTCCTCCCCATGTGCCGTCAGGGTTTTGCCAAGCCAGCCCGTCCTGCTTGCCCGGGGAACTGATGATGCGCTGTGCGTATTGGTTTACATCATAAACGCCCCGCGTTTGATAAGCATAATCATCCTGCGCTTCCACGTAACCGCGGCAGATGGCAATGGCATCCAGTTCATTGGCGCCGATGCGACGGTAAAGGAGTTCGTGGCGGCCGGCCTGGGCGTCAAAATACCATTTCTCCCCTCTCTTAACCAGGGGCGCTGGGAAGGGCCAGTCATCGTCACCGACGAGGAGGAATGCGCGGGCTCGCGTTTTCGGATCCACAGAGATGCTGTTCTTCTTGCGGGCCTGGTCGGCAAAGTCTTCCGCATGCTCGCGATCTTGTGCCATCTCGCCGCTGAACACGATGTCCTCGCCGCCGGGTCCGAAAATCTGAATGAGGGTATCCTCGTCGAACTTCTCCGCCGCGCGGATCAGCGCGTCTGCTGCCTGCTGTGGTGTATCAAAACTCCTGCCACTCCCCGCCGGGGCAGCGGAAGCAGGCGGGGTCTGCACCGCCGGGAGTTGCTGTCCATAGTAAAGCATGCAGGCGCCCAAACATCCCATCGTCACCGCGCCAAGCATCCAGTAAAACCTGGAGACACTCCCCTTCGGTATTGTGGATTTCATTGTGCGCTCCTCCGGTTTAAACTCTGACCTGGGCGCCCGCCTAACGGCGGCGACCGCCGCCACCGCGACTGAAACCTCCGCCCCCGCCGCGCGATCCCATGCTGGAGGAGCCGCGACTGCTGCCCGCGCGGGCATTGGGTCCGTCATATCCTCGTGCGCCCCCACCGAATGCATCCGTGTTCCCTCCCCCGCTACGCGAGAGATCGCGGGTCCCTATGCGATCCGCTCCCCCACTGCCGCGCGAGAAATCACGGCCTCCCATGCCGCCCCCAGCCGACCGGTCACCCAACCCTGCGCCGCCGGCCCGGCTGCTCACTCCGGCCCGGTTGCTGGGCAGATTTCCACCCTGCCGACCAATCTGCTGCCGGGCGCTGGCCTGCCGGTTGGCGAGTGACTCGCCGCGCGCTGTGCCTCCAAATCGATCCGCCGTCGCTCGGTCCCGATAAGGAGCGCCGCCGCGGTGCTGCGGCTTGTGCTGCCAGTCGCTTCTGTCGCCCGCGGGCAGTTGCGATGGACGATTGCCGCCGCCGACACCCCCTACTCCACCAGCTCCGCCCACACCGCCAACGCCACCAAGGTTGCCGCGTCCTCCACCAGAAGGCAGTGTCGACACGCGGTTGCCGCCACCAATGTTCGTATTGCGGTTGAAATTGTTGTTGTGATTAATATAGACATTCCCGCCGCCCCATCCGCAGCCGCAGCACCAGCCGCCGCCCCAGAACGCCCCCATCATGACGCCGACGCCAAACGAAATCGCTATCCCGGCGGGGTAGTACCACGCGGGCGGATAGTAAATGGGCGGGTAGGGATAAACCGGCGGCCCATAGACGACTACCGGATCATACGTAGGCACATACACCACTTGCGGATTGGCCTGCTCAATCACGATCACGCTCTTGCTCTCCACCACCTGGGTTTCCACTTTCTGCTGTTCGGTGGTTTTCAAAGTGCCTTTTTCCTGCGCCTTTTTGCGCATGCGCTGTACGGCATCCATCACGTCCATCTGCTGCGCCAGGAAAGCATTGCCCAAATCGGTGGTCCATTGAATGTCATCCGCCAGGCGTTTGACCACTTCGGGCAAACCGGCCAGGGCCTGGATGCTGGGATCCCACGGCTGCTTCGCCACAGCATCAGCAAGCGCCTCCTCCTTCAGGCCTTTGTTCTTCTCCAGCCATTGCTGGAGCTGGATAACCTCGAGAGGGTACGTCGACGCCGCCAGGACCTGGGCCAGCAAGGGATCGGGATAGAGGGCAATAGGCGCGACGAGGGAGTCGAGTTGGTCCGGAGGGATTTTCGCCGCCTCGTTCTGGGCGGAACTGGTGGACTCCTGTGCCTGAGCAAGGACCAGCGCATCTCCGGGCAAAAGCAAGACAGCGCAAAGAATTGCAATGCCGTCTCGCACAACCACCCATCGGCAAAATGATCGCCAGTGTTCTCTTTGCATTATTGCTCCCCCATGACGGCGCACGTCCGGTTCGCGAAGTCGAGAAACAGATTTCACCCTTCGGCTGGCACTCACGAGCCGACCCCTCAGTGAGCGGGCCAACTCTGCGCTCATACTAAAGGGCGGGGAGGAAACCCCTCAACTGTAAATTCTGACAGGGCCGTGCAGGGTCTTAACGGGTGTAATGCCGAACAGTGGCCGCATACGCGGCCCAAGCTCTTCGCCGAGCAAGGAATAGCCGTATTTCCAGCCCAGTTTGGTCCCTATTCCAGACAGGAAACGGTTTGCAAAGGTCGAAACGGGAAATAGAACAGAAGGGTTCATTGGTCGGGACGGGCAGATTTGAACTGCCGACCCCTTGCACCCCAAGCAAGTGCGCTACCAGGCTGCGCTACGTCCCGGAAGAACAGGTACGAGGTTTCAGGTGATAGGTGTCAGAAACGCAATTATCCTCGCGAGGTCTACCTGACACCTGCACACCTGTAACCTAACACCTGCTTTTAAGGATTGTCAATATCGTCCGCAACTCGTCCCGTATGGCTTTGATCTCCGCGCCGCTCGGCAGGGACGGGAAAAGGTGGGCCTGCTCCGCCGAGTTCTTGCCGTTGCTCGCCAGATGCCGGCGCGCTCCGTCGATGGTGAACCCCTTCTCATAGAGAAGACGCCGGATCTGGAAGATCAGCTCCACATCCTTGCGGCGATAGAGCCGGTGACCCGACTTGCTTTTGACTGGCCGTAGCGAGGGGAATTCCGTTTCCCAGAAGCGCAGAACAAAAGCTTTGGTGCGGGTCAACTCGCTGACCTCACCGATGCGGAAGTACAACTTGTCGGGAATCACCACGTCGGCCGGGGAGTCGGGAATCAAGCGTACAGCGCGCCCTCGAGGCATAGTTCACAGATTACGCAGATTCCACTTAATAGGCAAGCGGAAGGCCATGCAGAAAAACCCCTGTATGCGCCACCGCCAAGCTTGGGTTATACTTCGCGGTTCGGTTAATGCGGGCATGCGAAGGGAGATCGCCGATGGGGCAATTGATAATTGGAATCGACGTGGGCGGCACCAAAGTGGCCGGAGGGTTGGTGGACCAGAAGGGGCGACTGGTGCAATCGCAGGTGGTCCCCACCCACGCGGATAAGGGTTTCAAGAAGAGCTATGCCCAGATCATTCACCTGATCGGACGCCTCCTGCGCGCCGCCGGGGGCAAAGACAAAGTCGGCGGCATCGGCATCTGCGCGCCCGGCCCGCTTAATCCCAAAACGGGAGTGGTGCTCAATCCCCCCAATTTGTATGGGTGGAGGAATATCGCAATCACCAAGATGGTGGAGAAGGAGTTCGGCGTTCCCGCCAAGCTGGAAAACGATGCCAACGCCGCAGGGTTGGCGGAAGTTCTGTTCGGCGCCGCCGTGGGTTACAAAGACGTGTTTTATGTCACCGTCAGCACGGGAATTGGAACCGGAATCATCATCAACAAGAAAATCTATCATGGCAAGAACGGAGCAGCCGGCGAGGGTGGCCATGTGTCCATCGATTATCACAGCCCCTATCGCTGCGGCTGCGGTACCTATGGCGACATTGAATCGCTGGCGGCCGGCCCCGGGATCGCGCGGCGAACGCGCGTAATGCTGGAGCAGGAACACAGCATGCCCAGTGCCTTGCGCGAACTCACCCACGGCCACCTGGAACGGATTACACCCCAACTGATCGAGCAGGCGGCGGTCCAGGGAGATCAGGTTGCCCGAGTCATTCTGGATGAGACCGGCTTTTTGTTAGGTTTCTGGCTGGCCCAGATGATCAGCTTGATTGATCCCGAGGCCATCGTAATCGGCGGGGGCGTTTCTCATATCGGCAAGCCCTTGTTTGATAAGATCCGCAGGACTATACCTCAGCACACCATCAACGCCAGCGCCGCTCAGACTCCAGTGTTGCCCGCCAAACTCCGGGAGAATGTCGGCATTTTCGGCGCCGCTGCCGTTTTCCTGCCCGCGGGGGAGGAAATGGAGAGCTGATCCGCAGATTTCGCAGATTGCACAGATTGCTGAGGTGAGCCGGTCTCCTACTGAACTTCGGTTCACGCTCTCTTGGGTACAAACGCTTTGTCTGGTCGCCGCGAGCCGGGCAGATTGATCGGGGAGAAAAGACATGAAGCAACTGTCGAGGCCACGATCTTCTCCCAGGCGGTAATACAAATCCCTAGTCCGCTTCTTATCTCACGTCTTCTGCCTGACGCCTTGTTGCCTAATCTGTGAAATCTGCGTAATCTGTGGACGGAGATGAATACTCCTCAGCGAACAGGCATCCTATTATTCGCCCACGGCCGGCTGCTGGCATGGGTTCTTCCCGTCCTGATTGCACTGGGGGCAGCGATGGCGCCCGGCCGGTTGCGGGCGCAAGGGAACCCCGCCAATGTGATCGTGGTCACCCTCGACACGCTGCGGGCGGACCACCTGGGGTGCTACGGCGGTCACTCCGTTGAGACGCCCAACCTCGACGCCCTGGCGGGCTCCGCAGCGCGTTTCACTCACGCCTACTCTCCTGTTCCCATCACGCTGCCCGCTCACACGGCACTCTTCACGGGCAGCTTTCCCATGGCCACGGGAGTGCACGATTTCGGTGGAAACAAGGTGCCGGCCTCCGCGATCACGCTGGCCAGGATTCTCCATGAACAGGGTTATTCGACGGCCGCGTTTCTGGGCGCCGCGGTCCTGGACTCCCGCTTCGGGTTGAACCAGGGCTTTGATACTTACTTCGACCACTTTGATTTCAGCCGCTTGGATGAAACCAGCCTGGATATGGTCAAGCGCAGCGGCGACCAGGTGATCGACAACGCGGTGGGATGGCTTAGAACCAACCCCCGGCAACCGTTGTTCCTCTGGGTCCACCTCTACGACGCCCACTACCCTTATGCCCCCCCGCAACCTTATGCCAGCCGCTACGCCGGCCGTCCCTACGACGGAGAGATCGCCTTTCTCGACGTACAACTTGGCAGGCTGGTCGCGTTTCTGAAGGACCTGGGCGTCTACGGGACCAGCATCATGGTGGTGGCGGGTGATCACGGGGAGGGTCTGGGCGAGCATGGCGAGAAGACGCATGGGTTCTTCATCTACAATTCCACCCTCCACGTACCCTTGTTGATCAAGCTACCGGGGGCTAATGCCAACACCGTTAATAAAGAGGCTTCGCTCGTCGATGTGATGCCCACGGTTCTCCAAGCCCTGCGTTTGCCGATTCCGCCCAGCGTCCAGGGCCGCAGCTTGTTAAGCGATATCGTGGGGAAGCCGTCCGGCACCACTTCCAACCTCTACGCGGAAACCTATCTCCCGTTGCTCCATTTTCAATGGAGCCAGTTGCGCGCTTTGCAAGCCGACGGTCTGAAATATATCGAAGCGCCGCGCCCGGAACTGTACGACACGCGCGCCGATCCCGGCGAGACCAAGAACCTACTGGCGGGCAAGCAGGCCCTCGCCCACGAAATGCGCGACCGACTGATGAGCGTCGAGCGCCGCTATACGCCGGCATCGGGCGGGGGAACAAAGGAATCCGAGCCGACGGATCCGGTGCTGGCTGACCGTTTGCGGTCTCTGGGATACGTTGCCATTGCAGGCGGCACATTCGCCGATGCCAGTGGCAAGGTCCTTCCCGATCCCAAGGACCGCGTGAGAGTGTACGATCTCTTTTCTGAGGCCATGGCGGACGGTCAGCATGGACGTTATGCCGATTCTCTGGAAAAGCTCGGGCAAGCAGCGCAGTTCGAACCGGCATCGTTGGCGATTCGCTACCTCCAGGCGCTGGACTACTACCGGCTCAAAGATTATCCCCGCGCCGCAGATCGGTTCAAGGCCGCTCTCGAACTCGATCCCAAGTTTTCCCTCGCTCTGTATTACCTGGGCTTGACCCAGGTTCAGACCGGCGATGCAAGCGGCGCCGGGGCTTCGTTCCAGCACGCCTTGGAGATCGACCCCACCAACTTCGCCGCTGCCTACAACCTGGGCGCGCTGGAATTAAAACAAAACCACGTGCAGGAGGGACTCCGTCACTTTGAGCAGGCGGCGCAGATCAATCCGGACTACGCGCCCGCCTTCGAAGCGATGGGTGAAGTGTACCTCTTCCTTCACCGCAACGACGACGCGGCCCGCGCTCTGGAGCACGCCGTGGCGGTGGCTCCGGACCTCGCCAAAGCTCACTACTACCTGGGACGCGCCTACCAGGCCCTGGGGCGCGCCTCTGACGCGCAGAATGAATTTGCCCGCGCCCAATCCCTGCGGACACCTTGAAGCGCTGCTGCCTTCCCCCTGCATCGCAGGTTGTAGCGAATCTACGACCGCAGTAAAATGATCTCGTTCCTCCATCTCTGGCAGATACCCTCGACGCACGCGCCATTTCAGGAAGTAGGCAGAAAAAGGTCAGCCATGAAGGATGGGCCCCGCCGAATCGATTCTGAGCCAGGTTCAAGCCGACGGCGCAGTGCCTTGCCCCTGACGGTGGTCTTTCTCGCTTTGGCGTGGTGCGCACCTCCGGCGCATGCCCAAATCACCGGCGTCATTTCAGGCCGCGTTACGAATTCCCAGGGCCAACCGCAGGCGGTCCTCGTTCGCTTGTTAGACGATGGCGATTCTCCCGTGGGGGACACGTATTCCGATTCGGACGGTAATTACTCGTTCATGAACCTTCCCAGTGGCACTTACTTCGTGGTCGTGGAAGTGACGGGATACAAACCCTTCCGCGAAAGCGTTCGCCTGGACGATATTGCCCAGCCCCGCGGGCGCGCCATGGTAGTGCTGGAGCCCGCGACGAAGGAGCCTGCCTCGGGCGGACGGACGATTGCGGGCAGTAGTAGCGCCCGCGAAGTCAACGCCAAACACCCCTTGCCACCCCTCGATCCCAAGGCTCTCAGGGAATTCGATAAGGGAAACAAAGAGCAAGAAAGAGGAAATAGCCAGGCGGCGCTCGAGCACTATCAAAAAGCACTGAAGATCGACCCCAACTGTTACCCCGCTTTGAACAATCTGGGCTCATTGTTCGAGAAGCAGGGGAACCATGCCCAGGCGAGGGGGGCCTTCTTGAAGGCTGCGGAGATCAATCCCGATGATGGAGAAGCCCATATCAACCTCGGCCATCTGCTTTACGAAGAGGGCCAGTTCCGCAGTGCCATCGATGAGCTGAACCGGGGATTGCAGGGCTCACCGGAATCAGCGGCCGGGAATTTCTTCCTCGGCTCCGCCTACTTCAAATTGCATGAGGCGGAGAGAGCGGAGCCCTTGTTGAAGAAAGCCTGCGCGCTTGACCCGCAACACATGGCTCCCGCCCACCTGCAATTGGCGAATCTTTACTTGCAGCGCCACGATTACGCCGCTGCCAGAACTCAACTCCAAGCTTACCTGCAGAGCAATCCTTCCGACCCGCAAGCCCCGGCCATCAAGAGGATGCTGGCAAGAATGGACGAGCAGGAGGCAAAAAGCACCGCGCAGTAGGCGGGTGGTTTCACGATATACTCAGGATGGAATGGCGCTCAGCTCGACTCCCCGGAAGACCATACTGTTTTTCATCGCTGTGACTTTTGCCCTTGTGACGAGTTGCCTCACGATGGACGAAGCCGGCGAGGCAGCGCCCACAACCCAATCTCCTTCCATCCTGCTCATCACCATTGACACTCTGCGCGCGGACCACGTGGGCTGTTACGGATACTCGCGGGTGGAGACCCCGGTTATCGACGGTCTGGCCGCCGCGGGTGCCCGTTTTGAGAATGCCTATGCGCAAGCCCCTATCACACTTCCCTCCCACGCTGTGATTCTGACGAGTACCTATCCGATGTTCAATGGCGTGCGAGATTTCACCTCCCCCGGGCTGCCGCAAGGCATCCCAACCCTGGCGGAGGTGTTACGACAGAAGGGTTACCGCACCGCCGCCTTCGTCAGTTCCTATGCGGTCAATTCCATGTGGGGGTTGAACCGCGGATTCGATGTTTATGACGACGACCTGGGAATGGAACCGGGGCGCTCCCGTGACCTTTTCCTCGTCGAGAGACGCGGCGACCGCACGGTGGATCGCCTGCTGGCATGGTTGAGTGGGCGGACCGGCGCCCCCTTCTTCGTCTGGCTGCACCTTTACGACCCCCACAGCCCCTACCGGCCTCCAGAACCCTACCTGAGCCAATACGCAACGCATCCTTACGATGGGGAGATTGCCTTTGATGACGCCCAAGTTGGGCGCGTTCTTACCCAGTTGAAAGCCATGCACCGATTCAACTCCACGGCAGTCGTTCTGCTCAGCGATCACGGCGAGTCCTTGGGAGAGCACGGGGAGGAGGAACATGGGTTCTTCAT
>DATJVT010000581.1:0-7213 GCA_035501695.1 Terriglobia bacterium | reverse complement strand
TGGGACTTCTGGGCGGATTTGGGAGCGACTTGCGATTTCGCCGGTGACACGGTGTGTTCGGACGAGGCTTATGGGCGAGCACAACCTCTCAACCCTATGACTCCTTCGGTGCAATGGGCCATTGGAAATCACTATATCCTGACCGATCGTCCGGAGAAGGCTTTCCCTTCCTTCCGCAAGCTCCTCGACATGGACCCCAGTTATCTCGGCCCAATTTTCCGGTTGTGCTTGCGTGCCACCGGTGACCCGCAGGGAATCTACAAGGGGATTCTCCTCCCCGACAAGGACCCTGCGGCAAGGTTCACCTTCCTGATGCACCTGAGCACCCAAGCCGATTATGAAAGCGCCATGAGGATCTGGGGACAAATGATCACCGGACCGGATCGTTCTCCGAACCTGTCGATGGTGAAGCCCTTCCTGGATTTTCTCCTCGACCACAACCAAATACAGGATGCCGCCACGGTTTGGAACGACCTTGAACACGCGGGGGTTATTCCTCAAGATCCCATTTCCCAGGCCGGGGGAGTCTATGATGGGGGCTTTGAAGGGCCGGTACTCAATACCGGCTTTGCCTGGCGATCGAGCGATTCCCCGGATTTGGTTCTCGATTTCTCTGCACCGTCGGCTCACAAGGGAGCAAAATGTCTGCGCATTGATTTTGCGGTGGGGCGAAATGGGGACTACGAAATTGTGAATCAAGTCGTCCAAGTCAAACCCGAGGCCCAGTATGAGTTGACGGCTTACGTGCGGTCCGAGACTCTAACCTCAGACACTGGACCCCGGTTACGAGTGGTGGAAATGGGGTGCGGCGATTGTCCGGTGGGAACCAGCGACTCGACGGAGGGAACCACCCCATGGCATCCGGTCGAGGTGGGGTTCACAACCCGACCGCAGACCCAAGCGGTGAAAATCTCCTTTTGGCGGCCGCAGGACCAAACCAGCCACCGCGACATTACAGGCACGGTCTGGCTGGATGATGTAACTCTCCGCCCCGTGGAAGCCCCCCGGCCGATTGCGAGTCAAGCGAGGACCCGGTGACCATCCCGCCCCTGTCAAAACCTTCCCATCATCACCACAGATCCTCGCGGGGCAGAGATTTCAGCCGCTCCCCTCTCTCCTTCGCCTCCTTTGCCCGCGCACTTTTCCTGGCCGTGCTTTGCGGGGCGCCCTGGGCTTTCGGCGCCGTGCAACCGTGGGCATGGGCCACCATCCTGGCAGCCTCCTTGGGCGCGTTAGTGCTCTGGTCGGTAGGATGCGCACGGCGGGGTGTTTTAAGGATCTGTTGGTCCCCGCTTTATTGGCCATTCCTGGTTTTTCTTGTCTTGGCGGCAGCGCAGTACTTCACTGGGCTGACCGCCGACCACGTGGCGACGCGCGAGGCTCTGCTGAAAATTGTCACCAATCTTATCGTTTTCTTCCTGGCAGGCCAGCTCCTCAACGCCCAACCCGAGAATGGCCGCGCCCTGGTTTGGTTGGGCCGGCTGGTTTCCTTGTTGGCATTTGCTCTGTGCTCGCTGGGCTTTGCGCAACTGCTCTGGGGTCCACCGCGGGTCATTTACTGGACTTTTCCTGTAGTCGGCTGGCCCTTTGGGCCCTACGTAAACCACAACAATTATGCCGGACTCATGGAAATGCTCCTCCCTATTTCGGTGGCTTATATTTTCTCACGCCCATCGCGTTCGGCATTGCCCTGGTTGCTCTGGGTTGGCGCCATCCTCGTCGTAATATCGCTCTGGACCAGCGGGTCAAGGGCCGCCGCATTGGTGGTCTTGGTTGAGGGAGCAGTTTGGGTGGGCATTCTGTCGCGGCGCCCGCGTGGCGTGCATCCTCAATTGTTTGTAGCCCTGCTGGTGGCAGTCTTGATCTCCGTCGCCGGGTTCTCCTGGCTGGTTGGCACAGGAAAGGTGGAAGGCCGCTCCTGGTCGGTTTTCGACACCAACCAGAGCGTTGAAGCCAAGCTCGGCGACCGCGTCCGGGTGGGAATAGACACTCTACGCATGGCGATACACCATCCCTGGTTCGGGGTTGGGGTGGGATCCTTTCAGTCCACCTTCCCGAAGTACCTGACATTCTCGACCGACTTGATCTGGGGCCATGCTCACAATGACTTCCTGGAAGGCGTGGCGGAGATGGGTTTGCCGGGGGCAGTTTTGATAGGAGTGGCGCTCGTGATCTTTTTCCGCAAGGCCTTTCGTCACGTTGAGGATCGGCTTCGGTATGAGTGGGGATGGATACAAATGGGCGCCACGGTCGGGGTGGTGGGACTGCTCTGCCATAGCTTGGTCGATTTCAATCTGCGTGTTCCCGCCAATGCCGCATGGTTTGTCGTCTGCCTGGCCATCGCCACCCACTCGCGGCCCTCGGCCGGGGTCCTGCGGATGGACCGGGGTGAAGCAAACACCCTCTAAACCTGGCGGCATCAATGTGCGCCATCTCTGATCGACGATGGCATTCGGAGACGGCGTCTACACATTGTTGCTCAAGGAATCAAGTCGCTCTAAGTAGCAGTTCCCGAACGGGTGTGGAGCGGAATCGCCGGGAGTTGGGGCGAGCATGAGTCTTAAAGCTGGGAGGATAATTTCAATGCGCGTCCTGGTCACTGGCGCCCGGGGCATGTTGGGCTCGGTGCTCCTGCCCCGTCTTCGGGAAAACTACCAAGCGTGGGGAGTCGACCAAGAGGATTTCGACATCGTAGATGGGTCGGCGGTTGTTCGGGCTGTCTGTGACCTGCGGCCGGAATTTGTGTTTCACCTCGCGGCGTACACGGATGTCGATGGCTGTGAAGCAAATCCACTGAAGGCGGAACAAGTTAATGCCCTGGGGACGCGCAACGTGGCGCGCGCTTGTGCGGAAGTCGGGGCCGGCATGCTCTATATCAGCAGCGATTATGTCTTTGATGGGTGGGGAAGGCGGCCTTATCGGGAAGCCGATTGCCCCCATCCACTCAGCGCCTATGGGCTCGCCAAGTTGCGCGGCGAGAGGGACGTCCAGGCCCTCGTTGCCCGGCATATCATCGTCCGCTCCTCCTGGCTGTACGGGCCGGGCGGTAAGAATTTTGTTGCCACCATTTTGAAGCTGGCGAAAGAGCGAACCGAACTTCGCGTCGTTTCCGATCAGCGCGGATCGCCCACCTACACGCGCCACTTGAGCCAGAAACTCGTAGAGCTTTTCGCCCATGGTTCCCCGGGCGTCTTTCACGTGACGGGGTCTGGAGAGTGTAGTTGGTTTGAGTTCGCCGCAGCGATCTTGCAGTCGGGAGGATATCCGCAGGTCCGCGTTGTTCCCATCACGACCCAGGAATCCGGACGTTTGGCCCGTCGGCCAGCTTTTTCCGTGCTGGAGAATGGACGACTGGCGGAAAGCGAACTCGCTCCCCTTCCACCCTGGACGCAGGGGTTGACGGAGTATCTCCGGGAAATACAGGCCTAGGGCAAGTAACAGAATCAGTTAATTCGCAGGTACCCTGCCGCTGGGAAAGCTGCCAACCCGCCCCTGCCGGGGCGAGCTTGCAAGGTTACGCGCCCGGAAGCTTGCAGGTTGGTATATGCTATGGGCAGGCATTAGAAGCATCAGGACGAAAAACGGATCTCTCCGGCGGATCCGGATAAAGGATGATGGGGCGGTGCGCATTCAGGGGGTCGCGTGCCCGGTGGGCAACAAGTTGAATTTGCCATCATGGAGTTGAAGAGGGAGGCGGATTGAAGGACGTCGTCGTCATCGGAGCAGGTCCGGCGGGGATTCACGTCTCGTTCCTGTTGGCACAGGCGGGATTGAATGTTGCCCTTTTCGAGGCCCAATCGCGGATCGGCGAAAAGGCCATCTGCTCAGGGGTGGTCGGCGATGAGGCATTTGCCCGTTTCGATCTTCCCACTCAACCTATCTTGTCGGACATTCGGTGTATTCAAGCCATCTCGCCCAGCGGCAAGATGCTTGAGCACCGGGCCGAGGCGCCTCTGGCGCAGGTCATCGACAAAGCAGGGTTCAATCGCGCCCTCGCGCAACGCGCCGCGGGCGCGGGAGCCGAATTGCGCCTCGGTTGCTGGGTAAGCTCCCTGGATGTGCAAAAACATTGCGTAGAATTGCAATACCGTTCCTCCGGAAATGGACCGGAAAACATTCGAGCCCAGATGGCCATTATCACGACGGGGGTTAATGGCTCCTTGAATCACTCCCTGGGGCTGGCGCGACCCCGTCAGTTCCTGCGCGCCCTCCAGACGGAATTGACTCTGCCCCCCAACGGTCATGGTAGTGCGACGCGAGTGTTCGTCGGCCAGGGGGTAGCCCCCGGCGCCTTTGGCTGGGAAATCCCCCTGGGGGCCAACCGCTGGCGAGTGGGGCTCATGACGGACCAGAACCCCGACCCTTATTTCGTTAAGCTCGTGCGGAGAATCGCGCCCAACACGGACTTTTCGACTTTGCGAATCGACCGCAAAGGGATTGCCCAAGCCGCCGTGGGCCGCTGCGTGACGGATCGCGTCATCGCCGCCGGCGAGGCTGCCGGCCACATCAAGACAACCACAGGCGGAGGAATCTACTATGGGTTGCTCTCCGCGGAACTTGTTGCCCATGTGGTGATTCGCACTTTTCAAAGCATGGATTTCAGCGCCCAAAGTCTGGCCGAGTTTGAACGCTACTGGCGGTCGACTTTCGGCAATGAACTCATGGTGGGCTACTTCGCCCGCCAGCTCGCCAGCCATATTACTGACCGGCAGATCGATAGATTCTTCGACGCTGCCAATGCCACGAATCTGCTGGTTCGGTTGAACGGCCGATTGAAGTTTGATTGGCACCACCGTGCCCTTCTGGCCACGCTGCGGTCCCTTTTGACATTGCCGGGAGGACTGGGGAACAAGTGCTAGGAATGGGGATGCGGAAGCCTCAAGCGAGATGAGCAAAACCCTTTTCACTTGGTCCTTCTGACTCCTGGCTCCTGACTTCCTCATGCTTACGTTCGTGTTCAAGCGTTTGTTTGACATCTCGCTCTCCGGGTTCGGCTTGATGCTTTCTTCGCCGCTTTGGGTGGCGATTGCTGTGGCCATCAAGATCGAGGACGGAGGCCCGATCTTCTACGGCCAGCCTCGTGTGGGGAAGGACTGCAAGGAATTTCAAAGTGTCAAATTCCGCTCCATGGTGGCGGACTCAGACGTCAAATGGGGCGCGATTCCCGCTCGAGAAGGCGATCCGCGGATTACCCGCGTGGGTCGCATTCTACGTGCCACGGCCATGGATGAACTGCCTCAGCTCTGGAATATTTTCCGTGGTGACATGAGCTTCGTGGGACCAAGGCCGGAATGGTCGGAACTGGCGAGAAAATTCCGGCTGGAGATTGCGGGGTTCGATCGTCGTCACGCCGTGACCCCCGGACTCACGGGGATTGCCCAAATCTACGGCCATAGCGAATCGCCGCGCCGCCAGAAGCTCCGCTATGACATGCTTTATATTAAGAAACAAAGCTTCTGGCTGGACCTCCGTTTGGTCTTCATCTCTTTCCTCGTGACGTTTACTGGAAAATGGGAAGAGCGATCCGCCAAGCTGCCGCGGTTGCTGGGCGGCAGGCGCACCTCCCGCGGGCGGCTTGCGGCGGCAAAGCCCGCTTGCGCGGCCCCGCTGGAGCGGAGCTAACGTGGAACCCCGCGAAGCCCTCCCCCAGACTTCGTCGCCGTCCCTTCTCGACACCCAAGAGCAACCCTTGCCGGCAAAGACCGGGAATCCGCCCTGCACCGAAGTTCTCGGCGCACCGGTCCACCTCATTGATGTCAAGAACGTCTTGCGCTTGATGGAGCAATGGATTCGAGTGCGCGACCGCTCCCATTGGATTGCGGTGACCGGCTCGCACGGCGCACTGGAGGCTTACAAGCATGCCGATTTCCGCGCCGTTCTCCACACTGCGGACCTCTCAGTCCCCGACGGCCGGTGGGCGGCCCGAGTGGCGGCCAAGAAAATGTCCTGCGCTACGCACCAGGTTCGCGGCGCCGATTTGATGTCTGCGTTCTGCGAACTCTCTCGTCAAAAGGGATTCACGAATTACTTTTACGGCGATACGGAGGAAACGCTGGCGTTGGCCGGCGCTCGGCTGATGCAGCAGCATCCAGGGCTGAGGATCGTGGGCGCCTACTCGCCGCCCTTTCGCGAGCTCACGGCCGAAGAAGACGCGCGGGATGTCGAGAGGATCAACCAAGCCAACCCCGATGTTCTTTGGGTCGCGCTCGGCCTTCCCAAACAGGAGCGCTGGATCGTCGCCCATCGCGAACGGCTGAAAGCGCCGGTAATCGTGGCGGTGGGAGCGGCGATCAAATTTCACAGCGGCAAGGTTGTTCCAGCGCCCCTCTGGGCCAGCCGGGCGGGATTGGAATGGTTCTGGCGCTTGCTGCACGAGCCTCGCAGGGTCTGGCGGCGAGCCCTGGTTTACGGACCCCAGTTCATGGCGCTGTCACTCCTCGAATTGATGCTGCACAAGAGCCGGCGGGAGGGCGGCAAGAACCCGTAGTGGATACCCCGGATTCAGCATTCAGCATATTATTTATAATTTACTATTTACTATTCACCATTCATAATTCTTCATTCATAATTCAAAATCCAAGAACCACTGTCCAGCTTCCCGAACCCCAAATCCCTAACCTCCGTTGGAGGGCACGCCACCGGCTTTGACCACTGCGTCTGCCAGGTGATTGACCACTTTGGATCGGTTGCGGAGCATCTCGATGTAGGAAGCTCTAAGGAGCTGTTCCTTCTCATTGCTCAAAGTCTGCCGGATGGCGCTCTGTACGCGTAGGTCGGCAAGGGTATGTTGCCCGGCCTCCTCCACACCCAGCAGCTTGAAGATATGGAAGCCGATATTGGACCGGATGACGGGGGAGATCTGGCCGACCTTGAGCGAGCTCACCACTTGCTTGAGGGCCGCGTTGAGGCCGGAGGCGGGGATGAATCCCATGTCGCCGCCGCCCGCCGCGGTGCTGGGATCCTCCGAGTACTCCTGCGCCACGGTGGCAAAGTCGTGGCCACCCATCAGGCTCTCGTAGAGAGCCTGGATCTTGTGCTCGGCGGCAGCGGGGGTCTTGGCATCGTCGTTCCTCAGGTTGCGGACCTCGGCATCGGGGCGGGGTGTGACCTGAATCTGGGCGATATGGTAGGTGGTTTCGGAAACGTTGAAATTCGCCTTGTTCTTTTCGTAGTAGGCGGCGATTTCGGCATCGCTCACACTAATGTGGGAGAT
>DATJVT010000580.1:0-15385 GCA_035501695.1 Terriglobia bacterium | reverse complement strand
GAAAGATTCCATGCAGCCTTTGATCGGCATCGGCGTTGTGGGTGTACTGCGGAGCTCCACCCGCCGCCGGCCGGTCACTACCAGTGCGAGCCTGCTCGGCAATCGGGTTGGCCGCGGAAGTTCCCATGTCGTTCATCGCTGGAGGGGGGTCGTGAAGTCCCAACTTAGGAGGGCAGGTGCCGCACCAAGCTTGGACCGATCGTACGCGTAACCGCTACGGGCAGTTTCTGCCAGATGCGGATGGCCGCTTCAAACCTGGGATTGCGCGTATTGACCTGGGGAAGCGCTTCTCCCGCCGGCAACCAGTAAGCCCAATTCAAGGGAATGGATTCCGATCCCCATTGCATCTTGAAAACATGCGTCCCGGAGCCGGGCGTCGAGCGCCCAAAGTCAAAAACCTTGTACCCCTTCTGGCCGGCAAAGCAGAACAGATTCCAGTAGAGGAACATATTCGGTTTGAGCGAAAGGTACTGGGATTTTGAGGCGCTCCACTTGGCTTCTATGGCATCCCGAAATCCCGTCAGGAACGATGTCGCAATAACCTCTCCCTGGAGGCGAACGATGCAGATGTGCGTATGCTGCGGAAACGCTTTGAGGATTTCCTCGAAGAGGGGGCGGCCATAGACGGGCGTTCCCAGGTCGCGCATGTTCTCGCAAAACAACGCATAGAACTCGCCCAGGAATTCCATGCCTCCGAACTCCGCCGTCATCCCGGCGTTCGTGGCCTTACGAATCTTGGTACGAATTTTCGTGCCGAGTTCCGCCCACATCTTTTCGCTATCAGGTCCCAGCGGCCGGACCACGGTCAGCTTATCGTCCCTTACCGGCAGATGATCTCCTGACGGGCCGCGGTAGCGCAGTTCCAGAAACTTCGCGCCGACTTGGGTCGTGACTCGCTTGGCTTCTTCCAAGAGTGCCGCCGCGGCCGTCGGAGAGTCCGCCACCACTCCTCCCGCGCTGAGCACCGGCAGGGAGGCGACGCACCCGCGGAAAATCCAGCTCTTCTGCCAGGCCAGGGGAAGGATGCCCTTCACTCTTCCGGCTTCTATCGCCATCAAATAAAATGTCGGCCAGCCGAAGGACCTCTCCAGAACGCTTTTCCAATTCCAGCGATGGTAATTGGATGCCGCCGCCTGCGTCTCGACGAACTCTTCCCACAGCCGGGCATCTTCCACGTTTTGGGCGCGCACAATTTCCATCGGCGGCATTACTCCAGGTATCCCAAGTCGGTCAACCGTCCCACAACTTCGGCGTTAAGCTCCACGCTCTGTTCCAACGCTTCCTGGCCAAAACGTTGGGCGCAGGCCCGCGTCTGGCTCTCCCAGCTTGCCAACTGCCCCTTCATGATTCCCCGCAGATCCGGCCGCCTGTCCGCCAGGTTCTGTTTCTCTCCCGGGTCGCTTTCGAGGTCGTAAATTTCCATCCGGTCGTCCGATTTTCCGACAATGAGCTTGAATCGACCGTCGCAGAGCGCAATCTGTCCTCCCCCGCGCTCGGTTTCGCTTACTGCCAGAAGATCATCTGAGCGCACCCCGTGGATCCAGGGCAGGAGTGAAACTCCCTGGACTTCCGCTCCGGAGGAGAGGCCGCACAAGTCGAGCAGTGTCGGCATAATGTCGAGCGAACGCGCCTGGGCGCGAATGCGTTTTCCGCCTCCGAGGCCCGGCCCCGAGACGATCATCGGAACACGCAGAACCTCATCGTAGAGGCACTCCGTGTGCTCCACGAACGCATGTTCCAGAAAGGCTTCGCCGTGGTCCGCCGTGATTACGACGAAGGTATTGGCAAGCAAATCCAGCTGTTCCAATTCCCTGAGCAGGGCGCCAACCTGTTTATCCAAATAGTTGATGGCACCGTCAAACAGACCCTTCAGAAATTCCTGATCCGATTTCCCGATCTGCAGATGTCCCCCATTGATCGCACGCCGCGTACCCGCGCTCAAAACGAGGTTCGAGCGCTGATCTACGAACATCCGATTGTAGGGAGGGCGGTCCATGTAGGGAAAGTGCGCGTCCCAGGCGTGTATCCATGCAAAGAACGGTCTCCGGGGCTGCCCCAATACCCACCGGAGCAGTCGATACGCGCTGGATTTGAACTTGCCGCCGCGATTCTCGTAATAATCGAACCCTCGGGCGAATCCAAAAAATGAGTGGCTGTAACCGCCATCGGATATTCCCGCCGTTGCATATCCGGCGTCGTGGAAGTCCTGCGCCGCGGTTCGGAAGCGAGCGTCCAGTACGTTGGCTTTTAGCCGGGCTGAGGCATCCACTCGATCGCCTGTTTCCCCCTCTGAATCCGTGCGATGAACGGAGGGATAAAGGGAGGTATGCAGGGAAGCCAGGGCCGGCTTCGTCCAGTTGGCCTGCGTCCGGACGTTTTCGAAGAGCACACCGCCCTGCGCCAAGCGGTCTATGTGGGGGGAGGTAGGCCGCTCGTAGCCATAGCACCCAAGATGGCCAGCCCCTACCGAGTCGAGCGACACCACCAGGACATTGGGCAAGTCCGCCGCCGGCCGCTGCCGAGTCCGCAAAGTCTTGGCGGCCAGGTACCGATAACGCTGGCTTTCCTGCCGGGCTTCCTTCAGCCACCAAAGTCGGCGGCCGATTTGTCGATTCAACGCGGTCCGATCCATCGAGCCTCGTTTCAGCGTGTTCGGGGCAGGGCCCCGTATTCAAATCTGAAATGGAACGCAGGGGTCAGGCGAGTCCCACCGCTTCACGACGCATGCAGTGGGCGACCATGCATATCGGACGGAGTCTCCAGCCCGAAGCGGTCCAGGATGGTTGCGGAAATATCGTAAATCTTCGCCCCCTGCAAGGTCCTGCCGCGCGTACCGTTCTTCTCTCGGATCAACACGATTCCATATTCGGCGTGATTCGCGTCGTCCGGCCCGGTATCGTTCTCGAATGTGTATACCGAACCGTAGCCCACCGAGCCGACCGACCGCCAGTTGAGACCGCCAAAATAGACGATCAGGTCAGGAGGCACGCCGCGCACAGTATGGTAGACATCCTGTGGTTTAAAGACTTTGTTGCCCAGCGGGCGGCCCTGATCGTCGGTCATCGCTTCGAGTTTCGCCTTCAATTCGTCGCGCAGCGGCTCGTACGCGGCGGTGGGGATGACGCCCTGGGGCTCGCGATTCTTGACGTTCATGAACACCCGAGCATAGTAGCCCCCCTCTCCCCATACCCGCGTTTTCGACCAGTCGATCTTGGCCTTGCCGAGGGGGGTGGGACCGGAAGGGAGTTCCGCCAGGGTCAAATAGCCCTCCCGCATCAGCCACTCGTTAATGCAGACCCCTCCGTCCATCGCCTTGGCGCCGTGATCGGAAACCACCAGCACGGTGGTGTCGTCGCCCAGCGCGGGAAGCAGTTCGGAGATCTTTTTATCGATGTGCCGGTAATATTCACGGATGGCGTGCTGGTAGCGGTTCCCGGGCTCGAACTTGCGATGCGTGGGATCGTGGAATTTCCAGAAGGCATGATGAATCCTGTCCACACCCATTTCCACCATCATGAAGAAGTCCCACGGCCGGGTGCTGATCAAGTGCTGTGCCATGGCAAAATGCTGATCTGTCATTTCGTAAATCTGCGCCAGAATCTGGTCCTTGTCTTCCGAGCGGAACCCTTTAACGTCCATCAGGTAGGGTCCGAAGCGGCTTACGATTTCCTGCTTGAGTTCGGGTGGGTGGGTATAATCGGAATCGGCATTAGGGGTCAGGAAACAGGTTACCAGGGAACCGTTGATGGGACGCGGAGGATAGGTGCCCGGCACGGAGAGCACGATGCACTTCTTGCCGGCCTCGCTCAGGATGTCCCACACGCGGCGTTCGCGCACGGCGCGCGAATCCGCTATGGTCATCCCATCGTAGCTGTAATCCTTGCGATTACGGAATCCGTAGATTCCTAATTCCCCCGGGTCTTTCCCGCTCATCATGCACGACCACGCCGGGACCGTGATGGGCGGGCAGGTGCTCTCAAGTTTTCCCCAGGACCCGGTCTCCATGATTGCGCTCAGGCAGGGGAGTTCGTCGCGCCATTGCTCAAAGACCAACTCGGGGGCGGCGCAATCGAGACCAATAACGGCAACTTTCTTTTGCGGTTCCATTTTCGGAATTCTTCTCCTCGGTATCTCTCGGGTTATCCCCGGCCGCGCGTGAGGGTGGCAATCTCCCACGTGCTGAACCGGCGTCCGGTGCAGCCGTCGAGGAATCCTCTGAAAGCTGCGACGTTAGCGAGCAGGAAATAGTAGGGGATGGTTAAAGGTGAAACCTCCCGCCAGCCGGCGCGATCCCACAGCCAACCCATGACAGCCGCAGAATAAAAGAGCGCCTGACAGGCCAGGAGCCACGCAAACAGCGGATGGCGCGCCAGCCAGAGATTGGCAATCAAAACCAGCCCCAGAGGCGCCAGCGTCAACCATCGCAGGAGCTTATGTGAAACGAACTGCCAGGCCCGCAATCCGCGAAGGCATCCGCGAAGTTCCCACATTCCCAGGGTGCCCTGGGCCGCTATCCGCCGGCGTCGGGCGAAATCTTCGCGCGCCGAACGGGTAGCCTTCTCGAGCGCGCGGGCTCCCAATTCACACAGAATCCACTTGCCCCTGGCGGCGGCATGCAGGGGAAGCTCCAGATCGTTGGCTAGTTCGGGGCGAAGCTCCACAAAGAGGGGACGCCGGAGGGCAAATATGGCGCCATCACAGATCAACACGGAACCCAATCGCCCTTCCAGGCTCTTCACAAGCTCTTCGTAGCCCAAGAACGCCCGGCCGCCAGATGCGACCATGGCCGGACTGCCTTCGGGGGCGTTCTCTTCCACGCCCGTAACGCACCCCACGCGCTCATCGGCAAAGTGGCGGACGAGCTTGCGCAACACATCGGCGGCAATGTGCGAATTGGCGTCGGTGAAGAGCAGCAGGTCACCAGTGGCTTGCTTTACCAGCCGGTTAAGGGCTGCGTTCTTGCCTACGCGCACGGGCATCCGCACGTATTGCAGGCGAGGATCGGCGACGCTCTGGAGAATCTTGTCGGTATCGTCTTCCGATGCATCCGAGGCAACCAGAATCTGGAGCCTTTCCCGCGGATAATTCCAGGCCAGCGTTTCCCCCACCTTCCAGCCGATGTCACGCGCTTCATTGCGTGCCGAGATCAGAACCGAGACGGTGGGAAGGTATGCGGGATCGGCCTTGGGATGAACCCCTCGAAAATGACCCAGAATCCAAAGGCAAAGGGCATATCCCCCATAAACGTAGAACAGCCAGATAATCCCCAGGCAGAAAATGATCCCAGCCAGCAAGTTGCTTGGTCCTTCGGTCATGGGATTAGATACGAGCGGAATCCAAGAGCGGAGGGGGTCCTGAGTTCAGCACCAACACCGGCTCGGGGAGTGGCAGGGGATCGCTGGGCGCGGTGTCGGCTTCACGCCGCACTGACGCCCAGATGTGGATGACCCGTTCCATGGCGATACTCATGAAAACGTAAAACCAGAAGAACTTGACATACTCCGCCGACAGGAAAAAGCTGCTTACCAGGTAGCCAATCAACCCACCCTGGAGACTGGTGGCAAAGGCGAAAAGGAGCTTGTCATCCCATCGGTAGGCGGCACGGCGGACGCGTTCAAAGGACCGGTAAGTTTCCCAAAGCAGCCAGCAGTAGACCAGCAGGCAGGGGATGCCGAGCTCGGCGGCAATCTCCAGATAGGTATTGTGCGCCATCTTAGCCAGGGCCGGTTTGCCGGTGTAATCCGCCAGCTTGGGTTTGAACTGGCCCACGCCGATGCCTGCCAGTGGGTGTCCCGCAGTCATCCGTATTCCCGCTTTCAAGGTTTCGATGCGGACCAGAGAAGACTGCTTGTCCGCGGTATCGGGGTGGAGCATGCGGGTGATGGGATTGCGGGGGATCATCAGCATGGGAGGAACGATCAAAACTACCATGAGAACCAGTTGCCCCATCTTGCGCGATCGCCAGGCGGCGAACCCCATGAATGCCATCAGGGCAAGAAGACCGCCCCGCGAGCCGGAAACGGCAATTCCTGCCGCGGTGGGCAAGAGCATCACCAGCAGCAGAGTGCGGTAAGCCGGGCGTTTCTCAGCCAAATACCAGTAATATCCGATCGGGAACGCCAGCATGGCGGCCATGCTGAAGTAGTTGGCGTCCCCCAGAATCTTGGCTTCTGGCCGGAAGTTGGCAAACGAGAAGTGGTACACCTGGTACTCGCGCAAAATATAGAAAGAGGCAAACGCCACCGACGCTATGGCGAAGAGGAAACACATTTCGATTTTGGGCGGTGTATCGACCAGACTAACGAGCAAGATGAAGAAGACGAAAAGCGAGATGTAAAGCAGAGAGGGGTCACCGACGTCCACGCGGGGCGGATGACCTTGCCGCGCGAAGGAAAGCAGCGCCCACATGAATATGGCCAAAAACAACTTGGCCGGACGAGTGGCAAAGAAGTTGGGAAATCCATGCTGTCCCATATGGACGAGAGCAAAGAAAAGTCCCAACCCCCCGGCCAGCTTCGGCGCCGTCAGAATGCCTGAGCCGGCATTAATGATGGGGTGGCGGAAAAACGGCATCGAGAAGATCAGAAAATAGAGGAAAAACATACTTGTCGAGGCTTATTGTTTGGAGACGGTATCGGAGAGCGCCGGCCCGTGCAAAAGTTCGTAGCAGGCTGCCGTTTCGCGAAGGTGCCGTTCCTGCGAAAAGTGCTCCTGCGCGCGCTTGCGAGCGTTCTCGCCGAGGGTGCGGCGAAGATCAGGGTTGAGGATCAGGCGGGTGACGGCTTCCGCCGTTTGTGAAGGGGAACTGTGCGGCACCAGCAGTCCCGTAACTCCATCCTCGATGACTTCCCGGGTTCCGTCTACGGCCGTGGCGACCACCGCTTTCCCCAGAGACGCGGCCTCAATGGGCACCAGAGGCATTCCTTCGTAAAGCGAAGGCAAAACAATGAGGTCGCACGCAGCCATGATCTGCAACGCGTCGTGCCGATGCCCCGTGAAGATTATCTTGCCTGTCAGCCCCAGGGCGCGGGTTTGCTCTTCCAGAGCGGGCCGTAATGAGCCGTCCCCAACCAGCAGTGCGGTTGCGGGGCCCGCGTGTGCTGCGATCGCGGGCATTGCCTCCAGGAAAAACCTGTGCCCCTTCTGAGGCTCCAGCCGCCCAAAGACGCCCAGCACCGCATGGTCCAGGCCAATTCCAAGCTCATTCCGGAGTTTTTGCGCGGCCGATGGATCCAGGGGGGCGCCGTTCATGTTGCGGCCATTAGGGATGACGACAATTTTCTCGGGAGTGAGCTTCTTTTCAGTGACCAGGTAGCGCTTGGTGGCTTCCGACACGGCTATCGTGATGTCCGTCATGGCGGCAAGCCGCCGGTCGACCCAATACTGCATGGGTCCCCGGCTTTGGCGCCAACCTTCCCGGCCGTGGCTGGTCTGCACCACCACGGGCACTCGGGCCCAGCGAGCGAGGGGGACCGTTGCCATCGCCGCGCGCGTCATATGGGCGTTGAGAATGTCAATGCGCTCTTTCCTCAAAAACCTCATGAACTCGCGATTTTGCGGGAATTGCCAGGGATTTTGGAGATCCAACCCCAACACTCTCTCATTGGGCTCCGCTTCGCCGAACGCCTCCAGGAGTGGGGGAGGGCAAATGAGGTAGGTACGGAACCTCTCCGGATCGAGCCCCCGGAACAAGCCCACGGCTACTTCCTCTGCGCCCGCCCGCACGGTAGCGTTGGAGAACTGCGCAACGCGAATTCGAAGATCGTTATGCAGTGCGCACCGCCGCGCGGGAATTGATCCATTCCACCAGGACTGAATTCACATCATGTAACGAGCGTACCGGCTGCCCGGGATCATGATTCGCAAAGAAGATGGCGGAAGCGTCAGGGTCGGCTTCCGGATCGAAACCGTGCATGCCCGCCGGGCCGAGCCTGCCCCAAAAACTGGGTTCAATCACCACCCCGGGCTTCATCAGGAAAACTGCATCGCCAAAGCGGTTGTCCCCAAAGTCGATACCGAAACGTCTCTTTTCATTGGCGTCCAGGATGTGGCCGCAGCTCAGCGCATTAAGCCTTTGAGCTATACGCGCCTCGGCCGCCGGATTGAAAAACCAGAAGCGCGCCATGGTGGAGTCGTATAACCCGATGTAATCGCGTGGAACGGTGAGTTCCAGGCTTGCAATCTCTTTGATCAAGTCGAAGCCGGCGCGCTTAGGGGTCATCCCATGATCGGAAAGAACGAAGAAGTCAACCTCGCCCGAGGTTTGGGTAGCTGTGGCGTATAATTCGCGCAGCCAGCGGGAGTACCGATCTATTTCTTTGCCAACGCGCTGCTTGTCACCGCACCAGTCGTGAAGGAAGGCGTCAAGCTCGGAAAGGTAGACAAAGTAGAAATCATACTTCCGATCCTTAAGGTCCCGGCTCGCTTCCCGAAGGATTCCTTCGTCCGAGAATTCATGATACGAGTATGACCGGTAGGGAATTCCTGCTTCCTTCAACTGGTCGAATATCGAACCGGGGACGCCACCAGGCTTATAGATATCTTCCTTTTCACAGATATCGAAATAGGGAAGGAGTTCGGTAGGGACGCCGTAGATCTGGAAATACCCACCAAATTGGCTGAGCCGCTGCGAGATGAATCGCACGCCCCGCCGCACAACACGGTTGTTCAAAAGGCGGTTCGGCAAGGGCGAAAGAAGTCGAACCCAGCGGAAGGGAGACCGCTCTGGAGAATAGTAGAAGAGATTCCAGTGGCCCGATTGCGCCGGCGTGAGGCCGCTCAGGAGAGTTGGGATTGCGCCGCAACTAAATCCCAAAACGGTGCGGACCTCCGTGCGGAAACCGAGAATGTCAGGCATGAAGTCCCGATCCTTCAGATAGGACCAGCCTAACGCGTCAATGAGCACCACCAAACTTGTTCGCGCCATGAATGAAACCTAACCCCACCTTGTGTTTTTGATCTTTGCCACCGTACCAATTCAAAGATGTATCAATCGGATGATGGGAAATGGCAACCGGCTACCTTCCGAAGGACTATTGGTTCCGGGCGACGAGCTTCCGGGCCTCCAGGGCGTCATTGCCCTCCAGATCGAGCGCCAGTGCAGCGTTCAATTCTTTCTTGCCTTCTGCCCCCTGGCGGCTCGCCATCAGCGCCAACCCCAAATGGTAGTGGCAAGACGCGTAGCGTTCGTGGTTCTTTACGCAGTCCCGGAGGTCTGATGTCGCAGCGGCGAAATCGCCACTCTGATATTCCGCCCAACCCAGGGTGTCTACAATCGAGTCAACCGAGGGGAGGAGTTGATATGCTCGCCGTGCCAGAGCCTCCGCCTGCTGCAAATTCCGGGCCTGGGTTGCATATATCCATGCGAGGTTACTGGCGGCAATCGCGGCGTCATGATCGGCGGCCAGGGCCTGGTTGAAGTAGCTCTCCGCTCGAGCTAAATCGCCTTTATCCATATACAAATTACCCACCAGGGTCAGCAGGGGCGGGAAGTTAGGTTGCAGTTTCAAGGCCTTTTCATAGTTACCGATTGCGCCGTCCGGGTCCTTGTCCTCCTCGCAGACGCGGCCTAGCTGCAAGTAAGCCAGCAAGAGGTCGGGTTGAAGTTGGAGGGCGCGTTCCAGCTCACGGCGAGCTTCTGGAAGGTCATTCTGGCCAAGGAGCAAGGCTCCATAAATCCGGTGGGCGTCTCCGTTTTGGGGGTGGGTACTGAGAAACTGGCGCACGCCGCCAATGGCTTGGGTTCGGTTACCCATGCCGACCCGGATGTCCGCCGCCTGCCCCAGCACTTCAGTGGATTCAGGGGCAAGTTGGATTGCTGCTTTCAACTCTTCCTCTGCCGGTCCTTCTTTCCCCTGCGCGGCATAAACGGCGGCTAGTTCCAGGCGGTGATCGGGATTCTGCGGGTCAAGCGCCTGCGCCGCCATGATCTGTTGAGTGGCTTTCTCGACGTCGCCCAGGCGCAGGGAGGCAGTTCCGAGAATGGCGTGTTGAATTGGATCCGAGGGCTGGATTTGCAGCGAACGCTCGGCGTAACCCGCGGCGGCTTCGAAATCGCCATCGGCCAGGGAATTTCTGGCTAGGGTTTGCAGGGCCGGGAGCAAATTGGGATCGAGATTAACGGCTTGTTTGATCTCTGACTCCCCGGCGGCGTGGCCGCCATTTTCCCACAAGGCCCAACCCAGAAAATAGTGCGCTTGGGCCGAGTCGGGGAACTGAACGGTTTGCTGGCGGAACTCCATAATGGCCGCATCGGCTTTACCTTGCGCCATGAGGATACGGCCCTTCTCCAAATGGATGGCAGGGTCGTGGGGGGCAGCCTGCAACAGTTTGTCGTTCAGGGCCGCCGCTTCCTTCAGGCGGGCCGTGGCAAGATAGATCTCCACCATGCGCTCCCCGAGGTCCATGTTTTGGGGATCCGCAGCAAAGCCCTGCGAGTACTCCGCCTCAGCGCCTTTCAGGTTCTTTCGTTGGAAGTAGAGATCCCCAATCACCAGAGTTGCGTCAGGGGAGTTGCGATAACGACTGCGGACTCCGTTCAGGACTTTCTCCGCCTCATCATCTTTCTTGTTGTCATACAGGGTCGTGGCCAGGTTGACACTCGCGGGGATGCTCTCGGGGTTCGCTTCAACTCCTTTCTGCAAAACCTGTTCCGCTTCCGCCGTTCGCCCTTGCAAGCGGTAAAAGTCGGCCAGATTGAGATATCCGACGACGAAGTGGGGATCGACCTCGATCGCTGCATGCAAGTCCTTTTCAGCGGCGGGGAAGAGATGGGAACCAATCTCCACCAAGGCCAGATTCGTATAGGCCATGGGGTCCGAGGGTCGTAAGTTTACGATCTTCTTGAAGGCTGCCAGCGCCTTTTCTTTATCGCTGCGGCCTACCGACAGCGCCCCCAAAACCTGCAATGCCGGGGCGTAATTGGTCTTCCGGGCCAGGATGAAAGAGGCTTCCTTCTCGGCATTCGAATAATCATGCGCAATCAGGTATAACTCCGCCAGATTGAGATGGACTTCCAGGTTATTCGGATCGATTTTGTTGGCGCGCCGGAGGGCATTATAGGCTTCCGGCCATCGCCGCAGATGCATGTAGCTCTGGGCAAGCTCGTAATAAGCGTCCGGGAAATTCGGGTCATTCTGAATTGCGTTGCGGAACTGGATGGAGGCTTCTTCGTAGGCGCGTTGATCGTAGTACCGTTGTCCGCTTTCCATAAAGCCCTGCCGGTACTCTTGTGGCGAATGCCGGGTTATGGCAAAAGCCCATACAACAGCGACGATAAAAAGGAGCAAAAGAGCAAGGGCAAGCGTTCTCATGTCTGAATTCCCTTGAATCAAAAGCCAGGCATAAGGCTCTGGCAGGTTCGACCCGCGTGGAGACCCCGCCGATTTTGTTCGCGCCGAAAGAGGCGCAGCGGCTACGGGGCAGAGGTTGAAGCTTTGGGGATAGCGCACACACGAACCCGCCAACCACGGGGTTGCGCGCTACGATTCAGCTTTATGCAGGGGAGTTTGAGGCTTCGAGACGCCCAAGCCAGGAATCCTCCTGACGCTGCGGGAGGATTCCTGCCAGGCAACGATGCTTACAGGGTTGCAGTCGCCCGTTCCGATGCTGGAGACAAAGCCTTCCGGCGCCTCAAAAGGCCACCGATCAGCAGGATGACCGATCCGAGGACAAAAATTACAAACGCGCTCGGTTCCGGGGTGGGCGAAAGCTGACCGCCCTCGAAGCTGCCATACTTGGTTTTCGTGGTGCCGAGCAATGACGTCAGACTCGTGGTGTTTCTGAAAAGCAAATTGACCTGGAGAACCCCTCCTGCACTGCTAAAATCCGAGGCCAGCGATCCTCCCGTAACTGTCAGGTCGGCGACGCCTTGCCAATTAAAGACTCCTGTCTTCCCGCCCGATGTCTGCTGGAAGCTCAACAGGTTCAAGTCACCCGTTAACAGGCTGCCGTGGGTGCCGTAGGAGAAAGCAATTGGAGACGTTTCGGAAACGCTCCAAGTCCCCAAAGTAGCGTTGACCAACGTAGCCGTAATGGAACCCATCGCCGATATGATTGAAAACGGAGCGTGCGCGGATGGGAAAACCCCGGTTCCGAACCCCGTCCCCTGCACCCGACATTGGCCGCTATGGCAAGCGCCAAGGGTTACGCCCAGCTGATCGGGATCAGATGCTCCCTTACCCGTGAAGCTGATGATCTGCGAATTCCCGCCCAGAACAATCGAGCTGTTGGCGGTCGCGGTGGCAACACAGCCCAACAACGCGCTCAGGACGACCAAGCCGATTCCCATTCGGTTTATGCGACTCATCTGTTGTCTCCTGTTCTGCTCTCTGCAATCGAAAAATTGGGCCGCAATGCGCCCCAACAGCCTTTAATGCTATTGAGCCGCATTAGGCTGCTCTGCCCTCATCTTAAGAGTGAGTGCAACCCAGAAACGCCGCCAAATTAGCCCTGGTCCGCAAGTAAGACCCTGACACTATGAGATCCTATGAGATTCTCGCCGTCAATTATAGACAGATGATAATTAGGTTTGTGCGAGGCAGCAAGATGAAATTAGTTTCACATCAAAATTGCCATCTTGCCCATATTCGTGTGGTATGAAAGGCCCTATTCGTTGATAACCGCCAGCCTCAAGAGTCGCCAGGCAAAGGCTCCGCCCATTTGTTGTAAAAAAATTCATCAGTATCGCAGAGGTCGAGTGCGGGTTACTCACTGTCCGCCTCGCCCGAGAAGCAGGATCTTGGTTGTTTTCACGAGGATGAGCAGATCAAGGGCAAGCGATAAGTTCTTGATATAGAAGAGGTCGTAAGCAAGTTTCTCGATGTTGTCTTGAACCGTAACGCAGTATGGCCGGTTGACCTGTGCCCATCCCGTCGCACCCGGCTTAATTGTCCAACGTTGATTATAGAAGGGGATCTGGTCCACCAGGACGTTTTCTTGCCAAGGAACAAAGGGGCGGGGTCCTATGAAATGCATGTCACCGCGAAGTATGTTGTAAAGCTGCGGCAGTTCGTCCAACCGCGTCCGGCGAAGCCACTTGCCCACCCGGGTCACTCGCCGATCCTGTTTCTGAGCTGGAGCGAAACTGCGGTCCTTTTCATTTCCAGCGTACATCGTGCGAAATTTGAATAAGTTAAAGACTCTGCCATCCTCCCCAACTCGCTCTTGCCGGAGCAGGGCAGGCCCGGGCGAATCCAAGATAATGGCAATGGCGGTCAACAGCATGAAGGGACCCGCGATGATCAAACCCAGCGCTGCCCCTGCGATTGACGCCAGTCTTTTGTATATGCGCGTTGTGCGCGAAATGCAAAAACCCGGGGAGAACAACAGCCAACTTGCCTTAAGCCACTGTACCGGCACCTTGCCCATGGCGCTTTCGTAAAGATCCGCACCATCCAGAACCTGGACGCCCGTTTTCTTTAGCGCCAACAACTGGTTGACCGGAAGGAACCCCCGCCGCTCTGCCATGGCGACGACGATCTGGTTGATCCCATTTGCTTTTATCACTTCGGGGAGCTGGTTTGGTGTCCCGAAGTACTTCAGACCGTTGCTGGAAACCGGCCCTCGGGGGTCGACATAACCCATCAAATGGATCCCCAAGCCAGGCCGGCCTTCGACCTCGTGCGCCAAGTCCGTTGCCCATTCTCCACTTCCTATTACCACGGCGCGGTCCGTGAGCCGTCGGCGGTTGATAGCCGCAAGGAAGATCCGATGCCACGCTATCAGCAAGGGGGTTGCCATGCTTGCCCCCAGGACGATAACCCTCAGGGGGGGGATCAGCATGGGGTGGGCGTAGTTCAGAACTGCCAGCGTCAGAATCCATAGCCCCAGGGATTGAATCAGCCCGTTCCAAGCCTCCCAGCGATTTGTAAAGTTCTTGTCCTCAAACAGACCTGCGTAGTAAGCCGACAGCAGGAAGAGGCTGGCCGCTATGACAATTTTCGCTGTGCCGGCGTAGTAGGTGAAAAACAGCCTGGAGTCATTTCCAAACGTCACAAGCGCCGCCAGCGCGAGGGTGCCGGAAACGAGGAATGCATCGCACACCCCGAGCACCAGGTTGGTCCCCGGGAAGAAGGCGCTAAGAACTCGGCTCAAATTGCACTACTCCGTAGAAGGCTCAGACACGCGCAGACATGCATGCCAAGTCGGATTCCCGCACTTAACGCTGAAAGTGGCGGGTCTCCCTATTCATTCCACGCGATACCGAGGATTGGCAAACCGTCAAGCAGATCGAGTGCGCGCTGGAAAGCCTTCCGCTCCGTGTGCCCCTTGCGAACGACCAGTATGATGCCATCACAGAGCTGGGCAACGGCCCGGGAGGCCAACCAGGTTTCAAGGGAGGGAGGATCCACGACGACCCAATCGAACCAGTCTGTTTCCATGCGGAGGAGACAGGCAAGCCGTTGCGAATAATAGATCTGCCCGGAGTCGGCGGTTTTCCGAAGCGGAGGCCCGGCCGGCAAAAACCATATGCCCCCCGGTTCCAACCGGCAGACGAGGTCCTCCACCGGTTTGCCGGACTTGAGGTGATCGGAAAGCCCGGATTCAGGCGGGAGGCCAAACAGACCACTAAGGCTTGGCCGCTCCAGATTCGCATCCACCAGCAGGACCCGATGGGCAGGATTCTGGGCAAGCACGAGGGCCAGGTTGGCGGAGATGACACTTGCGCCTGTCCCGATCCCACAGCCTGCCACCAGGACTCTTCTCATGCGGTTCTGCACCTTAAATCTATTCAGGCGTGCGGCGAGTAATCCGAATTCAGCGGCAGCGGGGGCTTGGACATTGAGGCAGACCAGCCGGGAGGGGGTTACCGGGGCTGTCCGCTTTATGGGTGCATTCTCAAAACTCAACACCATGCCCGCTCGAGGCGAGTCCTCGACTCGGACCACCCCTTCCATGAGCATTTCTTCTTCATCCGCTTGCCCTAAAGCCGGACTCATCACCTGTTCGACTTTATTATCCATACCTCATGCTCCTTTTAATTGCCGGCGCCTTCTGGCCCAGTGGCGCGCGCCCCATACTCAATTGAGGACTGCGTGCAGGAATAGAAGCAGCCGGGATGCCGGCACGCTTCATCCGCACTCAAGCCCGGAGATAGGTGAGGGCTGTAAGCCCGAGGATGGCGAGCATCACAGCCGTGCCTGCCGCCCACTGCACAACAGTCTTCCAATGCCGTGTTTTGTTCTCCTGCGGTGTCAGGATGGGCGGAATCCTTGCCAGGATCGGCATATTGCGTGGGGCGATCGTGTGCAGTCCCCGCTCGTCAAAGAGGCGGTCGTCCTTGAACTCCTCCAGGACTACCAAGCCAATGCCGATGACCAGCCCGCCTACCAACCCCGCGAGACTGAAGAGCATCCGGTCGGGAAAACTCGGTTGCCGCGGGGCA
>DATJVT010000579.1:0-3865 GCA_035501695.1 Terriglobia bacterium | reverse complement strand
CGGGGCCGGTGCTCTGGATTACGCGCTGGAGCTTGGCGAGGTCCACGTTGCCTTTGAAGGGATGCGGGTTGGCGGGGTCGTGTGCCTCATCGATAATCACGTCCACGAACGTCCCCCCGGCCAGTTCCTGGTGCAATCGCGTGGTGGTGAAATACATGTTGCCGGGGATGGTGTCGCCGGGATGGATCATCACCTGGGAGAGAATGTGTTCCGCTCCTCGTCCCTGATGTGTTGGTACAAGGTATTTATACCCATAATACCTGTTCACAGTCTCCCATAGATTGTAAAAATTCTTGCTGCCGGCATAGGCCTCGTCGCCCAGCATTAAGCCTGACCACTGGCGATCGCTCATGGCATTGGTGCCGCTGTCGGTCAGCAGATCGATGTAAACGTCCGCGGAGCGCAGCAGAAAGGTGTTGTACCCCGCCTCCGCGATGAAGGCAACACGCTCGGGCGGCGTGGTCATGCGAATGGGCTCGACCATCTTGATCTTCCACGGCTCTGCCCAGGAACGCCGGCTGGGTTTTGGATAAGGCATGAGTTTTCCCCTCTAAGGTTCTCTATGATGCGAGAGGATATCACAAGAGAGAGTCCGGTGTCCGAGGTCCGCCCTGCGGCCCATAGCCCCTCTCCGCTTGCACTGTTCTCACCCGGCCTTTGGGCGGCGGGCCGGAGTCCGGTGTCTTGGCGGGAGGACGCGCGCCCGAGGAATATTCCAGACCAGAAGCCGGGGCCTCAGACCCGCGCCTATGGTAGAATCACTCTGCTTCACGGTATTGGGTGCATCCTACACAAAAATCCCCGCAGATGAGGTTTGCCGAGGAGGCGCTGATGAAGAAGCATGTTTTTGTCGCTTGGGGAATTAGCTGCATGGTGTTTGCTTTGACGGTTTTTCCGGCCATTCGCGCGGTTTCTCAAGAACCTATTCCGAATAAGCCCGCCGAGCAAGTCTTTAAGAACATTCAGGTTCTCAAAGGCATGCCTGCCCCCGACCTGATGAACGTCATGAAGTCGTTCTCTGGCGCCCTGTGAGTAAGGTGCGATTTCTGCCATGTCATGGGGGCGTTTGAAAAAGACGACAAGGAGGAGAAAGGGACAGCGCGGAAGATGATTCAGATGGCCCACCAGATCAACAAAGACAATTTCGAGGGCCACATGCGCGTGACCTGCTGGACGTGCCATCGCGGCGCCACCGAACCACCCTCACACCCGAACTGAACCGTAACGGCTGATTACGGGGAAGGCAGGAAGTCTTGGAGTGCGGGAACAGCAGCTCCCGCCTTCCTTCGTCGGTTCATACTCGGCCTTATGAATTGACGGGAGAAGGCGGGAGCTGCTGCTCCCGCACTCCGAAGGGTGCATCACCATGACTTGCCCATTCGTTAACGCCCTCAGGGGCCCATCACAATCCCCCGCACCTCCCGAGGGAGGCCTACTCGCAATAGATGCGAACTGTTTCCCCGTTCTTGCTGTCCACATCCACGTGCAGGTCCTTGAGTTCGTCGACCAGTTCTCCCCCTTTCAGGTCCCTTAGGGCGGCGAGGTCGATGCCTTTCTCGGCGAGTCTCTCGCTCACCTGGGGTGGAATGACCCCGAGCAATTTCATCCCGGCCCGGATAAAGGCCAAGGGGACGCGAATATTTACCTGGTCCTCGTCGGGTTTATCGACCACGATTCGCAGGAAGCGCAGCTTCGGTGTCGCCTCTGCGGATTCGTCGCGGGCGGAGACTCTCCAACCCACGCGTTGGGGCGCGGACTTGCCCTCCGCTCCCACTGCCGGCTCGGGTGCGGCCGGTGAAGCCGGAGCGGCTCCGTCGGCCCCCAGTTTATCCAGGAGCTTTTCCGCGTCTTCTGCCGTAATCTGACCCGCGGCCAGCATCTCAAGAACTTTTTTGGTTTCCTTTGACATGACAATATCCTCCCTTCAACGCTACGAAAGTTTTTCCAATGCCTCGTCTACGGTAATTTCCCCATGCGCGAGTTGTTCGAGCACATAAAGATTCGGACTGGGAGCCTGGAAGCTCTTGTCCAGCGCCGCGCCGATGGCATTCAGACGATTCTTAACCGTCGGATAGCTGATGCCGAATAGACTCTCCATTTTCTTGATGGACCCATGTGAACGGACAAACGCCATCACAAAGGCCTGGTCGTCCAACGAAAGCTGCGAAAGCGGTGCAACCTCAAAATCCCCCTCCATCGCCATGCCACAAGAGGGGCATGCCATCCGAACGATCTTCATGGCCTGATTGCAATCGGAGCATCTTGCCTTTGAGATATCCATTTTAGCCTCAACTATATTAAGTATTGTGACATGATAAATTGAGTTTGTCAAGTAAGAAATTAAATTATTAAACTATTGCAATCCCGAAATGACGCTATGGACCCTGCGCTTCGCACCCTGGACAGCCGCCATTACCACTTATCCTGGTCCCTCCCCCCCCACCCGGCACTTGCCTGTATTCACCTTTCCAGACTATAGTTCTGTTCAGGTTCAGGATGACCCGAGAACAGCAACTTGAAGAACTTCGCCGCCGCCACGCGGAAGCGGAAGCCGGAGGCGGCGAGGAGCGGCGTGCCCGCCAACACGCGGAGGGAAAACTCTCCGCTCGCGAGCGCATCCTGCTGCTCTTTGACGAAGGAACTTTTGAGGAAATCGACAAGCTCGTCGAGCACCGTTGCCAGGACTTCGGTATGGACCAGCAGCGCTTTTCGGGTGACGGCGTGGTGACGGGCTTCGGCAGAATCAACGGCCGCCTGGCCTATGCCTTTGCGCAGGATTTCACGGTGATTGGCGGCTCGCTGAGCGAGGCCAATGCCGCCAAAATCTGCAAGATGATGGACCTCGCCCTGAAGGTCGGCGCGCCGGTGATCGGCCTGAATGATTCCGGAGGCGCGCGCATCCAGGAAGGCGTGGCGTCACTGGCGGGCTATGCGGATATCTTTCTGCGCAACACCCTGGCCTCCGGCGTGGTCCCCCAGATTTCCGCCATCATGGGCCCCTGCGCGGGCGGAGCTGTCTATTCCCCCGCCATCACCGACTTCACCGTGATGATCCGGAACTCCAGCTACATGTTTGTGACCGGGCCGGACGTCATCAAGACGGTCATGCACGAAGAGGTGAGCAAAGAAGATCTGGGCGGCCCCATGACCCATAATGCCACCAGCGGCGTGGCGCATTTCATCGCCCGCGACGACGCCGATGGACTCGCGCTCATTCGCGAGTTGCTCAGCTTCATGCCGCAGAACAACCAGGAGGACCCGCCCCGCGTGGAGAGCCGTGACCCGGTTGACCGGTGCGAGGAGGCCCTCGACTCGCTGGTGCCGGTGGAGCCTGACAAGCCCTACGACATAAAAGAAATCATCACGCGCGTCATTGACGATGGCTATTTTTTGGAAGTCCACGAGCATTTTGCGAAGAATCTGGTGGTGGGTTTCGCCCGGACGGGTGGGCATAGCGTGGGCATTGTGGCCAACCAACCCGCCGTTCTGGCCGGCTGCCTGGATATCAATGCTTCGGTGAAGGGCGCGCGCTTCGTGCGTTTCTGCGACGCTTTCAACATACCCATCATCACCTTTGAGGATGTTCCGGGTTTCCTTCCCGGCACGCAGCAGGAGTATGGCGGCATCATCCGCCACGGAGCCAAGCTGCTCTTCGCCTCTGCCGAGGCCACCGTACCCAAGATCACCGTGATCACCCGCAAGGCCTACGGCGGTGCGTATTGCGTGATGGCCTCCAAGCACCTGCGAACTGACGTGAACCTGGCTTACCCCACGGCCGAGATCGCGGTGATGGGCGCGGAAGGCGCCGTCAACATTGTTTACCGCCGCGAATTGCAAAAGGCCGAAGACCCGGAGAAATTGCGGC
>DATJVT010000578.1:0-2850 GCA_035501695.1 Terriglobia bacterium | reverse complement strand
ATCATGCTGGCCAGCGACCTGGTGCGCGCCGTGGTGGCGCTGGCATTTGTGCTGACGGTCCGCCCTCACCAGGGCTCACAGACATCGCTGCTTTACGGCCTGAGCGCGCTGTTGATGTTCGCCTCCCCATTCTTCACCAGCGGGCGGACTTCCATTCTGCCCGCCATCACCAGCCGGGAGGAGCTGCACACCGCCAATTCGCTGACGCAGACCACGCAGTGGACCACGCTGACCATCGGCACCATGGTAGCGGGATTGAGCGCGGCTAGCCTGGGTTACAAGTGGGCGTTTGTGCTGAATTCCCTCTCCTTCCTCGGTTCGGCGGCTTGCATCTGGCAATTGCGCGTAGCGGGGAGCTTTCGAGCCAAGCGTGAAGCCCTTACGGAAGAACAAGTGGTGCGGCCCTGGCATGAGTACAAGGAGGGATTGCGTTACATGCGCTCGTCGCCGCTGATTTTGGGCATCGCCCTGATCGGCGTGGGTTGGGCCACCGGAGGAGGCGCGGCGCAGATTCTCTTCACCCTGTTCGGCGAACAGGTCTTCAACCGCGGCCCCGCAGGCATCGGAATCGTTTGGAGCGCCGCGGGCGTGGGCCTGCTGGTAGGAGGGGCTCTGGCCCACCGCATCGGGCGTCGCATCAGCTTCCGCCAGTACAAACGCGCCGTGGCCATCTGCTACGTGATCCACGGGGGCGCTTACGTGCTCTTCAGCCAGATGCCCACCTTCGGCGCGGCCCTGTTCTTCATCGCGCTGTCCCGCGCGGGGGTGGCGGTAAGCTCGGTGCTGAATGTTTCGCAATTGCTGCGGCGCGTACCCGATGAATTCCGTGGCAGGGTCTTTTCCACGGCAGAATCGCTGACTTGGTCGACGATGATGGTCTCCATGACCGCGGCGGGGATCGCTTCGCAGTATCATGGACCCCGCACGATTGGGTTTGTAGCCGGAATCCTCAGTTCAAGCACAGCGCTCTTTTGGGCTTGGGCGGACTGGAAAGGAAGACTCCCCGAGCCCGGTCCCCTGGCCGTCGAACCTGAGGAAGTAGAAGTTCACGGTGAGCCGACGGTGTGAGAAAGTGGGGGTTGGGTTCTGGGTGCTGGGGGCTGGGGATAGGCGAATCGGGAAGTGTGATTGGCAGTCGTGGACAGGATGAGCACTTGCTTTTCCGGGGAGAGGGAAAATGGCTGAACCAAAACCGTTGGCTGTGGTGACCGGCGCTTCCAGTGGCATCGGGGCCGCCTTCGCGCGGGAGTTGGCCGCACGCGGATATGACCTGGCGCTTGTGGCGCGTCGCCAGGATCGCTTGCGGCAAATCGCGGGTGAGATCAGTGACCGTTTTCACGTAACCTGCAGCGAGCTGAAAGCGGACCTGACCCAAGATGCGGATCTGATGAGTGTGGAAGAATTCGTGGCCGGAGCGCCTAACCTGCAATTGGTGGTAAACAACGCCGGGTTCGGCAGCCTGGGACGGTTTTTCGAAGCCTCGCTAGAGAGCCAGGACGCCATGCACCGCCTGCACGTGATGGCCACCATGCGCCTGTCGCACGCGGCACTACGCAACATGACCGCGCGCAACCAGGGCGCCATCATCAATGTCTCGTCGGTGGCCGCCTTTGTACCCCGCCCCGGCAGCACAAGCTATTACGCCACCAAAGCCTGGATCAATTGCTTTACCGAGGGGTTGTACCTGGAACTGAAGACCACCGGGTCGCGTGTGCGGGTGCAGGCGCTTTGCCCGGGATTCACCATGACAGAGTTCCACGACGTGCTGGGAATCGATCGCGGATTCATTTCGGAGAAGTGGTGGATGCCCGCGGAGGATGTCGTGAAAAGCTCGCTGCAAGGCCTGGAAAAGGGAAAACTTTTCGTCGTGCCGGGCCTTCGCTACAAACTTGTCGTCGGGTTGGTGCGCCTGCTGCCGCGCGGCGTGTTGCATTTTGCCCTGACCAAAGGCCCCGCCAGCCTGCGCCGCGAGAGGCAGAGAAAGTAGTAGACGTTGAGGCGGGCAAAGGTTAATCGCCCTCTGTACCCCAACCCCTCGTGAGGCGTATTAAGCCGCCGGGCTCAGAGAGGGGGGTTGGGGAACTGACATAGGGGGCATGCGTCCCGGGTAAAATGCCAGGATTTTCGCCCTAGGCCGCTCACCCCTTTGCAGGATTATGCCGGCGACCTTGGTGGCAGCTTCTCGCGATTCCTCTTGGCTCTCACCGTAGACCACTAATCCAGGAACGGCAGGAACCCTCGCGCCCCAGCGCCCATTCAGTTCGGGTCTGATTTGGATGTCGATGAGCATTTCTTTCCTCCACTATTTGGATCGACCTTAAGGGGAGAAAGCTTGAGGATTCCTGCGCCGTTGCTGCCACGCTCCTGCAGGCTGGTTCCTATGGTACTGCCGGCAGCTCTTCTGAATGGACGAGCGGGGCCCGGAATACAGCTACACTGTTGTGTTCTAAAGTTCTGTCAACGATGCGACGATAAAGCCCAGCAGGCGCCCTAAGGCCTGCGACCTGGTTTGAACTTGCAACCCAGCGCCAAATACTTGGCGGTAGTGTTTATGGCGATTCCAGGGGAATACCGAACAGCCGACAGCCCACTCGCGGCACCCAGCGAATGGCGTGTACAGTCCCCAGAGCCGAGTGTAGAGGATAGGGAATCACCCGCGAAAACCCGGCGGAGCGACCGTGTTGCCGTTGAACTTCCCCTTCAAATCTCGGGAGCGGACATCCACAATTTTGTGTTCGTAGAAAGCGCTCGCACCGCGGTCATCAGCCGACATGGAGCAAGAATCTGCTCCCGGCGTAAGATGGCCCGTGACCAGGAATTGGTAATACTCTGCCTATCCACAGGAAAGGA
>DATJVT010000577.1:0-5366 GCA_035501695.1 Terriglobia bacterium | reverse complement strand
CGAAACGGGAGGAACAACCGCTACCGCGCGTCTAACCCTGCCGCTCTTCAGCATCGATCGCGCGTGGTTGGCAAACGCCGCGGAAGAGAATCAAGAGGAGCTCAAGGCCGACACTCATTCTCTGGAGGTGACGCTGAAACCCCACGAGATCGTCACGCTTCGAATTGTGGCGCGAAAACTCCGCTGAAGATGATGCTACTTCCAGATAATCCTGGGGAAATTCCTGGGGATGATCCCGGCTCCTTCTTTCACGGTAATGATTTGATCGATCGGCAGGTTGGTGAGTCTGTCCATCGTGCCGCTGGGCCAGGTAATCTCCAAGGCCTCGATGGTCCTTCTCTGCCCCAGCCCGAAATGGATGCGCGGGTCCTGCGCTGACATATAGCTCATTCCACCCTGCGCCTGCCGGTACTCGACAAATCCCTCCGTGGTAAGCTTCAAGGCCGCGCCGCGGCCGTCGCGATTCGATTTGGTCCCCACCAGCATCACCTCCAGCCAGTGGTTGGCGTTGCCCCCGTCGTTGCGGAGCAATTGCGGGAGGTCATTACTATTGGAGATGGCAACGTCCAGGTCGCCGTCGTTATCGAAGTCTCCCACTGCCGAACCTCTTCCCGAGGTGGGTTTCATGAAGTCGGGGCCCAATTGCTTCGACACCATCTCGAATTTCCCCGCCCCGAGGTTACGGAACATCAGCTTGGGTTCCTTCCACGTAACTTCGGTGTGGTAGAGGTGAATGTTGTCCAGCATGCTCCCATTCGCCTGGAAGATATCCACCCAGCCGTCATTATCGTAATCGAACATCCGGCCGCTGACACCGCTCAGGAGTATGGCCTTGTTACCCAGGCCCGAACTGAACGTAACGTCGTCAAAGGATTCATCGTGATTATTGCGATAAAGGCGGTTGAGTTCAAAATCCAGGTGGGTAACATAGATGTCCAGCCAGCCGTCGCCATCGACGTCGGCGGCGTCCACCCCCATGCCCGCCTCGTATTTCCCATCTTCACTGGCAGCGATGCCTGAGGTGAACGAGACGTCGCGGAATGTCCCGTCGTGGTTATTGATGAAGAGAAAATTCGGCCACGTATCGTTCGCCACCATGATGTCCGGCCAGCCGTCGTTGTTCAAATCCGCCAGCACCACGCCCATGCCCTTGGCTTCGGGCTTGCCCACCCCGGATGAATCGCTCACGTCAGTGAACGTTCCATTACCATTGTTGTGATAGAGCTTCAGGCGCTGCCCCCGATAGTTGTCGGGATGGCAGTAGGCGCGATAGCCCGGTTTGTGCTCTCCGCACCAAAGGTTGTTTTTGGGCGACCACTGAATGTAGTTGCAGATCAACAGGTCGAGATAGCCGTCTTTGTCGTAGTCGAACCATCCCGCGCTGGTGGACCAGTTACCTTCGTCGGCCACTCCGGCCTTGGCGGTTATATCCGTGAAGGTGCCGTTCCCATTGTTGTGGTAAAGAATCGTGTGACCATATCCGGTCACCAGCAAGTCCGGGTAGCCATCATTGTCAAAATCACCCACCGCCACGCCCTGCCCGTATAAGCCCTCGGCGCCGACCCCGGCCTTTTCCGTAACGTCGGTAAAGGTTCCGTCCCCGTTGTTGTGGTATAGGGCGGAGCGCAGCGGCCGGGAGGGCTTGTACCACTCCGCGGCGGCGGACTGGACGATGTAAAGGTCCAGCAGCCCATCCTGGTCGTAGTCGATCCATCCCAGGCCGTTCCCCATAGTCTCAATGTATTCCTTCTCGTCGCTCATCGTGGCGTCGTGCCGAAAGGTAATGCCGGCAGCTTCGCGCACGTCGGTGAAATGGACGGGAATAGGTGGCGCAACGGGCAGCGGGGGCTGGGCGTGGATGGGATGCCTAATGGCCGTGCCTGCGGTTACGACGAGCGCGGCCAGGAGGGTTCCGATCGCGGCACACAATTTTGGATTCCGTTTATAGGCCAGTTCTCGCAATCTTCATCCTTGTGAAGGTCTCTTGGGAACTATAGCGCGAGCCGCCCGTTATCCTCAATACCCGACAATTCCCGGCGGGGTCGGGCCGCAGATCGCCCGTCCGAAATCAGAGAAGCGACCTGCCCTGAGGAGTTCGCTGCTCCCCCTTAAGTCTTCGGCTTCAGAACCAGAACCTCATCGGCCAGTTTGTCCACGAAATACCGATCGTGTGTAATGAACATGAGAGTTCCCGGGAAGCGGAGGAGCGCGTCTTCCACCGCTTCACGAGCTTCTATATCCAAATGGTTCGTCAGTTCGTCCAGGAGCAGAAAGTTGGCTCCGCTGACCAGCAGGCGGGCCAATGCGACCTTGGCGCGCTCTCCCGCGCTCATCGTGCGGATGGCTCGCATGGCATCCTCGCCGCGTAAACGCAGGCAGCCCAGGATGGTCCGCACCCAGGTTTCATCCGTGTGAATCTCGCGGCAGAGTTCCAGGGGTGATTTGTTCGGGTCCAAATGTTCCCCCTCCTGCGCGTAGTATCCCCGTTGGGCAGGAGCGGCAAAATGAAAAGTGCCCGCGTCGGCTGGTTCCTGGCTCAATAGAATACGGAAGAGGGTGGATTTGCCACAGCCATTGGGGCCGAGAATTGCCCAGCGCGATCCCGCATGAACACAAAGGTCGAGGTTCTCGAACAGGCGCTTATCGCCATATGCCTTGCCAAGTCCACGCGCGTTGAGCACCACGCCGGAAAGGCGCCGGGTGGTGGGAAAACTCAGGTCGGGGATGGGATCTTCCTGCCAGGGTTTCGCCTGCGCGGGTTGACGGGTAGTTCTTTCCCGCAACAGGCGCGCCGTGCGCGCCACGCGGGCGGCCTTTGCCGCGTAATAATCCTTCCCGTGCCGTACCCCCTGGGGAGTATGCCCCATGCGGCGGGAGAGTGCCAGGCGCTTCTCGGAAGCCTGCCGGGCGGCCGCCGCTCGACGTTGGGATGCCGCATAATGTTCCTGAGCCTGGGATTCCCGCAAGGCGCGCTGCTCGATATAAAACTGGTAGTTCCCCTCGTAAACGGTCAGCGCCTGGCGCCGCAGTTCGAAGGTACGCGTGGTGGCTCGAGTCAGGAAGGCGCGATCATGCGACACCATAAGGTAAGCAATGTCGAGGTGAAGCAGATAATCCTCCAGCCACTCCCGGGCAGCGATGTCCAGGTGGTTGGTGGGCTCGTCGATTAAGAGAAGATCGCCCGAGGCCAGCAACAGTCGGACAAGTTCGGCGCGGGCACGCTGGCCGGCGGAAAGACGGGCCAGCGGCATTTCCCATTCGGATGCACGGAATCCCAGCCCTTCGAGTACCTTCTCCGCCCTCGCCTCCAGCGGGTAGCCGCCCTGCTCTTCAAAAGCGTGCAGAAGTTCGGCGTAGTGATTAGCTCGTTCCAGATCGTCCAGGCGGGCCTCCAGGGAACGGATGTTGCGCCGCAGTTCCTCCATTCCCGGCGTGGCCGACAAGGCATAATCCCGAAGCAAGTCGTCGGAGTGGGCAGAGCTATGCTGTGGAACGTACATCAAACGAAGCTGGTGGCGCCCAACCACAACGCCGGTGGTGGAGGCAAGTTCCCCCACCAGGATTCGCAATAGCGTCGACTTCCCTGCTCCATTGGGCCCGACCAGCCCGACGCGGTCGCCCGGGTTGATTTCAAAAGAAACTCTCAGGAATAGTGGTTCGGATTGGGAAGGATAGCCAAAACCCAGATCGGCAACGCTTAGTAAAGACATTCTCGGCTCCTGGAAAATCAGGTATCTCCTCCCCGCAAGGGAAGAGTTCGTGGATAGTAGCGAGCGAAGTGAATGTCTTTACAGCTTCAAGCCGGTATCCTCCGGATGTGAGGCTTTAGGAACCGCTACGGTTATTGTAAGCGGGAGAAGGTATGCCGTCAATGCGTTGGCCCAAGTCATATCGCTCTTGCGGCAGGGAGGGTTGGAACTGAATACGGGGATGGCTCAGACTCTTGGGGTTGGGTATCTGTGATCCCGAAACAACTTGTTCTTGTGAACTGAGATTGGTTCGGCCATGAGAACGCAGACACTCAACCGCCCAACCGGCGCCGTCTCCTCGCTACCCGAGGCTCCGGGGTCAATCCGATCTGAAGTCCGTTTCCGCGGTCTCGAGCGCCTTTAGCAAGCGACGCCGCCCTTCCGGCGTGGAGGTCTTGGCGGCTGCTTCCTTAAAGAACTTGTCGATCTCCGCAGGTTCTTTGATGATAGCCCTAACCGTGAACCGTGCATTTTTGCTCCGAAGGGAATCCTCGTCATTGGTTTCGATGACCTCGACCAAAGTCGGGAGTGCTACCTTGCCCATCTCAGCTATGGCGCTGGTCGCGGGGTAGCGCGTCCCGGTGTAAACCGGTCGCAGGCGAACCAGGCTTCCCTTGTCGTCACCATACGAAGACCGGAATGTGAGATGCGCGACCAAATCGTCGATCGCCTCAACGCATCTCATCTGCCCGATCTCGCGAATTGTAGTCTCGACGCGAGTGGGGTCGGCCTTTTGGAGATCTCTGTCGCGCAACACGTCCAGTAGAGGCCCGATCTTCTCTTCCGCACAAGCCTGTTCTGCCGGCAAGGGCGTCGCATTGGCGCAGACCAACAGTAATGAAACCAAGAACGCCGAGGGGCATGGATTCTTGGGATGTAACAGGCACCCTTTCGTCCACCCTTTCATGGAATCACCTCCGCAAGAATCGTATAGCATCACTGAAGATTCCAAGTGATTGGAGTAGTTCCCGTACCGGAAACGTTGTCATTCGGAACATCGGTCTTAAGGACCGTCGTTACCTGTCCACTCGGTCGGTAGACAGAAAGGCGTGACCACCATTTGAAGTCACTGGAAACCTGTACGGATACCCCTTGGGCAGCTGCATACTCCCGGAAATTTACGCGCATGCGCTCGTAAGTGTTTTCCGTCGCGAGCGGCGCTATGCCCGGGTTGTCTGCATCGTAGACCTTTCCTGCCGAGCCGCCCGATTGTGGGTCGTCATCGCGGAACGACGGGTCGGAGGTATCGTCGCAAGTGGGACTGTTGGGACACGGCGGATATGACTTCGCCGCTGTTGTGCTGTTGTCGTACTCACGCAGATTCAGGATTTGCCGGTGCAGCGTAATATAGCCTGGGTAAGTGCTCGGGTAAACAGTGCCTACAAGCTCGTTGTTGGTTTGCCAAAAACTATTGGTTAGATTCTGGAATGTTCCAAGGGCATAGGTACCGTTATAGTTGTAATACTGGTTTCTGGCTGCGTTGTCAGTGGAGACCGTTTGGTTTGATCCATTTCGAAGCGTTATCACAACCTGGGGTGGTCCCCTGGGGTGAGACAAACAGTTAAGACACTGTTCGCCGCTCGCTGAAAATGTATTGTAGTCAAACGGCGTTTTCTT
>DATJVT010000576.1:0-5154 GCA_035501695.1 Terriglobia bacterium | reverse complement strand
GGGAGCGGAAGTTTATGAATAGCATGAGTGGGAAAACGATCGGCATGACAGCGGGAATATTTTGTGCCCTGGCGATAAATGCCCTGGCCGGGGAGTTGGTTTTGCCCGCCTCAACCCTCCCGAACGCCGGAACCATCCCGGTCGCCTACAAGCTGCACAATGGCTTCACGGGGAAAGGCACCCTCCAAATCCGCTGGTCTGACAGCCTCAACCGCGTGGTGGAGGAGAGAAACATTCCCATCCAGTTGGTCGATGAGACGGAGATCCACTTCTCGCTCGATATGTCCCGCGCCGTAGCCATGAAGAACGACCTCCACGCGCATTTTTCGGCGGACGGCGCCGATGCCCGCGGCGTCAACGGCCATAGGGAGGACGACGCCGATGCCAGCTTCGTCGTCCGGCCGGGGGGCCCCGGGTGGGATGATTACGTCATCATCATGTGGCAACCCTACCCGGCAAACCGGATTCCGCCCTTGAAAACGCTGGGCATTAATGGCGGAATGCAAATGGGTTGCGCGCGCGGCGTGGCGGAGGACCTCCTCGTCAACAACCTCCGCTATTACTGCGAGGGCCTCGCGGGGGACTTCTACTCCGAATATCACCGTTACCGGGAAGACCGCATTCAAAACTGGTCGTTTCTCCAGGCGAAAGCCCTCTATGAAAAAGACCCCACGAGTAAAGAAGCGTTCAAGCGCTCTCCCAGCTTCTGGGATCCGGTTTGGCGCAAGACGGTTCATGACCGCCTGGCCAGCGCGGTCCGTAATAATGAGCCCTATCGGCCATACTTTTATGCATTGGCGGATGAAACCGGCATTGCCGATCTGGGCGCGGCGTGGGATTTCGATTTCTCCGACCAATCGCTCGTCCCTTTGCGTGCGTGGCTGAAAACCCAGTATGGTGGTCTCGAGGCATTGAACCGCGAATGGGGAACGAAGTTCACCACCTGGCAGAGCGTCACGCCCCAAACCACCAATGAAGCGATGCAAAGTCCGGACGACAACTTCGCCGCGTGGGGTGACTTCAAAACCTGGATGGACATCTCGTTTGCCGACGCCTTGAAGATGGGCGTGGATGCCGTGCACGAGGTGGATCGAGATGCCTACGTGGAGATCGGTGGCGCGCAGAAGCCGGGGTGGGGAGGATACGATTACGCGCGGCTCTCAAACGTCCTGGATGCGATGGAACCCTACGACATTGGCGACAACATCGCATTGGTCCATTCCCTCAGTCCGGGCATGCCTCTGCTCACCACCGGTTTTGCCCGCGGCGAAAGCGAGAAGCAGCGCGTTTGGTTCGAGCTGCTGCAAGGCAATCGCGGGCTGATCATCTGGGATGAGAAGCACGAGTATGTGCAGGAGGATGGGCAGGCCGGCCCGCGGGGCAAGGCGGCCGGCGTTTACTACAATGAGCTGCGCGATGGCATCGGCGCCCTCATCATCAACAGCCGGGGGTTGAACGATGGCATTGCCATCCATTTCTCCCAGCCGAGCCTGCGGACCCAGTGGATGCTCGAACGGCGCCCCGACGGGCCGGCGTGGATGAAGCGGGACGCGCGCTATGAGCGCTCGGAAAACGTATTCCTGCGCCTGCGCGAATCGTGGTGTAAGCTGATCGAGGACGAGGGGTTGCAATACAACTTCGTATCCTATCTGCAAGTCCCGGAAGGGAAGCTGCTCGCGGGGGGATATCGGGTTCTGATTCTCCCCCAGTCCAGTTCGCTGTCGGCCATCGAGGCGGGTTTGATTCGAGAATTCATCGCCCAGGGCGGGGTGGTCATTTCCAACGGAGTGCCGGGTGACTTCGACGAGCATAGCCGGCGCTTGGCAGGTTCTCCGCTGGCCGATCTCTTTGCCGTCGATAGCTCCGCCAAATCTCCGGCCGCGGTGCACGACTTTGGCAAGGGCAAGGCCATTACGTTGAATACCGACATTGCGAGCTACCTGCAAAACCGCCTGGTCGGCAAGGAAGCGCCCGTCCATGACCTGATCGGCGAGATGCTGCGGGCCAACGGCATCCATCCTGAATTCGCGGTCGAGGATGCGCAGGGCAAGCCGGTGGTGGGAGTCCGAACCAGCGTCTTCGCCAATGGCGGGGTCCGGCTGATCGCCCTGCTATCCAATCCGCAGTTGCGCGTGGATGAGCTGGGGCCGCCCGACTTCCGTTCCAACCAGCGCTTCGAAAAACCGGTTGCCGTGCGCGTCCGCCTGCCGCAACCGATGTATCTCTACGATATCCGCGCCCGCAAGGCCTTGGGAAAACAGCAGGCCCTTACCCTCACGCTCGATCCGTACGAGCCGACCATCCTGGCGGCCAGTGTGCCAGCCTTGCCGGATTTGCAAGTCGTGATACCGGAGCGTGCGCAGCGCGGGGCGACGGTGCAAGTCGGCGTGAGAACCGCATCCCATCCCGCCGACATGGATATCTTTCACGTGGATGTTATGGACCCCCAGGGGAATCGTTCCATCGTCTATTCCGGCAATCTCCACGCTCCGCGGGGTATCGGCATGAAGTCCATCCCCTTCGCCGTGAACGACCCGCCGGGTAAATGGACCATCGTTGTCCACGATCTGCTCAGCGGCCAAACGATTACCCGTCCGCTTGATCTTCAATAGGGTATGAAAATGAAATCATTCATGTGTCGTGCCTGGATCGGTATCTCCCTCGCGCTGGTTCTTCTCTCCGTTACGAAGCCTCTGCCTGCGCAGGTTTATTCTCCCCTGGTCACCAAAGATGGCCAGGTGGATGTGACGGACCTGAAGACCCTGGCGGCTCAGATCTTTCAGCAGGCGAATGCCCGGACGGAGCGGGAGAAGGCCGAAGCCGTCTGGCGTTTCTATCTGACGGACGGGAGATTTGTGCCGCCCGGAATCTTCTACCACATTGCCGGATGGGCGTACGAAGAACCCAGCGGGCAGGTTCTGGACCCCATAAAGCTGCTCAACAGCTACGGATTCGGCCTTTGTTATCAGGACGCGCCCCTCATGGAGGCAACTTACGATGCGGGCGGGTTCCGGGACTCGCGGGTCTGGTTCCTTACCGGGCACACCGTGGCGGAAGTCTTCTACGACGGCGGCTATCACTACTTCGATTCCGACATGATGGGGTACAACCCTATCGGTACCGGCCCGCTCAGGCAACGGCCGGTGGCGTCTGTCTACCAGATCGAGCAGGACGGCAACATCATTTTGAAGAAGGAGATTAAACCGGGAGAGGTGGACCCGGACGCGGTGGATACCCCGTGGTACCCTGCCGATGTCAGAGCGCACGCCATTCCAGATCTCGCCGAGCTTTTCACTACCAGGGACGACAATTACCTTTACCCCTTCAAGCGGTACCCGCAGGGTCACCAGATGTCGTTCGTCCTCCGGCCCGGCGAGCGCATGATCCGCTACTTCCATCCCGAACCGGCGGGCCTCTTTTATCTGCCTTATCAACTCGCCGGAAGTAGCTGGCAGGAAGTCCCGCAGGAAATAAAGGAATATGCCATCAAGACCGTCGATGGCCCGCACAGCCAGAAGGACGCGCGCTTGTGGGCGACGGGAAAGATCGAATACCGCCCGCCGGCGGATGTCCTATCGGCCTGGACAAACAGCCCAAAGGATGCCGCAGAGTTGATCATCAAGATGCCCTGCCCCTACGTCATCATCGATGCCACTTTTAAGTTGACCGTCAATTTGAATTCCGCGCAAGACAAGGTGCAGGCCGAAACCTCGGTGGATGGTGGCGCGACATGGGTGGAAAGCGCTGCGCTTTCCGGGCCCTTCCATGGCCCGTGGAACGTGCGACCGGCCCGGCTCACGCAATCTGCGCATGGTCAGCGCAATGCCGTAGCGGGTACATATGGATACCTCTTGCGCCTCACCTACCACGGCGCCGGTGGGGCACGTTCTGTTGGTCGTGATCTGGTCCTCACCACATTATTCCAACTCAACCCGCGGAGCCTTCCCGCTCTCGCCCCGGGCCACAATGCCCTGGAATACCATGCCGCGGACGAAGTCAGGACGGAACTGCCCGTTCGCATCGATAAGATCGCCCCGTCAGCGTGGAAGGTAACGAATGAAACCTACCAGGATCAGGGCGGGCAAGGTTATCTCGTCAACTCAGGCTCGTCTCCAGGGGAGGTGATTTACGCGCTTACTGACCCGGAGGGCCATGCCTTGGGCGGCTTCGATGCGGGCGCCAGGTTCCTTGACCTGCGAAACGGTATTGCGCCGGACAAGTTCACCGCCGAAGTACGCAAAGTGACCCCCTGGCCCGGCGCGGGGGCGGCGGTCAGCGCTTCCCTGTCCTGGTCGGCCAATCCTGACGGTCCGTGGAAGACGCTTTGGACTTACGACCCGAATCTCCAGTGGCTGGACGGCCAGGCGATTGACCGTACGCTGCGCTGGCCGGAAGTCGACAAAAGCGTTCGCGATCTGCCCGCCGGGACGCGGCGCGTCTACGTCCGGTATCTTGCCCAGGGGATGGCGATCGACAGTATTCGCATGGCCGTGACCCGCATAGTGGATCCGTCACATTCGGCTCTGAAGATCACTCACGTGTGGAAACAGAACGGAAAAGAGCAGGAATTCAACCAGGAGATTCCGGCCGGAACCGGTGCGCGCCGCTACGAAGTGGATATTCCCCAGGGCGCAATTTCCAACGAGGCGCTGATTCTGGAATGCCCGGATATGGCGCAAGGGCATCGTTAGCAGGCGGAATGCTTGCATCTGCTGGAAAGGGAGCCGGTTTCACCGGTATCGTGAACCACATTTGTGCTACCTCTCGGACGGGCGGCGAGGTCGTCATCAAACGCGCGTTGCAGACTTACGCGAACGGCACTCCCGGGGCAAGGCCATCTATCGCCAACTTGGCCGCACTGTCCAACTTCCGTGTAGCGCGTGATCCGCTCGGCAGCGTAGGCGAGCGGTCAGAATCAGAAAGGCGATTTTTCAGGCCCAATCCCTGTGCTCTGTCGCCAGTCTGTTTAATGGTAGTTACACTCTTCGCGGGCCGTGGGTAGGACGGCGTTGCGATTTATCTCGACCACAACGCGACCACGCCGATTCTGCCCGAGGTGCTGGAAGCCATGATGCCGTCAAAGGCAGTCGATAGTTGACAGTCGACAGTTAGCAGTCAGGGGGTTCTCGATTTTTACTGTGAACTGCAAACTGT
>DATJVT010000575.1:0-5835 GCA_035501695.1 Terriglobia bacterium | reverse complement strand
CTGGCCGTGGAGGCGTGCGTGCGCGCCTATGCCCGCAAGTTCGGCGAGGACGATGAAAAATGGAGCGTGGTGGGCCTGATCCATGACTTCGATTACGAGATCTACCCCAACGCACCCGATCACCCGCTGAAGGGGAGCGAGATTCTCAAGGAGAAAGGCGTCTCCGAGGAGATTCGCCGGGCTATCCTTGGGCACGCCGACTACACGGGGGTCCCGCGCGACACCCTGCTGGCCAAAGTCCTCTTTGCCTGCGATGAACTCGCGGGCTTCATTACCGCCTGCTCGCTGGTCCGGCCGGACCGGATCGTGAGCCTGGAAGCCAAATCGGTGCGAAAGCGGATGAAGGACAAGGCCTTCGCGCGCTCCGTGAGCCGCGAAGACATCACCCAAGGCGCCGAGGAGTTAGGCATCCCGCTGGAAGAGCACATCACATTCTGCATTGCCGCCATGCGCGAAATCGCGGGTCAACTGGGCCTGGCACCTGCTTAGTTTTCAGGCGCCGGGTGCCAGGTTCCAGGGGACAGAGAGTCGCCGGGGTGGTCGTTACTCCCCAACCTTCACTTTCCCAATACTGTACCATCCGTCCGGCTGGACACCGGCGATTGCCAGCTTCACCTTCGGCCGATGTGAGACCGGGTCGAGGAGAGCAATGCTCAACTCGTATTCGCCTCGGGGCATCTCTGCCGGAATGGAAATCGCGCCATTGTAGACAGTGTCCCCCGGGAGCCAGGTGCGGATGTCCGCGTCCGTGATCAAGACCTCGGTCTTTTGAGTGTTGGCGAGTCGAATCGCCAGGGGGAATTGCCTGTAGCAGGGCGCCACTCCCTGGTTCTCCCACCAGGTTGTGAAGGCGAGCTTGCCCTGGGGCGGCACGCTCGCGGGATAGGCGAACCTGCGCAGGGCCAATCGATATCCCATTTTCTTGAGCCAACGGTTAACTTGAGGCCACCAATCGTCCGGAACCGCCGAGGACTTGTTGTTAAACGATGAGATGTGCCACTTCAACGACTGGTCGATGATGTAGTTGACGTCCCAACCCTGATCCTTCCAGTGCTGCATCACCCAACAAGCTTCCAGGGTGACGGGAGCCTTCTGCCATGCGTCTTGAACTCCCACATTCACAAGGGTTTCGGGGTAGTAGTCAAACATGTGACACCACGACCGGCCGTCAACGCAGCGCATATCTCCAAGACAATCAACCCTCCAGCCCACATTCTTCCTCACAAGGGCGTACTGAACGGTTCGCCGGTCGGTCGGCTGCACCACCAGCGGAGTCTTCTGGAATGATTGCAGGTAGCTATCCATCAGGGCCCCCATGACCGGCTCGCTGAGACGCGCGGTGCCTTCACCCTCGCCCCATGCTCCGACGATGGAGAGATCCACAGATTCCAGATCCGGGTTGCCGTCGTAGCGCTTCCCCAACTCCCGAACCAGGCGTGTAAAGCATTGGACATAAAGGGGATTCTCGGGATCGGTCCGCCACTTTATAATCAGCGACTTCCTGGACTCATCGCCCACCTTCGCGCGATACCAATCTGGGACGTCGTTGTCAGCCGTGGTTCCGTAGGGGGCAATACGGAGCATCAGCGTCTGGCCGCGGTCGTTCGCCGTTTTCAGGGCTGTATCGATCAGATCCCAATGGTATTGGCCATCGGCCGGCTCGATGAATTTCCAATAGATGCGGAAGTACGAAATCGAGGTCATGGGATGATGCGGGTTCTCCAGGCGGCCGTTGAAGGGCTGGTATTCGATAGGATAACCTTCCGTCCAGCCCGTGCCCGGGTTGAGTTGGTCGCCATTGAACCGCTGAAAGGTCATGAAGCCGATGCCGGGATTGACGAGCACGTCGTCAATGACCTTGGGTCTGACGACCATCGTTTCCGGCCCTTGCGCCAAGACACCGGTTCCGATGGTGAGAAGAATGAAGCCGCAAAGAGAAGCTCGCGTCATGTCCTTGCCCTGCAATGTGAATTGAGATCACAACTCGATCCGGTCGAGGTACTTCGGAACAACGACGTCCCAACGGAGTTGTTCCCTGATTCGCTGCCCCAACGCCTCGCTGGCCTTGGGCTCGCCGTGTACCATAAAGGTCTTCCCCGGTGACTTGGCAAACCGCTTGAGCCAGGCGAGGATTTCCCCGTAATCGGCATGCGCACTCAGGTTATCAATAGACTCGATCTGGGCGCGCACGCGCACATCATGACCGTACATCTTCACCGACTGGGCGCCGGATTGAATGGCCTGCCCGCGCGTCCCCGCCGCCTGAAATCCCACGAACAGGATCGTATTGCGATGGTCCGGCAGGCAGCGTTCCAGGTGGTGAACCACGCGCCCGCCGGTTGCCATGCCGCTCGCCGAAATGATGATCGTGGGGTAGTGCGCGTCGTTGAGCTGCTTGGATTCGTCCACGGTCTTGTCGAAGTGCAGATTGGGCGGTGAGAACGGTTTGATTCCTTTCGCTACCAGAGCGTCGAGTTCAAGACTCAGGTCCTCCTGGTGTTTCTCGTAAAGGTTCGTAACATCGATCGCCATGGGACTGTCGACATGGATGGGCACCGAGTGCATCTTCTTGTCTTCGATTAATTCCCGAAACAGGAAGAGCAATTCCTGCGTGCGGCCCACCGCGAAGGAAGGAATCACCACCGTCCCGCCGTGGCTGGCCGTGCGCTCGACAATCGAAGCCAGGCGCGCAGCGATATCTTCCTTCGGATGTAAACGGTCGCCGTAGGTGGATTCCAGCAGCATGTAATCGAACCCATCCTCGGGGACGGCGGGTTCCGGAATAACCATTTGCGGGAAGCGGCCCAAGTCTCCCGAGAAGAGTAACCTCTTCTCCTTCCCGTTCTCGCGGACCGTCACTTCGATCATGCGTGCGCCCAAAATATGTCCGGCAAAGAAACCACGTACGATGAAATGCGGCGAGATCTCGATTGGTTCCAGGGCATTCACCGCGCGCATGTACTCGAGGGACTGGACCGCCTCCTCATAGGTGTACAGCGGCAAGGCTGGGGTGTGTTTGCTGAAACCCTTCTTATTGGCGAACTCCGCGTCTTCTTCCTGGAGGTGCCCGGAATCCGGGAGCACGATCTTAGCCAGATCATCGGTGGCGGCAGACGCCAGGATTTGCCCGCGAAAGCCCTCTTTCACCAGTCGAGGAATGTACCCGACATGGTCAAGGTGTGCGTGCGTCAAGAGCAGCCATTGGATGCTCGCAGCCGGCACCGGAAGGGGATTCCAGTTGCGCAGGCGAAGTTCTTTGGCGCCTTGGAAAAGCCCGCAGTCAACCATCAACCGGTCGCCGCCGGCTTCCAGGAGATATTTGGAGCCCGTCACCGTACCGGTCGCGCCGAGAAACGTCAGGGTGGACATAGTTTATTGGCCTTAAAGGGGCAACAAGATTTTCAATCCGAACAAGGAAGCTGCTTCACATTATCCGTGGCGCAGGCCCAATAATCAGATAAGTCCGGAGCGGAGTAGTGTACTCCTCACCCCATGTTTTTGAAACCTCTGGAACTCTTTTTGGGGATGGCGAGGGGGCAAACCAGGCAGAGCGATGGCGGGCTGCCGCAGCGTTGGAGGCCGGCGCAACCTGGCAGGCGTGATTCGGGCAAAAAGTCCACGGCCGCACGCGAGGACGCGTCAGGTAGCGGTCGGGTGTTCCTAAAGCCACATGCTTTTCAGATAGGAAGGGTCCACATCAGCTCGCCCGTTAGCGGCCGGCTGGAAGCCACCAGCCTTGCGCCCTTGGCCCTAATTGTTGTGCAGATCCAGCGTCATCCGGACCAATGCTCCTTCAAAGGTCTTGAAGACTTGGATGCGCAGACCATCCACGAGCGAATACATCTGATAATCCTTGCCGCTCACAACGGTCGGAACGGAAAGCATGCATTGTCCGGCGAGGTCGGAAACCTGTGCCTTGAAAGATCCGGCGACCATGTTGCAAATCTCTCCCAAGGCGTCGCGGATACACTCCGCGGAGATGTTCTCATCGGTGCCCATCATTTGGGCGGCAATGCGTTCGGCTGCGCCGCTGCTACAGCGGAAACTCAAGACCCCGCACAGATCTCCTGCCAATCCGATCATGGCGGTGTAATCCGCGACGCACGCCAGGGCGGATTGGTCTGCGGGTTCCAGGGAGGTCCCCACCATCATCTGAAAGACTTCCACGGCGGCAGCCTCCAAGGCCGCCGTAAAGCGTTGATGCATCTCCTCACGAGGAAGCCCTGCCAGCTTGGAAGTGAACCCGCCGGGGCCGGAGGACTTGGCCGAGATGATGAGTTGTACTCTTCCTGAGCTTTCACTTCCGCGTTCGCCATTCATGGCTGCTCCTCGAGCAAGGGGATGATTCGTTCCTTGATCTGGTCCGGGCTGAAGGGCTTCCGGATATAACCGCGCGCACCATTGGAGAGGGCCTGTACCACATGTGTTTCCCCAGCCTCAGTGGTGATCATTACGATGGGGACCCCTTGCGCATTTTCGACGGCCTGAAGTTGGCGGACCAACTCCAGGCCATCCATGGCAGGCATGTTGATGTCGCTCAAGATCAGGTCAACGCGGGTCTGCTGCATGCGCGCTAACGCCTCTACGCCGTTGCTGGCTTCGAAGACCTCTTTGATGGCCAGCCCTGCCTGCCGGAGGGAGCGATCCACAATCTTCCGCATCACGGATGAGTCATCTACGATCAACACCCTAAGCGCGTTCATACTTATCCCTCATGTTCCCGAAAGGGATTCCTGGGAATTCCGCCGCCGAAGAGACCGGCGGCGCCGAACTCCATCAATTGAATCAGGTGGAGAAAGTCTGCTTCGAGCATGGCGGCGAGCCTGACTTCTTGCTGCGGCTGCAAGGTGGGCAGACAAGCCCGCAAGATCGCCTGATCCTGAGTGTCCGAAGCCTCCGAAATTTCTGGTGGTAGGCCCCCCAACACGATTCCGCGCCGCAAGCAGTATTGGTCTGCGGCCGCCACCGCCCCGACCAAAAGGGGGTCCTGAGTTGCTTCCTGAGGAGCGTGATGCTTCACCATCACTTCCAGCAGGATGGGAGTGAAATTCCACGACACCCCAATCCAATGGCCTACTTCGCAGTGATCGGTTCCAAATTGTTCACGCTCCGCTTCTAAAGATTCTCCCCAGCCACCCGTCGTTAGAGCATCGGGTTCCAAGGACTCTGTCGATCTGACCACCAGCAGAGGCAGGGCCCCAATGTCGTGCAGGAGCCCACCCAGATAAGCCTGTTCCGGATGGGGGTAGGATACCGCCCAAGCCAGCCTCTCACTCAGCGCCGCCGAAAGAAAACAGTGTTGCCAGAAAGCTTGAATATCCCCTGATGCCACTCGATTTCCCACGTACTCAAGGAGGGAGCAGGTCAGGACCATGGTGCGGAGCTTTTCCGCTCCCACCAGCATAACGGCGTGTGCGATCCCAGTTATCTGGTGACGCAATCCCATGAAGGCGGAGTTGCACAATCGCAGCAGTTGCGCGGTCAGGCTAGGGTCTGTCCCCAGGACTTCCACCACTCGCTTCAGATCCACGGGTGCGGCCGCCAGCAGGTTATTGAGCTCGAAGACATAAGCAGGCAAGGTGGGGAGCCCTTCGGAAAGTGCGGCCATGAGGGCGAGCTTGCGGCTCTGTTTCGCCTCCCGAACTTCTCCGTCAAGGGAAGCGGATTGGACCGGCGCCTTCTTATGGCGCGGACTCTCCTCCCCTTCCCCAGACACCAAGCCCCCTCTGTTCCTCGCGCAGTGCATTCTCCCCACCCGCCAGTTGAGCACATCGGCATTATCGCCGGGGCCTTTAGCCGCCGGCGGTGACGCCCCAATTTCGACGTCGAGTCGCC
>DATJVT010000574.1:0-6017 GCA_035501695.1 Terriglobia bacterium | reverse complement strand
CGATACCCCCGCGGAGCGTCTGAATCCCCCACAGGGCCACGTCCAGCATGTGTACGCCCTGGTTGCCGATTTCGCTGTTTCCATAATCCCAAAAGAAGCGCCAGTTGTAATGGAAACGATTGACATTGAATGGCCGCTTGGGTGCCGGGCCGAGCCAAACGTCGTAGTCCACAGTGGACGGAGGATCGCTGTCGGGTGGGTTGCCGATAGTCTTGCGCAACTGGCACTCCCAGGTGTTGATCTCGCATACTTTCCCGAGTTTGCCGGTCTTGAGGAACTCGATGGCGCTCTGAAAGTTCGGCGCGCTCCGGTTCTGCGTGCCCACCTGGGCAACGCGCTGGTATTTGCGCACGGCGTCGCGAACCATCTGTCCGTCGTGGATGCTCTGCGTCAGCGGTTTTTCAATGTAAATGTCCTTCCCCGCCTGGCATGCCAAAATTCCAATCCGCGCGTGCCAGTGGTCGGGGGTGGCGATGAGGACGGCGTCGATGTCCTTGTCGTCGAGCACGCGCTGGAACTCCTTGGTGGTTCCGGGCGCCTTGCCCTGTGCTTTTTCCAGTTCCGGGTTGATTTTGTCGAGAATGGCCTGGTCAACGTCGCAGAAAGTCTTGAACTCGGCGCCATGGGCAATGGCCCCCAGCGCGTCATTCCTTCCCTGATTGCGACCGCCAATCAGGCCCATCACAACCTTGTCGTTGGCCCCCAGGGCGCGGGGGTTCCAGTTCATAAAGGAGCCGGTGGCCAATGCCGAGGCGGCGCCTATCTTCTTCATGAAGGACCTGCGGGTTTCGTCTGCCATAAGATTCCTCCTGCGGATCATTGCAAAAACTGTTCAATGAATGCGTTGTCCTGAGCGTCGGCGAGTTCCGTGGTGTCGCCGAGGATATAACGATACTGGTAGGGACCGGGAAGCGAGACGATCCGATTCATCCAATTCGCCGGGTCGGTCCACATCACCGGCCTGTTTCCCATCGCTTGGGTAAGATCATCGAAGTCCCAGTGAAGAGCAAAGCCGGGAATTACGGCGTCGAATAAATCCATATTCAGCGTGTTCTCCAAGGCCGCTCGCAGGCTGTAGGGACTTCGGTCCAGCCAGACCTTGCCGATACGGGGATCTGCTGCCGCCGCCAGCAGAAGCCAAACGCCTTTCACCCCCCGCGCGGCGCCGCGAATCGATGCTGCGTCCACGTCACTGCGCGCCGACAGCAGGTCAACTCCGCGCACAATGTCGTGCGCGCGCATAGCCGGCAAATTGAGTCCGATCTGGTTGGCGCGAAAATTCGTGATCCAATTTCCCACAAACGGCGCGTGGGTTTCTTCTCCGGGTGAGTCGCGCGGTTCCAGCGTCAAAACCACGCGGCCTTTCTTTGCCATTCGCTTGGCCAGGGAGTCCGTGGTTGCGGCCTGGAAATATGGGCCATTGTCGGCCAGGAGCAAGACCGCCGGCTTGCGCCCCGAGGGAGAAAATGGGACGTACAGATTTCCCTCAATCTCAATTCCAGGCTCACTCTCGAACTTGATATGCTGGCGCCGGAAATCCGGGGTGTTTGATTCATCCAGGACGGTCATGGCCGGGGAAGTCCCATCGGAGGGAATCTTCAGCCGCCCGAGTTCAGCTTGCAGCTCAGCGATGCTCCCCTGCCGCTTCTTGGTGTGAAAATCGTCAAGGATTAGCTGGTAGACCTTGCGACTGCCGGGAATATCATCGACATGGCCGGTGGGAGTGACGCGCAATTCGAAATTGTTGTAGAGATGCACGGGCTGTTCATGAAAGTCGCCCTGGCCGTCTTTGAGCCAGCGGATCATCCATTGATAGAGGGCCTCCCGGCTTACCAGGGGAGTGCCGTGCGGGCCCGGCCCGACGAAGAAAGCGATCTTATTCTCGGCGCCATAGATGCCATACCAGTGCCGCGCTTCTTCATAAACCAGCCGAGTACCCGCCGGCGTGAAGTAATCCTGCTCGGTAGCTTGAATCAGCCACGGCGTGGGCGAAGTGACTTCCACAAAATCCGCCACATCGAGCCCATGCGCGAGGAACTCGGGGAAGGTCATTTCGGTATCAGGATCGGGGCCGGCGAACAACAATTGGTAGGAGTTGGGATAACAGGCGGGAACCACGGCCTTAACCCGCGGGTCGAGAGCGGCAATGAACGTAGTCAACGCCCCGCCGCCCGAGCAACCCGCGGCGCCAAGTCGTGAGGGGTCTACATCAGGCCGGCTGGCCAGGTAGTCGAGGCCGCGCTTCGCATCCCAGATAAAGAAGCGCCCGACACTTTCACCAACCAGAAGACTCTGGGCTCCCGCCTGGACATGCTCGGGGACGGACCACCCCCCTAAGGCTCCCGAGAGTTGGGGGTCGTAGGATTGCTCCCTCTCGCCTTGACCAATTGGATCCGGCGCCAAGACCACAAAGCCCTTCAATGCCAGGTTGGCGGCCGCTCTCTGTGGCTCTGGCTTTCCCTCCTGGGTGTGGCCGGACTGAAAAAGAATTGCGGGGTAGCGGCCCGGAGGGTTGGGACGGTAGAGATCGGCGGTGACGTAGAAATCCGGGAGGCTCTGGAAAAGCACTTTCTCGATGGTATACCCCTCCGCCTGGATCTTGCCCGTCATCTGGGGATGCAGCGGACCGCTGTAGTCGGGCAGGCCACCCAGGAGTTCCAGGAGGGTTTCCCGAACCTTTTGCTTGCGGCGCTCGGCCTCCTCGACTGTGTGAATCTGGTCAATCACTCGCTGCCGCGCTTGCAGTTGGCGCTGCGCGCTTTGGTTCATCCATCGGAGAAGCGGGTCGCGAATGGCCTCCTGCGCAAAAAGCGAGAGGGGAATCAGTAGCATCGTGGGCAGTGTGGCGACCCTTGGACGTTTCATCCGGCCATTCCTTGTATCTCGATCGGTTGCGCCCCCGGGGAACGCAGGCCCCACAGTATACCCCCCTGCGGCGCTTTCCGGGCTATGCAACAAAGCGGCGAACTTGCAATCAGAGGATACCCGGTGTATTTTGCCGGGCTGACTTATGACGAAATTGGAGAGCCATTATGCGTAAACGCTTTGCATTCTTCTCACTTCTTGCTTTCATTGTCTTGATCGGGCCTTTATGCCTCGCCGACGACAAGATCGCTCTCAACGAGCAGGAGTACTTCTCAGGTCCGGGTTTTTCCTTTCTGCTTTTTCATAACAACTATCAAGTGGGCTATCAGGGCGGTTTGCAGATGATTTTGAATGATGAGCGGGTGCTGGATTCCGGCGACCTGTTCCTGCAGCCCAAAGAAGGTCAACCTCGACCGGAACTGCGCGTATTGAGGCGGGAGGTCGATCGCGCGCGGGGGGTGGCTACCGTTGTCGGAGAAATTAGGAACTGGCTTTTGGCTTATCATGTGGCGGTAGGGAGCGACGGCCAGAGGATTTTTGTCACGCTTAAGCTGGACCAACCTCTGGATTGGAACAAGGTCCAGGCAGCCGGCTTCAAGATCAACCTCTACCCGGGGACATATTTTTCCAAGTCCTACCAGTCGGACTCCGGCAGTGGGGTGTTTCCGCACCAATACACCGGGCAGAGCGCTCTCTTGGATTCAGTCAGGATGGTGAACGTCGCCGAGGAAGACCCGTTGCACAATTTCACCATTTCACGGCCGGAAGGGACACTTCGTCTGATTGACACTCGCCAGGGCAGTCCCCAGGGCTGGTTCATGATTGAAGCCCCGTTTGAGCCGGGAAGCCAGTCTACGGAAATCGGTATTATCATTACCCCGAAACTCTCTCCCGCCTGGCGGCGTCCCCCCGTCATCGGCATTTCCCAAGTGGGATATCTTCCCCGCCAGCCGAAACGCGCCATCCTGGAGATGGACCCGCGTGATGCGGCGCACGAGCCCGTGAACCTCTACCAACTCCAGGCCAGTGGCGAAAAGAAGCTGGTGAAATCCGAGGCGCCGAAGGGCTGGGGAAAGTTCCTCCGTTTTCAATACGCGACGTTTGATTTCAGCGAAGTGCAGCAGCCGGGCCTATACCTCCTGGAATTCCAGAGGCAGCAAGCAGGTCCCTTCCAGATTGCGGACAACGTGTCCGATGAGGCCTGGCAGCCGACTTTGGAGTATTTCCTGCCCATCCAGATGTGTCATATCGCGGTCAAGGAGGGCACTCGCACCTGGCATGGAGCTTGCCACCTGGACGACGCGGCGCAGGCCCCAGCCAACCGCCCGTGGATCGACGGTTACCAGCAGGGCGAGCACGAAACGCAGTTTGCGGACAATCAGCACATTCCGGGGCTCGATTGGGGTGGCTGGCACGACGCCGGCGACCATGACCTGCCTGCCGGAAGCAGCGCCCACACCACGCTGGCACTGGCCTTGGCGGAGGAAGAATTCCGTCCGCACCTCGACCAGACCACCATCCGCCGCGCCGAGAGGGAAGTTCTGTTGCACCAGGCGGACGGCAAGGACGACCTGCTGCAACAGATCGAGTATGGCGCGGAGAGCATGCTGGCATCCTACCGAATCGCCGGCCACATTTTTCCGGGGATCATTGAGAGCACCGAGCACGCGTACAGCCACCTGGGAGATCCCATCAACATTACTGATAATCGCGTTTATGATGCCAGCCTGCCGCCCGGCGGAGTGCAGTGCGACCGTTCCGGGAAATTCGATGACCGCTGGGTGTTTACCAACCGCAACACCGGCCTGCAGTACATCGTGGCCCAATCGTTGGCGGCGGCCAGCCGGGTGTTGCGCGGCTTCAATGACACCCTGGCGGATGAGTCTCTAAAATCCGCCCAGGAACTTTGGCAATACGAGCAGACCCACCCTCCGGTGTTTACCCCCAACTCCTATGTTCCCCGCAGCGATGGCGGCTTTCACAGCCAGGAACTGGCGGCCACCGCTGAACTGCTGATCACTACCGGTGATGCGAAGTACCGCGACCGCCTGATCGCCTTGATTCCGGTGCTGAAGGGAATCTCCGGAGAGCAGTTTGGAACCGGGCCGGGGTGGGTTCTGGCGCGAGCGCTCCCCCGGCTTGATGACGCGGAATACAAATCCATCGTCCGGGCGCTGGCGGAAAAATGGAAGCTGGCCGCCGACCAGCGCGCCGCGGGCAATCCCTGGGGGGTGCACTACGCGCCCGAGGTCATGCATCCGGATTACAAGCTGGAAGCGCGCACGGGTATTCACTCCTCTTTCGTGTGGGGTGAAGGCTGGAATCTTCAGGATGACGCCCTCCGGCACTATTACTTGCACAAGGCATTTCCGGATCTATTTGGCAAAGCACCGGTTTTCGCCACCGTGGACTTTGTCCTGGGTGCGCATCCCGCCAACAACCGCAGCTACGTCTCGGGCGTGGGGGCCGCATCACCCTTGATTGCCTATGGATTCAACCGCGCCGATTGGTCGCACATCCCGGGCGGCGTGATCTCCGGCGCTTCGCTGGTGAAGCCCGATTACATGGAGCTGAAAGACTTTCCCTTTCTCTGGTACCAGACCGAGTATGTCATCGGCGGGGCCGCCACCTATATCTTTGACGTGCTGGCCGCCCATAAGCTCGCAGGGGACTAACATGGATGAACAGGATGGACAGGATGGAGAGTTAAGGCTGAAGGAAATAAAGCATGGACCCATTACGCAAATCGTGATTGGTTGCGGTTTTGAGGTCATCAACGAACTGGGCGCGGGTTTTCTTGAATCGGTCTACGAAAAAGCCTTGCTTCTGGCACTGCGGCAAAAAGGCCTCTCAGCCGTCCCCCAACATCCCTGCAAGGTGATGTTTCGGGGTGAGTGCGTGGGCGATTTCTATGCGGATATTCTGGTTGAGGGCAAGGTGATCGTGGAGTTGAAAGCGGTGAAAACTATCGCCCCCGAGCACCAGGCGCAGATCATCAACTACCTGAACGCGACGGGCATCGAGGTGGGATTGCTCATCAATTTCGGAAATCAAAGACTGGAATACAAACGCTTCACTCGCAGCAAGGACTACAAGCCGAAGACCATGAACATGGATTAGCAGGATAATCAGGATCAAAGGAGTCAGGACAC
>DATJVT010000573.1:0-3671 GCA_035501695.1 Terriglobia bacterium | reverse complement strand
AAGTGTCTTCCGAATGTTTGCTTAGAAAGACTGCTGCGAACTTTATACAAGTAAGGGAGGGATTTCAGCTATGAAGAGAGAAGCCTGTGCCGTGGTGCTGGAAGAGTTCAATAATCCATTTCGCGTTAAGTCATTCACGCTGCCGGAGGTGAAGAAGGGGTGTGCCCTGGTCAAGGTCGAGTTCGGCGGAATTTGCGGAACCGACGGCCACCTCCAACAGGGCAAGCTGCCGATTCCTCTCCCCATCATTTTGGGCCACGAGGCGGTCGGAATTATCGCCGAACTCGGCGAGGGAGTGACCCAGGACGTCACCGGAAATCCAATCGCGGCAGGCGATCGCGTCCTCTGGGCGTCGAGTATTCCCTGCGGCCAATGCTACTGGTGCAAGATTGTCCGCGAACGCAACCTTTGCGCAACCCGCAAGGTTTACGGCATCAATCAGCCCGCTGACAAGTGGCCTTTCATCTCCGGAAGTTGGGGAGAGTATGCCTATCTTCAGGAAGGGTCCTGCATCATCAAGGTACCCGAGGGGCTCAGCGGTGAAGACGTCATCGCACTCGGCTGCGCCGGCCCTACGGCGGTAAACGGGGTTATTTATAACACGCAAGTAAGGCTGGGTGACACCGTGGTTGTCCAGGGATCCGGGCCGGTGGGAGTCGCTGCGGCCATTTATGCCAGAATCTGCGGCGCCAAGAAGATCATTATGGTCGGCGGTCCCGCGAACCGTCTCAAGGTTGCCAAAGACATGGGCATTGCCGATGTGACGTTCGACATTTTCACCATGACCGATGGAGCTGAGCGGATCAAGAGCGTTCTGGCGGAGACAACGGACAACCGGGGCGCTGACGTATGTCTGGAATGTACCGGCACCCCGGCTGCGGTCCCGGAAGGCTTTGAAATGGTCCGCCGGAAAGCCCACTACCTGGTGCTTGGCCAGTACACTGACAAGGGATCCACCCCAATCAATCCACATGTCATTACGAGAAAGGAATTGATCGTTACTGGTTCTTGGGCGAGGGCCGAGGTCCATGACGTGAAATACGTCGAGTCTCTCCCCGAAATAAAGAAGCGAATCAACCTGGGCAGCCTGGTAACGTCATTTGCCATGAAGGACATCAATGAGGCGGTCGAAAGTGTCCGGGCAGGCAAGGTGATCAAGGCCGCTTTGAAGTTCTGATCCGTTACGAAAAGCTGCCGGAAATTGCGGTTGTAGTTCTCTTCCCGAGAGCTACAACCGCGACGAAATTACTCTTGGGGAATGGAGGGCCATTTGCCTTCTCAACAGATGACCTACGTCAAGCTCAGGCAATACGGTCCGCCGGAGGGCTTGGTTGCCGAGCAAGCTGAAGTTCCCGCTCCCCGCGAAGGCGAGGTGTTGATTAAAGTTGCCGCCGCGGGGGTGAATCGGCCGGATGTGCTACAGAGGCTCGGCAATTATGCGCCACCGCCCGGAGCTTCGGACGTTTTGGGCCTGGAAGTGGCCGGCACCGTGGCTGCAATCGGAGAGTATGTCCAAACGTGGAAGATCGGCGACAAGGTCTGTGCGCTGGTAGCGGGAGGCGGTTACGCTGAGTATTGTCTGGCTCCGGCTCCGCAGTGCCTCCCCGTGCCCAAAGGACTCAGCATGGTCGAAGCAGCAGGCATTCCGGAAACGTTCTTCACCGTATGGACGAATGTTTTTGAACGTGGAAGGCTGCAGGCGGGAGAAAAGTTCCTGGTCCATGGAGGATCGAGCGGCATTGGCACCACCGCAATCCAGCTTGCGAAGCAGTTCGGGGCAGAGGTGTTCACCACCGCGGGCAGCGAAGATAAATGCGCTTTTTGCAAGAAGCTCGGCGCCGACATAGCGATCAACTATCGTACCAGCGATTTCGTCGAGGAGGTCAGGAAGCACACTGGCGGAGATGGGGTCGATCTGATTCTCGATATGGTGGGTGGTCCCTACATCGAGAAGAACATCAAGTCGCTTAAAGTTGAAGGGCGCCTGGTGCAGATCGCCTTTTTGCAGACGAGCAGAGTTACGCTCGATTGCATGCCGATCATGTTGAAGCGAGTGACCTTCACCGGCTCCACGCTCCGTCCGCGCACGGTCGAGCAGAAATCCGAAATTGCGAAAGCGCTGAGGCAGAAGGTGTGGCCGCTTCTGGAAGCAGGAAAGGTGAAGCCGATCATCCACTCAACCTTCCCGCTGGCCGAGGCCGCCGCGGCTCATCGGCTGATGGAAAGCAGCCAGCACATCGGGAAAATCATACTGACGGTGGAATCATGAAAAGCCATGCTGACAGAGTCGTACTGGTTACGGGTGCCGCCAGCGGCATCGGTCAAAGTATCGCCGAAGCATTCGCTCAACATGGCGCGGCGGTCGGCGCGCTCGATTGCAACCTGGAGAACCTGGAACGCACGGTTGCCCGCCTGCGGTCATGCGGATTGACAGTTCACGGATGCCAGACCGGCGTCGAAGATTTCAATTCGGTGAGTTCCGCCTGCGCCGAACTGGAAAAAGCCCTGGGCCCCATCGACACGATCATCAATAACGCGGGAATTTCACCCAAGCGCAACGGGCTCCGTGCAGCGACCTGGGAGATGGACGTCGAGGAGTGGAAGCGGGTGGTCGATGTGAATCTTTCCGGTTGCTTCAACACCGTCCGGGCGGTGGCGCCCGGTATGGTCAAGCGGCGTTTCGGGCGCATCGTCAACATGTCATCGGTCGCCGCCAAAGCTTATGTGACTATGGCAGCGGTGCATTACAGCACGACCAAGGCGGCCTTGATCGGCTTTACCCGGCATCTGGCCGGCGAACTCGGCCCCTATGGAATCACCGCGAACGCCATGGCCCCTGGCCGCATCGATACTCCGATGATGCGCATGGTGGCGGATGAGGTCAATCAGAAGATTCTCTCGGAGACACCTCTGGGGCGTTTCGGCTTACCCCAAGACGTGGCCAGCCTCGCCCTGTTTCTGACCTCGGCCGATGCCGCTTTTATCACCGGCCAGGTGATCGACGTTGCCGGCGGATGGTACATGACCTAAGCCTCCCGCTTAGTTGTGGCTGGCTGATCGTGTCCAAAGAATTACGGTGCAGTGCCACCACCAGCACCGGAACCGTGACCTTCCTGGACGGGCAGCAACAGCCTGGGCTTCGCCAAAATTAGACATGGACGCCGTTCTTGACAAAAAATCCAGCATTGCCGACGTCGCAGAAGCCCTTTGGCCACGTTCGCGGGTCATGGGCCCGAAACCGCGTTCTGGGAAGTTAGGCGTGCACGCGCCCAGAGCTTTATCCTGTGTGCCGGGGCTACAGCGGACCACTGGCGCCTTCCGGGCGGGTCAGTAGATGGAGAAGCGACTGGAACATCAGGTAATTGTTGTCCCCCTGAAACTAGAAATCGCCGCAGTTTAGGTGCGATTTGCAAGCGATTTTTCTGCGTTCGCGAATCAAATTAGAGAAATTGCCTTTCAGTTTGAGCACCTGCGTCTCCGGCACGATGCGGCTGAAGTCGGTGCCGGTTCCCATAGCGGGAACACGTTGTTATTCTTGCTTGCCCAACCAACGACAAAGTTGTAAAGTGTCGGGCATTGGCGATGTTGGCCTTCCCGGTGTGTGGGGCACTGAGAAGGTTTCAATCAGGCACCATCGAACAATCCCTTGATAGATTCATCACTGAGAGGTG
>DATJVT010000572.1:0-8552 GCA_035501695.1 Terriglobia bacterium | reverse complement strand
GTGGGCTTCCGGTTCGTGGACACCTCCACCAACGGCCCTGGCGGCAGCCCGATCCAATCCCCCTCGGATCGCTTCTACCTCTACCTCCAGGCCGATGTCACCATCGCCGGCCTCAACGTTGATACCAACGGGGTAAACCTCACATTTGCCGCCCCGTCCAACCTCCCCGATACCGGCACCGCTCCCGCTACCAACTACCAGATCGAGTCCACACCCGTGCTTGGCCCATCAGCTAACTGGCAACCAGCCGCTGACCTCTTGGTTGGAGACGACCACCTGCACACCATCACGCTGCCGCAAACCAATAGCGCCGCCTTTTTCCGACTGAACACATTTTAGCCAACGCGCACCGACCTCTCCACCTGCGTGGGCAGCGCCCTAATCGCCGCCCGCGCAAATGGAGCAAACCCAACTTTATCTATGCAGTCGAAACATACGAACGGAACAGCCTCACGTTTATGAACACGAACCTCTCTTCACTTAGCCGTCGGGATGCGATCCGCCGCACTGCGCTTTTGGGCGCCGTCGCGGCTTTTGGCTCCCGGTTTTCCGTCACCTCCGCCGCGGAAGCCCCCGGGGCCGTTTCTCTGCCGCCACTCGGCTATGCTTACGATGCCCTTGAACCGCACATCGACGCGCAGACGATGCAGATTCACCACGACAAGCACCACGCCGCCTACGTGGCCAACCTCAACAAGGCCCTCGCCGGAGCCCCCGAGCTGGCTGGTAAAACCATCGAATCGCTCTTGAGCGACCTTGAAACGGTTCCCGAACCGGTCCGGATGGCGGTGCGCAACCAGGGCGGCGGCCATGCGAACCACGCGCTCTTTTGGCAGCAGCTCCGGAAGAACGGCAGCCACGGCCCCTCTGGTGACCTTGCGAAGGCGATCAACAGCACGTTTGGCGACTTTGCCGGATTCCAGAAGCAATTTACCGAGGCCGCCACGAAACAGTTTGGCAGCGGCTGGGCGTGGTTGACGGTTGCTCCAAACAAGCAGATCGCGGTGGAATCAACATCCAACCAGGATACGCCCCTCTCAAAGGGGCGGACACCTTTGCTCGGGATAGACGTTTGGGAACACGCCTACTACCTCAAATATCAAAACCGCCGGCCGGAGTATATCACCGCCTTTTACCAGGTCATCGATTGGGACGTGATTGCTGAACGGTTCAAAAAGGCTGTTGGTTGAACGGAGCGTCACCATGAGAAAAACCTTGCTCCTCTTGCTCACAACGCCTCCCATCGCTGCGGCGCTGTGGGCGGCAGAATCGCCGGCCGTAACTGCTAACGCCACCAATCAGTTCCAAATCACTGGAATGCATTGCGACGGATGCGCCAGCGGCATTGCGTCCGAATTGCACCGCCTTCCGGGGGTAGCTTACGTGCAGGTCACTTTCAGCAACAGACTCGCAGTCGTGGCTTATGACACGAACCGGGTATCAGCCGAAGGTTTGAAGAAAGCCATCGTTGAAGCCGGCTATGACGCCAAGCTTATCAAACCCCGAAAAGCCATCCGGCATTGAATCGCCCCAAACCTCCGCCGCGCCAGACGATACCCGTCTGACCCGGCGGGAGTTGTTCACCACAATTTGCCTCGGTCTTGCCCTTGCTGGGGTGGCCGCAGGCATTGCATTCTGGTCTGGCGGACGAGCAAAGGCGGCGCTCGCGCCGACCAAGCTGGATCGTCCGCGCCGGTTAATCCCATTCACCCTTACAGAGCGGAGCGGGCGCGCCGTGACGCAAGCGGACGTCGCGGGGAAAATAATCGTGGTGAACTTCGTGTTCACCGGCTGCTCGCTGAGCTGCCGGGCCGTCAACGACCGTATGGCGGAAATTCAAGGGCTTACCGCTGGAGCGAAGGACGTTCAACTGCTTTCGCTCACAGTCGATCCGCGCAGCGATACCCCCGCCGTGCTCACGGCGTTTGCGAACGGCCTCCACGCCGACTCCAATCGCTGGCTCTTCCTCACCGGGGAAAAGCCCCAGCTTTACGGCTTGATTGAAACGAGCTTCATCCCGAAGTCTCCCGAGCTCGAATCATTGATTCCCGGCGGCTTCACCAGCACCGATCGGATCATGTTGGTTGATCCCCTCGGCAACGTCTGCGCCTCCTTCAACGGATTGAAGCGTGACGTGGCCAGAGCCATTGCTTCAGAAATCGAAAACCTCCGCAAAGATTCCAAATCCAAGTGAATTGTTCCACCCTCTCTTTCGTTGTGATCGCTCTGGCCATCTCTTCGCAACGCCCCGTGTACGCCGCCGAGTCAACTTCGCCGGCAAACCAAATCCACCTGACACGGGGCTTGGTTCGCAACATCGCCCCAGACCGTCACAAAGCCGTCATCCGCCACGAAGCGATCCCCAATTACATGCCCGCCATGACCATGGAATTCAATGTGAGAGACACAAACGAGTTGAGTGGGATTGCCGTGGGTGACTTGGTCCGCTTCCGGCTTACAGCAACTGAGGAGACGCATTGGATTGATCGAGTGAGCAAGATCGCCTCGACCACGAACTTTGCGCCGGCAACAAAGGCACAGATCAGCCCGACGCAAATTGCCGAACTCAAACCAGGGGACTTGTTGCCGGACTCCGAATTGATTGCCGAGAGCGGCAGGACTATCCGATTCTCGGATTTTCGCGGCAAGGCCTTGGCCTTCACATTCATCTTCACGCGCTGCCCGCTGCCGGATTACTGCCCGCGGATGGGCAACAACCTCGCTCAGACCAGGGAACTGATTCTCGCCAATACGCACGCACCGACCAACTGGCAGTTCCTTTCGATTTCCTTTGATCCCGACTTTGACAAGCCCGCCGTGCTGTCCAGTTACGCGAACTTCTATCGCAACGGCAACCCTGACCGCTGGTTGTTCGCCGCCGCACCCATGGGTTCACTCGCACAACTAGCCCCACGTCTTGACCTGATGGTAAATCGCGAGCCGGGCGGGAGCATCTCGCATAACTTGCGCACTGTTGTGCTCGATCAGCAAGGGCGTATCTACCGCCAGTTCGACGGCAATCAATGGACACCAGCGCAACTCGCTCGGGCGCTGTCGGAGGCAGCTCGCCAGCCCAACCGGAAGTAGTGCGTTCGTGGGGTTGGGCTGCTTCGCCTCACATCTAGAACTCCTAGTCTTGCGGCGTGGGACCCGAGCGTCGACATTGCGCTCACGGCACGCAAACCACCGGCTCCCGCCCGTCCGCTGCCCGCCAGGCCCGCCACTCGCTCACAACCTGCCGCCCTTCAGGGCTGCCGGCCACGTGCCACTCCGCCTCATCCACGCGCTTAGCCAGGTTATTGGTCTGAAATAGTTCGCTCCCTCGCGACGGCGGCGGCTCCTTCAGCACCTTCCCCGAGGCCCGCGCCGCCTTTGCCCGCTCCAGTGCCTCCTTCAGAGGCACTCCGTAAGTCTCCAGATACGCCACCCGCCTCTTTGCCGTCTCGTTCTCCTCGCCGCGAAACGCTACCACCACCGCCCGCACACCCTGGCCATCCGGCGGCACCGTGTCCCGGGCCGCCGCATACAACCGCTTTTTCTGCTGGTCGTAAAACCACACCTGCGCTCCGCCCTCGCCGCCCCGCCGAAAGTGGCCGTAACGCGCCGCAATAAACCAGACCGCCGCGCCCGCCAGCACCACCGCACCGGAAAGCTTCCACACCAATCGCGTTTGCCCGCTCATGCAATTACTTCCCGGCCCTCGCCGCGCTCGCGGTCCGCCGGTTGTGCGCGTCCAACTGCAACGACCACCAGCACTCGCTCGTGTTGCACGGAATATCATTCGCGCTGTAAAGCCCCCGGTGGCCGTCCGAAAAAACGTAGTTCGCCTTCCCGCCATGCCGCCGGCAGCCGTAGTCATCCTGCAAAAGCCGGTTGAAACCCGCGTCGTCCTCCGCTCCGTCCACCACATCTTTGATCCACCAGTTGTCGTCGCTCCACATCGCCGTCCCGCTCCCCCCGTCCCCAAACCAAATCATCTTCGACGGCGACGAAATCTCCGTCGTCTTGTGCAGCCCCTCCCAGTAACCCTGGTCCTTCGGACGCCCAAACGGCATGGTGCTCACCCGGCTCGCCGCCGTCGGGTCGTTTCGCACCGGAATCCAGTGCGCCCCAGCCACGCCAATGCCGCTCGCATTCCAAACCTCGTGCGGGCTCGGATAACCATAGAGCCGGTTCGCGTCGGGAATGCTGCTCAATTCGACTCCCTCCAGGGCCGCATCCGACGCAGACATCCCGTCCGCATACACCGCCACTTTCTCCGACGGACAATCAAACACCCCCGGCGAGCGCCCCACGTGTTCCCACAGAATCACCCGGAAAGTCGTCTCATCATCCCCGCCTTCCGGCCCCCGCCGCACATCCTGCAACGGGTTCATCCACTCGCCATTGTCCACCGTGTAGGTCATCGCCGCCACGGCCAACTGCCGCTGGTTCGACGCGCACACCGCCATTTGCCCCTTCTCCTTCGCCTTGCTCAGCGACGGCAATAGCATCGCCGCCAGTATCGCGATGATTGCTATCACGACCAGCAGTTCAATCAGCGTAAACCCTTCCGGCTTCTTCATACGCTTTATCGGCATCATCATACTCGGCTTTGACCGTCGTGTCACTAATCCCTCACGCCACGTTTCGGCGTGACAACCGCCGACCGCTCCACTCCAATTCTCCAACCGTGACGAAACACAATCGCAGATACAGTCAAACGCTCGCTGCTCTGGCCGTGCTCCTGGCCGTAGCTCACGTTCGCGCTGCCGCAGCGCAGCAGCTAGGCCCGCTTGCCCTCATCGGCTCCATCCCTCTCAAAGGCGTCGAAGGCCGCCTCGACCACCTGGCCGCTGATGTCACCTCGCGCAAGCTCTTCGTCGCCGCCCTCGAGAACCATTCCGTCGAAGTCATTGACCTCGCCAAACGCCGCCGCGTTCACACCATCGCCGGCATCAACGAACCCCAGGGCCTCCTGTTTCTCCCCAGCCAAAGCCGCCTACTCGTTTGCAGCCGGGGCGACGGCACGTGCCGAACCTTCGATGCTCGCACCTACGCCGAAAGCTCCTGGGCCGACCTCGGCCGCAACGCCGACAACATCCGCTTCGACCCCGCCGCGAATCTCGTCCTCGTCGGCTCCGGTGGCGAACCCGGTACTGGCGCCATTACTGCTGTCCGCCTCACTCCACTGCTCCCAGTTGCGCAAGGCGGCCAGCCCTCACCGCCACACTCGCCCGCCGACTTCCTACTCGCCCGCGCCAGACAAGCAGACCCGTCCATGGAAGTTCAGCTACCTTCCCACCCGGAATCCTTTCAACTCGATCAGACCAACCACCGCATCTTCGTGAACGTGCCCGACGAGCATGAAATCGCGGTCCTTTCCCTCGGCACCAATCTAGCGGTGTCGGCCACCTGGCCCGTTACCGCAGGCGAGAAAAACTTCCCCATGGCCTTCGACGCCGCTTCCGCTCGCCTCTTCATCGCCACGCGCAAACCGCCCCGCCTCGTCGAATACGACACCACCACCGGCAAGCCCCTCTACCAGACCCAGTGCGTCGGCGATGCCGACGACATGGCGTGCGACGCCGCGCACCACCGCCTATATATAATAGGCGGCGAAGGCTTCGTGGACGTCTTCCAGGCTCCGGAGAAAGGCACCGAGCCTAAGCTGCTCGCTCGCGTGCCAACGGCACCGCGCGCCCGCACCGGCCTCCACATCCCGGACCTGAACCTCCTCGCCGTCGCCGCCCCCCGCACCACCATCGGCCCCGCGGCCATCCTGCTCTACCAAACAAAGCCGTAGGTCCCCCAGGTAACTGCGCTTCGAAGGCTAGCAGTTGCCTTTAGAGAGAAATCCCAACCCTCTGCTTGCCTCGCCGCGGGTTTAGCGGAAGCGGGTCCCGCTTCGCGCTACAAACGCAGGCAAGCTCGTAGCCAGCGGGAAAAAGTTCGGGCGGCAGGCGGCCACACCGGCCTTGTAGCAACTACAATGGTAGAATACGATCTTGCCTGCAATGCGCTTGAAACCGAGCAAACCGCGTCTATTGAATCTAGCCGAGGCTTCGCTCAGCGGATTGCCGAGAAAGCTCGGCGTCAGAGAGATCTTTGCCCGGCGTCTTGGCCAGTGTGGACCGTTCAGTGTTTTGGCACAATTTGACCCAGTTCCCATTTGTTTGCGTGCGTTTTGCTGCGAGATCAGCGCCGAACAGAAAACGGAAAATGCACTGTTTCCTAGGGAAATCGCGAGATGAGAACTAAAGATGACGGGAATTCGAATCCCTTCGCTCGCTCCAATTCTACCAAGGGTTTTCTCACTCACCCCCCGTTTTGCATCACTGTTGCATCGCCTCGGCGGCCGGGCGAGCCTAACCTAACTTCCCTCCGGATCTGACGGAAATGGCCGTAAAGGCGTGTTTTGGCCCATAAATGTAGCAAGCAGCGCCAATTCATCTCACTCCATAAGTAATTGAGGGATGGGATGTAGGGGGTTTTTGCTGGACAACGGTCCCGCGACTTTTCAAGCTCGGGGCCATGAGCAAGACCGTTCGCAAACCCAGTCTCGAGGAGCAAGTAGTCCTTGAGAGCCTGCAAATACGAATCGCCGAACCCTGCGAGTTGAACCGCTGCCACCAGTTGCTCGACGAGCACCATTATTTGGGAAGCCTCAAACCCGTCGGGGGCGACTCTATTACGTCGTGACGGACGCGCAGGGCCAGTGGCGCGCAGTGCTGGTCTTTGCCGCGGCCGCCAAGCACCTGAGGGCTCGGGACCAGTGGATGGGTTGGACCGATGCCCAGCGGGAAAAGCGCCTGGCTCTGGTGGTCAACAACATCCGCTTCTTGCTGGTGCCCGAGCAAACCTTTCCCAATCTGGGCACCAAGTCGCTGCGGCTGGCTTTATCCCGCTTGAGCCGCGACTGGCAAACCAAGTATGGCCATCCGGTGCTGGTGGTGGAAACCTTTGTCGACCCCGAACAGTTTTGCGGCACCGTCTATACGGCTAATGGTGGGCAAGAATTGGGCCCGACCGACGGTTCCGGGCGACACCAGCGCGATTATTATGTTCGGCACGACAAGCCCAAGCGACTCTTTGTACGGGAACTGTGTGCCAACGCCCGGCGGAGCCTGCAAGCCGAGCACCTCAAGCCGGCTCTGGCCATGGTGGAAGCCAAGGCTGGGGTGCGCTCGCGCCATACCCCCAAAGAGATTCGGTCTATCATCGAGCGGCTCAAAGGAGTGCCCGATTACCGCAAGAAGATCGGCACCTACCCGCTCTGGTCGTTATTGGCTATCTATCTCTTGGCGGTACTGTGCGGAGCGCCACGTGGATCCAAGGACTTGGCCAAGTTTGCGCGTAAGTTGAGCCAGGGGCAACGGCGGGCTTTAGGCATTCGTCAGCGCCAGGGGCGCTACCCGCCCCCCAGCCAGCCCACCTTTTGGCGCCTGCTGGAGGAAATCAACGGGTCCCAACTCGAACAAGTCCTGCTGCAAGTTCAAGCGCAGTTGCGCGGCCCAGCACCCCAAAACGAGTTGATCGCCCTGGATGGCAAAGAGCCCCACCACGGCGGCGGGCACAGCATCCTCACCGCCCTCTGCGTGCCCAGCCAGTATTACTTGGGCAGCGCCGTGGTGGACACCAAGACCAACGAGATCCCGGTGGCGCAAAAACTCTTTCCCGACCTGGACTTGAAGGGCCGTTTCGTCTCCCTGGACGCTCTGCACACCCAAACCCAGACGGCTCGCGATATTGTGCTGGAGGGCGGAGGGGACTATCTGCTGACCGTTAAAGATAACCAACTCAAGCTTCACCAGAACATCGAGAAATTGCTCCCCGCCCCCAAGGCGGATTTCCCCCCCTTGGAAGCCCACGCCCACCGAGTATCGCACCTTCCAATACGAAAAGGGCCACAACGTGAGCCGCTCGATTCGGACCCAGGCGGTCGGCCCGGAGCAGGTTTGCTTTCCGCTGGCCGCCCAGGCCGCTCGCTTACTGCGTCAAGCCGAGGGCCGCAAGGATGAAAACATTTGCCTCCTCACCAGTGCCCACCCCGAAAAGCTCGACGCCCAGAAGTGGCTGGAGTTTAACCGGGCGGGTTTTGGCGGCATCGAAAACAGCCTGCACCAGCGTTTGGACGTTTCCCATAACGATGACCGTTGTCGCATTCGCCATCCTTACGCCATGTTTGTAGCCGGGTTGTTCCGGCGCATCAGCAACAGCCTCTTCATGGAGTGGCGCTCTCACCAGCCTCATCCTGAATACCTGACGACCACCGATTTCCAAGCCGCCATGGGCGAAGATCACGGTAAGGCAGCCCTGCGCTTGTTGTTTGCCCAGCGTCCCAGTTTGAGCCCACCGTAACGTTACTCCAACAAAACTAGAACGGGCCACAGACTCATTGGTGCTTTTTGCAGGGTGCGCCTGAGCAGGGATTATTATCTTCCAAGCCGCCATAGCGCACGGCGACCGCGTTGGACGACCCTCTCGGCGATAGAGCCAGGGCTGGTGATAAGCTCGGAGTCAGGTTGAGGCACTGACCATGGGTCTGTCTGGTCCTTCGTGAATTGGCGCTG
>DATJVT010000571.1:0-11163 GCA_035501695.1 Terriglobia bacterium | reverse complement strand
GCAGGACCATCAGATCCAAGGTCCCCTGAAGAAGATCCATTTTGCTTTTGCTCATGCTTGCACCTGTGGTGACAGCACACGGTAGTAGCAAATCTCATGTGGTACGGCCACATGTCACCTTGGACGGCCATCGGTCACTTTGGTTAGCATGATTTCGGGTGCGCTCCGGCCAATGGAATTGAAGCCTCGTTGAGGTCTCGGAACGCGGCGGAGCGAGGGTGGACTCCGTTCGGCGGATCACGCCGCTCCAATTGGTGCTGCGGGAGTATGGCACATTCCGCAGACATGGCCAGGATGGCCGTGCCACAAGGCGTGGCACGGGTATCCTGCCCGTGAAGGAGAATGGCCAGGAAGGCCACGGCAATAACATTGCGCCCCTTGGCTTCCGCCGCGGTTCTGAATACAGCAACATCCAAGCTGAACGCTGATGGGCATCTAGGACCGCAGGTCGGGCATCCCCTCGGCTCTTTTCTTGATACCCTCCAGCCACTGAATCCGCAGCAGCCCGCTGCCGGGCACGATCAATCTCCAGTAACGGCCCACGCCGCGGCGGGTGGCATCGTCAAGCGCCACCATCCGGGTCTCCGTGCGGAGGGTGGACCATCCGCCGCCCGCATCTTCCACGTTGAAGTAAAAAGCCGTTTTCACTCCACCCGGCTCCCGATAATCGGTAAACTCCCGCAAGTTGTGCACCTCGGGGCGGCGTTTCTCCCGCGCGTTAACAACTCCGAACATCCCTATTTCATGCTCGCTGTCACCGGGAAGATAGCCGGACGCCGCAAATGCCTCGAGAATCCTCTTGTTCTGTAAATCGCCGATGCCGGGGAAGGGGGCGCGCAAGACCGCCCCGCGAATCTTCAGGAGCGTGACCAGGGATTTCATGTCGCCGAACGTCGACTGGCGCACCGCCTGCATCACCTGATCGGGCCGCGCGTGAATGCGGGTGAAGTGCCTCTCGGAGAACTGGAACTCCGGCATGGTTTCGTCAAGAACCGTTCCGCGTGGCGCGACGCGGAACATGGGGGCCGGCCAGAGCAAAGCCGTCGCGGCCAGGCCCACGCCACCCGCCAGGACAACCGCCCCCACGACGCGTTTGCGGATGCCCAGAAACCGGAAAGGAAGAACCAGATTTGCCAGCCCGCCGAGCGCCAAAACGATTCCCGAGTATACCAGCGTGCTGAGGGGCTGATAGGAAGCCCAATAATTCAAGAGCCGGATTGCGGCAAGCGACACCGCAGTCAGTAACGTCCACCACACCGTCTTCAAGGACATCGGCTTTTCTCCTTGCGGCCGATCGTGACTTCAGGATCGACTTGCGATCTGTTGAGTAGTACGCAAAGGTGGCGGGCTAAGTTTCACCGGGGGAGTACTCAAGCATTGATTGGACCCGGTGTTCACTGGGTTAAAGGGGGAGTTTGCCCGTACTGCGCCAGGTTCGGATGAGTTCCTTCAGGCCAATTCCACAGGTTGCACACTTCTCGCTGGCGGGGGAGTTGTAATTCCCGCAGTTCGGGCATTTGAGGACAAGGTATTGAAGATAGGCCCAGGTGGCAGTCCACAACTCTTTCTCCTGTGGCCGCAGTTGTGTCATATCGAGGACTTTGTCGCGGTAGACGTCGAAGATGGACTTATAAATCTCGCCGTTGTCGCGATGGAACGGCAACGAAAGTCGATACCAGAAGTACCCTAGTACGAACCAGCCCAGCCCCGCGAATGCTGACCAACCGGGAGAGTCGAGGGGGATATGGAAAGTGGCCAAGTCGAGGGCGGACCATCCCGCTTGGACGATCCACAGCGCGCCACCGACCACGCTGATGACGGACAGGGTGAGGAATCCGTCCGCCACCGACCACTGGCTGTCGATCTCATCCTTCTTCTCCTTTTCCAACTGGAGCCAGATGCGTGGCCAGAAAAAGATCGAGTCCATGCCGTAGCGATTGCGCGGGTAATCCTCGTAGCCGGCCAGGAGGTTGCCCAACAGGGTGGGGTACGTCGCTTCCGGATCGCCCTTTTCGTCCACAGGGTAGAGGCGAAGCTGGTACCAGATCTCGTTGTAGCGAGCGGTTTCCGAGCGGGCGCGAGCCTCGTCCGCCTTTCGGAGTAGTCTCTGGATACGCGCCTGTTGCCGTCCCCGTGCCCATTGGAAGAGACGCTGGGGCCACAGGGTTCTCCCTTCATAAACCTTGTAGACTTCGCCGCTGAGGGTGGAAATCAATGCGCCGAGAATGAAAACCAGGACCGCAAAGCCCGCCAGGCGGAGCCACGCGACTTCCGATCCGGCAGGCAACCTGCGCAGCGACCACGCCACGGTGGGGTAAAGCACCGCCGTGGCAAGCAATCCCGGCAGGACCACCCGCATGAGGACGGGGAACTTCACCCCCAGCGCCTTTTCCGACACTCCCTTGGCAGCTTCAAATGGCAACGCCATAGGTAGGCTTTATTCCTTTGGCTTTCCCCCGCCGGGGCCTTGAGGGCCGGGACCGGGGGCGGGAGGTTTCGGATTTCCACCGCCGCAGCCATGCCCGCCGGGGCCCGATCCCCCCGGGCCGTGTGGGCCCTTTTGACCCGCACCATACCAACCGCCCCTCACGCCAGATCCGCCCAGCAGCAGTGGCTTGTTTAGGTCAAGGGTCCTCTGCCTTGCAATGCGCCTCCATATGCCCTCCTGAGCGAGGCCCGCGAGAAACGCCGTTTCAGTCCGCAGCCTTTCCTGAAGACCTTCCATGAGGTTCCTCCCCGTGCTGATTTTGGCTTTTCTGGCACTCGATGATTGCTTTCCACCTGTCGTTTCATCTTGCGGGTGCCCGGGGCGTGCTATGGCTTCCCTCCCCCAGGCCCGTTCGGGCCCGCCATCATGAAAGCTCCGAGGTGTTGAATCAGGCCTCCCATAATGGATTGGGTAAGGCCAAGGTCATGCTTGCCCTGCTGTTGCTTGAGGCGCTGGTCGAAAAGGGCAAAGTCCTCGGAAAGCTTTTCATAGGTCGGCTGGTCGTGGGGTGCGACGGCCGCCGCCGGCGTCCCTTTGTACGTCACCACAACTTCCAAAATGGAATACAGTTGCTGCTCCAGTTGCTTCGACAAATCTTCGATGCGCACTTGCTCCATCGGGCTTTGAACATCTGCCCTCTGATTCGAGAGGTAGACCTGGGCGTTCCTGATTAACGCTGTGGCTTCCGTGGCCAAATCATCCCAGTTTCCCATCGTAGTCTCCTTGACGGTCGTTATGCCGTCGGGCCGAAACCGGAGCAGTCAATCCCCTCGCCGCTGGTTGGCGCCCGCGTATTACGTGACCTGAAAATCGAACCCGGCGGACACATGATTCCCCGGGTTGGTGACCACGGCGTGCCAGGTGCCTTGATTCGCCAGCGCCGCCTTTACCCTCACTCGAGCGTAGGTGACCGAGACGACCTCCGCCGCGAAGGGTGGTGGCGCGGGCGGAGCGGGTGCGGCCGGGGCGGCCCCTGGGGTAGGTGGGGGCGGTGGCCCGGTCAACTGGACGGTCAGGCCCGACATGAACCCTGTCCCCACGAAGTCAAACTCCGCCGCGACGTTATGCGGGAGGGGGGACGGATCAGTCTGGGCCAGGGTGGGCGATCCAAAAACATCGAAGAGGAACGCCTTCGCCGGCTCCGCTCCCGGATTGGTAATGGTCAGCCTCCACGACCCGGGCGTGTTCAGCACCAGGCGCGCCGCCACCAGGGTGGGTTTGATGGACTGCAGATCGCCCGCCGGGACATTCCGGACTGCACTCAGCGGATCCGTCAGGGTCACCGTCAACCCTGCTTGGAAGCCCACGCCGGTCACGGAGATGTTCTGGGGCGCGTTATCACAAGCCAGTTCCCCCGCCGCGGCCAGGACGCCGGTGACCGCCACGGCCGGCGCCGCCTCCGCCGTTTTGGACGCCGCCGACTGGCCAAACATCCCGCCAATCTGGTTCGCCAGATAAGGAGCGAACAGGCACGCCGAGCCAAACAGGAACGATCGCACCATCGTGAGGTCCGGGACCGTTCCAAAAATGAAAAGATTCCACATGATGGAGTAGCCGATTCCCAGCACGGTGGTGAGAATCCCGAGCAGCCCGAGGAGCGCGATCAACCGGCTGGTGCTGGCCAAAAGAATCACATCTTCCTTCTTCTTGATCTCTTTGGGTTGATAGGCGGATTCTTCTGAAAGAGCGTCGGCGAGGGACCACTGCCGGTTCTTGACCACCCGGTTCACGTCGAGCAGCATGACAATGAACAGGCCCGCCAGAACCGCCGTAATGATCAAAGCGGCCAGGCAAAACGCTAGAACGCTCGGCGACAAAAGGGTGATCCCCGGGGAATTGGCAACCGGGAATCCGAGGGGTTCAGAAGCTTTCCCTCCGGGATTCGTCGCCTTGACCTGCCACCGGCCGCTTACGCCTAACGTCGCAACAACAACCAGGCGCTGGCTCTTCACCTGCAGAACCGCATCGCCGGGTAATTCATACGAGTTGCCCTGCGGGTCAATAAGGGTGACGGTGAGTTTCTCCTGAAAATCGGCGCCGGTGATGGTTAGCGGCTGGTTGGGGGCAATCAGGGGCGCCGCGGGAGTTATCGCAGTCAGCGTGGGAGTCGGCACGGAGGGCGTGCCCTGGGTATCCTTTTTCCCCTCGGAACCGGCCGCTCCCTGGACGGATGTCTCCGCAGGAGCACTGGGGGCCGCTCCTCCGGGCGGAGTTCCCGGAGGACTTGTGGCGGGGTTCGACCCGTTACCGCCTTTGGGTGAATTGGGAGCCGGTTGGACAGCGGAGGTGCCGCCGCCAGGGTTTTGAGGGGCCGGAGGACGGGCCTGGACGGAAGTGAAGATGAGAAAGAGGCAGCCAAATGAAAGTACGCCCCGAAATCTGAGGTTCACAAAACCCTCCACTTTAATTTTCCGTGACTACGCTTACCCCAAGGTGTTCCTATCGTTTAGCACCCGAAGAAGCCAAAGTCAAGAACATCCGCTGCATTATGCAGGGATGATGGATTCCTTCCGGCCCTTTGTCGGTCAAGGCGGTGGCAGCGTGCTTTTGCTTGCCTCGACCCCGGATTTTCAACGATACTGGCGGGTGCCTGTACTCGCTGTGTGGAATCATCCGTCAATCAGGAGGACTCCGTGAGCCGCCGCGCCACTCTCACCTGCCTTACGCTTATCTGCTGGTTCCTCATTGTCCCTGCAGCTCTTTGTCAACAAACCAATCTGGACAGCCTGGTGGGCGGCGCCATGCCCTCGCTCCTTTCCACCTACAAATCGCTACACGCTGCCCCCGAGCTATCCCATCACGAAGAGAAAACTTCGGCCTTCGTCGCGGGCGAACTCCGCGGCCTGGGTTTCACGGTCACGGAACACATTGGTAAGTATGCCGGTCACCCCGAGTGGACGGGCTACGGGGTGGTCGGTGTCCTGAAGAACGGCGACGGGCCGGTGGTCTACTTGCGTACCGAACTTGACGCACTTCCGGTGGAAGAGCAGACCGGCCTCCCCTACGCCAGCAAAGCCCGGACGAAAGACGACGCCGGGCGCGAGGTGGGGGTGATGCACGCCTGCGGGCATGATATCCACATCACCTCGTTCCTGGGCACGGCGAAAATGCTGGTGGAGCTTAAGGATCAATGGCACGGAACGCTGGTGATGTTGGGACAGCCCGCCGAAGAGGCCATCAACGGGGCCAAGGCCATGCTGGACGACGGGCTCTACACGCGCTTCCCACGTCCGGACTATGTGCTGGCGTTGCACGACACCGGATCTCTCGAGGCCGGCAAGGTGGGATACACACCGGGTTACGCCATGGCCAATTCGACCGCAGTCGATGTCACCCTGCGGGGTATTGGCGGCCATGGGTCCGCTCCGCAAGTTGCCAAGGATCCCATCGTGGAGGCCGCGCAGTTCATTATGGCCATCCAGACCATCGTGAGCCGGGAGAACTCGCCCTTTGATCCCGCCGTCGTCACGGTGGGTTCGATTCACGGAGGTACCCGCTATAACATCATCCCGGACGAGGTGCATTTGCAGCTCACCATCCGGACTTATAAGGAAGAGGTGAGGCAACACATCATCGAAGCGCTCCGGCGCATGGCGCAGGGCATCGCATCGGGGGACGGCATTCCTCCGTCGCGCGCGCCCATCGTGACCGCCAGCGAGAGCGAGTTTACGCCGGCGACTTACAATGACCCGCAACTGACAATGCGCTTGGCACAGGTTTTCAAGAAGACGTTAGGTGCGGACAATGTGTTGGAGATGCCGCCGGTGATGGCCAGCGAGGATTTCTGCCGCTTCGCGCTCGAGAATCGGCAGATCCCGATTTGCCAGTTCAGTCTGGGTGCGGTAGACGGGGCCAAACTGGCGGAGAGCCAACGCACGGGTGTGCCCCTCCCCGGGTTGCATTCCAGTTTGTGGGCGCCGATTCCCGAACCTACCCTTCGCACCGGCGTAACCGCCATGACCAGCGCAGTGCTGGAATTGATGAAGAGATAGTCCGGAGTCCGGGATCCGATGTCCGAAGTCGGGAAGAATCTGCCTTACGTCCTGCGAACTGACAACTGAGAACCAACGACTGAGAACTGATTACTCTCTACCCCTGCGCGCCGGGCTTGGCCGAGGTCATGGCGGCTCCCCGCGCATCTCCCACGGCTTCACCTAGAACCACGGCGTTGCGGATCTGGTCGAAGAAATCCACCATGCCGCCGGGACTATGAGGCATCATGATAGTGTTGGAGTGGGCAGAGGCGCCGATCTCCTTGAGCGTGTCAAAATACTGCGTCAACAGGACCAGCGTCATGACGTCTTTGGCGGACGTTCCCTCCACGCTCGCCTTGAAAGTCTCCACCGATTCGCGCAGCCCGTCGATGATCGCTTTGCGCTGGTTGGCAATGCCCTGCCCCTGAAGCTGCTTGCTCATCGCCTCGGCTTCCGCCTGTTTCACCTTCAGGATCTTCTCCGCCTCACCCCGGGCATTGGCGGCTTCCTGCTCGCGCCGCGCGGCGTTGATGTCATTCATGGCCGCCTTTACCTTGGGATCGGGGATGATGTCGGTCACCAGTGCCTTGACGATTCCATAGCCAAAGCCCGCCATGACTCCATCCAGCTCCTGCTTAACCGCCGTGGCGATGGCATTCTGTTGTTCGAATGCTTCATCCAGGTTCATCTTGGGAACGTGCCCGAGGATGACGTTGAACACAAACGAGCCAATCTGTTCCTTGGGATCGGAGAGCTTGTAGAACGCCTCGTAGACGCGGTCCGGGAGGACGTGATATTGAACCGAAACTGGTATGGCGACAAAGACGTTGTCCTTGGTCTTGGTTTCCATTCTGACATCGAGTTGCTGGACGCGCAGATCGACTTTGGCCGCCACCTTCTCAATCCAGGGCAGCTTGAAGTTCAAACCCGCGCCTGCCACTCGCACAAACTTGCCGAAGCGCTGCACAACGGCCGCCTTGGCCGTGGCTACCGTAAAGAATCCAGAAAAGAACGTGCCGATCCCAAAAAGGATGACGATAACAACCAGAAATGTGATGAAGCCTTCCATGTAATCCTCCTTCGATTTGAGATTCGAGGTTTTGTTGATACGCGGGACGGGGCGCGCCGCCTGATTCGCGCCGGCTCTTTGAACAAACTGGCAGCAGGACTGCGCGCCGAGGCTGCAAGCCTTTTCGGCGTCCTCCAGCGTGTGCTCGCTATCCTTGAGCCAGGAATACGCTCCGGCGCGTTCACAAAAAGCGCGGCCATCCCCCGGATGGAGTTGGATGTACTGTGTCCAATACCGGACGGCCGTGTCATACTGCCGATTCCTGGAAAGAACGCCGTCGAGCTCCTTGTACGGCCTGAAGTCGTTGGGGTTGAGCGCAATGGACCGCTCGAGGTCGGCAATAGCTTGAGCATCTTTTCCCTGGCGGGCCTCGATAGCCCCGCGATTCAGGTACCGCACGGCTTCACTCGGGATACCGGGGGCCCCCGGGCTGGCAGCGCCTTGCGGGTGAACGCCGGCAACCATACCCAGGCAGGCAACCAGGAGAGAAATCGCCGTCACTGCGAATCGAAACATGGAGCCCTTCCGCGGCCATACCTCTTCGGCTACGGTTTCACGTCAAGCTCTAACTCATTCGCGCCCGGATATTACTGGGCAGGAGACGCCCGTACTCGGCAGCATGCTAGCATCCCCGCCCTGAGAGTGCAATTCGATCGGCGATCGGTCGGCGACCGGAGCGCAACCTTGGCGGTGGCAGCAAAGGCACTCTATAATGGCTGGCGCGGTTTGAACGGCCGGCGCAGGACAATCGCCATAGCGTGAAAGGATGCCTCTGTGGACCTGCTCTTATCGGACCCGGAAGTGCGCGTTTTGGGAGCTTTAATCGAGAAGGAAATCACGACCCCGGATTATTATCCGCTCTCGCTCAATGCACTCACCAACGCGTGCAATCAAAAATCGAATCGCCACCCGGTAATGACCCTTGACGAAGCGGCGGTGCGCGAAGCACTCGACACGCTAGGCAGGAAGTGGCTGGCGGCGCCCACGTCAACGGCCGAAAGCCGCGTGACGAAATACGGCCACCGCGCGCAGGAAGTTTTCAACTTCGACCGCCGCCAGACGGCGGTTCTTTGCGAGCTCATGCTGCGCGGCCCCCAGACGCTGGGCGAACTCCGCGCCCATGCCGAGCGCATGTATCGCTTCGACGATCTCCAAAGCCTGGAGGGCACGCTCCAGAAGCTCATCGAACGTGAGCCACCCCTGGTGAAAAAATTGCCCCGCCTGCCGGGAACCAAGGAACCGCGCTATGCGCAATTGCTGGCCGGCGAAAAACCGGAGTGGACCACCGGGGTGGAGTCCGAGCCCCTTGCCCTCCAGCCCTCTGACGACCGCATCCCCCGCCTCGAAACCGAAGTGGCTGAACTGAAGGAACAGCTTTTCGACTTGCAAGCACAATTCGCCGAGTTCAAGAAGCAATTCGAGTAAGAGACTAAAGGGTGGGCGCGCCGCATCTCCTCAACTACACCGCGGAGGAATAAATGAAAAAGCTCTTTTTACTCGTTAGTCTGCTCATCGCCTTTGCCGGATTGGCGCCGGGAGACGAGGATTACCCGTTGACGGCTGACTCCGAGCGCCACGCCGGCGTGCCGCAAGGGAAGGTGACGCAATATGCCTGGACCAGCAAGATTTTTCCCGGCACGGTGCGCGACTACTGGGTGTACGTTCCGGCCCAATACACGCCGGAAAAACCCGCCTGCGTGATGGTCTTCCAGGATGGCACGAGTTATGTGCGGGAGGACGGCCGGGCGCGCATTCCGATTGTATTTGACAATCTCATCGCCAAGCATGAAATGCCCGTGACCATCGCGATCCTGATAGACCCCGGCGTTCTCAAGGTTTCCGCGCCGGGACAGCAGGACCGGATCAACCGCAGCTATGAGTACGACAGCTTGAGCGACCGTTACGCGGAATTCCTTCTCGATGAGATTCTGCCGGAGGTCGGGAAGCACTACAACCTTTCCACCAATCCCAATGACCGCGCGATTTCGGGCGGAAGTTCGGGCGGCATCTGTTCCTTTACCGTGGCCTGGACGCACCCGGAAGCGTTCCGCCGGGTATTGAGCTTCATCGGCAGCTACACGGACCTGCGCGGTGGCGACATTTACCCGGCCCTCATTCGCAAGACCGAGCCTAAACCGATCCGCGTGTTTCTCCAGGACGGCAGTCATGACCTCAACAACTTCGCTGGCGACTGGTGGCTGGCCAATCAGTCGATGGCCTCTGCCCTTACCTTCGCAGGCTACGACGTCAAGTTCGTGACCGGCGATAAGGATCACGACATGATTCAGGGTGGCGCGATTCTGCCTGACGCCCTCCGCTGGCTCTGGCGCGATTATCCGCAACCCGTCGCCAAGCCCGCGATGCGGCTGCTGGGTGATAAGCAGACGGGTTTCATCGATGTGGGCGTGGATTGGGAAAAAGTGACGACGCTCCCGGGCAACCCGCGCAGCAAGGCTCCCGCCTCATTTTTACTCCTCAATGCCAAATTGCGCGAAGCCCGCGGCATCGCTGTGGACGAGCAGGGCAATGTGTTCGTCGCGGATACGGCGGGAAAATCCGTATACCGGATTGATGCGGCCGGACAGGTTTCGACGTTTGTGAAGGAGGCGAATGGCGCCCGCGGGCTTTCCTTCGGGCCAGGGGAACTGCTCCATGCCTGCGACGCGGGCGGCATTGTCCGTTTTTCGCAGGATGGGAATAAAGCCGACCGACTGGAGAATACCGAATGCCAGGACATCGCAGTGACCCATCAGGGCGAAGTGATCCACACAACCCTGGCCGGAGTGGAGACACACCACCAACTCGAGTTGAACCGATACGGTCCGGGTGCCACGTGGGGACTTCGCGCGCTGGTGCCGAACGGCATAGCGTTGGCGCCGGATCAATCCTTTCTTTACGTTGGCGACCCGAACAGCAAGTGGGTGTGGTCCTACCAGTTGCAACCGGGTGCCACCCTGGAGCACGGGGAGCCGTTCTTTCGCCTAGAAACCACCGATGAAGCCTCGGCGAGTGGCGCGGCGGGTATGGCGGTCTCCAGCAAGGGCCTGCTTTACGTGGCAACACTCCTGGGGGTGCAGGTTTGCGACGCGCAGGGGAGAGTGGTCGCCATCTTCAACCGGCCGGAACAGGCGGACCCGTCGGTTGGCCCGATTTCCGGCGTTGCCTTCGGTGGCGTTGACCATCAATACCTCTACGCCGTGATCGGCAATGAGGTCTACCGGCGACGCATGGCGACGAAAATGGCCGCGCCGTGAAGGCCGACCCGTCGCCCGAAGACGGCTTTGGGTCGCGGGGCGAGGGGCGCTTCGCAGATTCAATCAGGAGGTTTATTCCTTGAACAGTCGACAACGCGTTAAGAACGCCATCCGCTTCAACCGTCCAGATCGGGCACCTATTTCCCATGCGGTGCTTCCCGCCGCGCAGATCAAGTATGGCAAAGCGCTGGACGAAATCCTTACCGACTTCCGCGAGGATTTCGGCTGGGACTATATGAAGGACTTGCCGCTCGCCGATTTCCCCGCAGTTTACAAAAAGGGCAGAAACATCGACGACTTCGGCACCGTGTGGTTCTCCGAGTGGTTGGGGGTTTGCGGCATTCCCATCGAATGGCCGATGGGCGATTTGGAGCATTA
>DATJVT010000570.1:0-12675 GCA_035501695.1 Terriglobia bacterium | reverse complement strand
TCCACCAAGCTTCTTGCCAGTATGCTGAAGCTCCAAAGCCACTCGACTTCCAACCCAACTTCGATCGCGCAGAAGGCAGCGGTGGAGGCCTTGCGCGCCTCGCAGGATTCGGTTCGCGCCATGCTGGCCGAGTACCGCCGCCGCCGCGACCGCATCGTGGAGGGTTTGCGCGCCATCCCCGACGTCAAGTGCACCATGCCGCAAGGGGCCTTCTACGCCTATCCCAACGTATCGGCTTACCTGCACCGCGACGGGCTGGCCGACACCACCGTGTTAGCGGAACGGCTCCTGGAAGAATCGCACGTCGCCGTGGTACCCGGACCCGCCTTTGGAACTCAACAACACGTTCGCCTTTCTTACGCAGCCTCCCTCGATCAGATTGACGAGGGTTTGAGGAGGATGACGGCTTTCTTCGCCAAATTCCAATGAGACTGGTGGTTCGGGAAACGCCGGGTCCGAAACTCCAATCTCCAGCAGGGTTTGGCCAGCACCTGCCCTGACTATGCCAGCACTCAACAGTCCCATTCAGCTCTCCAATATCTACAAGCCCAAAATCTGGGGTCGGCGCGACTTGGCTCCCCTCTTCCCCCCGCCCCACTCCGCGGATGCGGCCGGGAGTCACTTCGCCAATCAGCGCATTGGCGAAGTTTGGGTGACGGACGCCGTTTCGCGCCTCATGAACGGCCCCGCCGCGGGGATGACCTTGGCGGAGGCGTCGGAGAAATACGGCCCGGAGTTACACGGCAGTTCCTGGCCGGGGCGGAATTTTCCGCTGCTGGCCAAGTACATCTTCACCAGCGACTGGCTGTCTGTTCAGGTCCATCCTGATGACGCCTATGCCGCTGTTCACGACCCCGGCAATGTGGGCAAATGCGAGATGTGGTATTTCATCACGGCCGACCCCGAGGCGGCGATTCTCCTCGGCCTCAAACCCGGCGTGACCAAGCAAGAGTTATTGCGGGTATTCAAGGAAGGGAGGTCGCGCGAATTTCTGCACGGCTTCCGGCCGCAACAGGAAGAGGCCGTGTTCCTCCCCCCCGGAATCATCCATGCCCTGGGACCGGGGTTGATTTTGTTCGAGGTGGAGGAGAATTCCGATCTCACCTATCGGCTGGATGATTTTGGTCGGCCCGGCCTGGATGGGAAGCCGCGTCCCCTTCACCTGGAAAAAGGGCTCGACGTCATACGTCCTGAACTCCCGCCGGAGCGCGACCTGCCGCGGATTGTATGCGAGGAGAAATACGGATCACGCCGATTCGTACTCGCCAGCCGCTATTTCGCCCTGGAAGAATTATGGGTCAAGCAAACGGCGGCGTTTCGCGGCTCGCCGGAAAGGGTAGAGGTCCTTTCCATCCTGGAAGGGCATGGCCGTATCGAAAACGAGGAGGGGTGGATGGGTTATCAAGTGGGCAGCACTTGGATGATTCCGCCTGCCGCCCGACACTATCGGCTGGCCCCGCGCGTTGACACCCGCCTGCTGAAATTCTATGTTCCCGACCTCGAAAAGGATTTCCGCGAGCCGCTTAAGCGGCGGAGAACTCCTCCCGAGAAAATCCGCCAGATCATATTCGAGTGAGATGCCATGGCACGATACTCAGCCCTCGCACACGTCTATGCCGTCGTAATGGCGGGAGGCAGTGGCACGCGCTTCTGGCCCCTGAGCCGCCGCCGGCATCCCAAGCAATTGTTGGAACTCTTTGGCCACGGAACGCTTCTGGAACAGACCGTCGAGCGGATCCTGCCCATCATTCCTCCGGAACGCATCTACATCTACACCAACGATCTTGTATGGCCAGAGGTTTGCCGCCGCCTGCCGCAGATTCCGCGTGCCCAGATCGTGGCGGAGCCCGCCTCCCGTAACACGGCGCCCACCCTGGGAGTGGCGGCCCACGAAATCCTGCGCCGCGACCCGCATGGCGTGATGGTGGTGCTGCCCGCGGATCAGGTTATCGCCAAACCGGCCGAGTTTCGTCGCGTGCTTCGTGCCGGGTGCGGGAGGGCACAAGATTCCGGAAGCTCCGTAGTGATCGGATTGAAACCTACCCGCCCCGATACCGGCTTCGGATACGTGCGCATCGGGTCCCGCGAGGCGCGCTCGGCCGGGCAACAAGTCTTCCGGGTGGAGAAGTTCACGGAGAAGCCGAAACTCGCTCTGGCTCGCCGCTACGTCGCTTCGGGGCATTACCTGTGGAATGGCGGGATGTTTATATGGAGGGCCTCCACCTTACTCGAGAATTTCGCCCGCTATCAACCCCACATGGCGGACCAACTGGCGCATTTGGCGGAAGCGGGAGGGACGCGCTCGACTAAGGCCTTTCGAAGCCTTTTCCCCAAGTTTGAGAAGATCTCGATTGACTACGCCATTATGGAGAAGATTTCGAATATTGATGCCGTGGCGGCGGACATCGGCTGGAACGACGTGGGCAGTTGGGCGGTGGCGTATGATCTTCTGAAGAAGGATAGTAAAGCCAACGTCCGCCCGGAACGCAGTCTGTGCCTGGATTCGCGCAGCAATCTGATTGTGGCCAAGCGTGCCTTTGTGGTTACAGTTGGTGTCAAAGATCTCGTTATTGTGGAGACCGATGACGCGCTGCTGGTCTGCGCGCGCGAGCAAACCCAATCTGTGGGGAAAGCGGTGCAGGCGCTGGAGAAGGCGGGACGCGAGACTCTTCTGTAATGTACGGGGATGCGAAGCTTTGGAGGGCGGTAGCTTGCTGCCGCATTCCTCGGACGGGCTTGCTCGCGGAAGTCTCAAGCGCTTGGTCAATGCGTTGCCGGGGATCCGGTTGGTGAAAAAGCGGCAGTAAGCTACCGCACTCCAAGGGTTCGCAAATTGGTGACCGCGAATCATGGCTTCCGCACTCGAGGCGTATGGACAAAATCAAATTTGGCACTGACGGCTGGCGGGCGGTAATCGCCGAGGACTTTACCTTCGCCAACGTGCGGCGGGTGGCGGCGGCCATCGCACAGTACGTACGCGAAGAGACCGAACCGTCCCGCGGCCTGGTCGTCGGATACGACATGCGTTTCCTGTCGCCAGAATTCGCCCGGGCCACTGCCGATGTGTTATCAGCAGCGGGAATCAAGGTTTGGCTGGCGGAATCCGGAACACCCACCCCGGCGGTGAGTTACGCTGTAGTGGCGCGGCAAACCGCTGGCGCCGTCATGATCACGGCCAGCCACAATCCCTACCGCTGGAACGGGGTGAAGTTTAAAGCGCCGTATGGCGGCTCAGCGGCGCCCCCCATCATCCATCGTATTGAAGCCCACCTGCATCACCTTGACCGAGCCCGCACGCGCCCACGCAAGGGCAAAGCCGCGCCCATCGAAACGGTCGATCTCACCACACCTTACCTCGAGCGCCTCAAGCAGCTCGTGAAGCTCGATCAAATTCGCGCCTCCGGCCAGAAGTTTGTCATCGATCCCATGTATGGCGCGGGCCGCGGCTGCATTGCGCGCCTGTTCAACGAGGCGGGAATTCCTTTCCGCGAGATTCATTCCGAGCACAACCCGTTTTTCCCCGGGATGAACCCTGAGCCCATAGAGCCGCACGTGGAGGGCCTTCGCCAGACGGTGACGGAGGGTAATTTCGACGCCGGCTTCGCCACTGACGGCGATGCCGACCGCCTCGGCGCGATTGACCGCACCGGCGCCTTCATTGATTCTCACAAGATTTTCTCCATCCTTCTCCAGCACCTTACCGAGGACCTGGGGCTGCGGGGAGAAGTGGTAAAGACGTTCTCCACCACCCAGATGATCGACAAGCTGGCCAAGAAACACAATCTGCCATTGCACGTCACGCCCATTGGCTTCAAATACATCTGCGAGTTCATGCTGACCCGCGACATCCTGATCGGCGGCGAGGAGAGTGGCGGCATCGGCATCAAGGGCCACCTGCCTGAACGCGACGGCATCCTGAACTCGCTCCTGCTGGCGGAAGTGATGGCGGAAAAGAAAATGACCCTGGGAGAATTGGTGGAAGGCTTAAGCCGGGAGTTCGGGCCGCACTTCTATGGGCGGGTTGATTTGGAGGTCGAACTGGCCAAGGCACAACGCCTGGTGATAGAAGTGGCCCAGGGAAAGTTCAAGAAGATCGCGGGATTGAAAGTGACGAAGGTGGAAGACCTGGATGGCGCCAAGATGCGTTTTGGAGATTCCGCCTGGCTGCTGGTGCGCGCCTCGGGAACGGAAAACCTCCTGCGTCTCTATTCCGAAGCCCCCTCGCCCGAGCAAGTGAAAGCGATATTAGGAGAGATGACCGCAATCGCGACGGCGCCGGAGTGATGGGATCACAAGCGGGCGATTAACACCCTTGGCCGCCCTTATGAGAACAGTTACATCGTCGCGGCGGCGAATGCGATACTACCCTCCGTGCCCCTGGAGAACCTGGAAGCTATGGTTCAGGCTTGCCACGAGGACTGAAGGATGATGCCGTGGACCCCTGCTTTTAGTCGTCGGCCTTCCAGTGTCCACCTGTCTGGGTTGCTAACGCAGGCCGGCAAGAAAGGTGCGCATTTCACGCAGCACCTCCGCCTCGTTTGACAGGTAGACGAAGTGATTCGCGCCGGAGATCACGACGACGCGTGCGGTGGGAACTCCCTTTGCAAATACCCTCATCTGCTTTTCTGTAAGACTCCCCAAAGCCGCAGAGTAAGCCTTGGCCACCAGCCGCACTTTGGAGTCTGGATTGTTATCAACCCAGGTTCCTTGACCGTGAGGGTTCCCGAAGATAGCAAGCGCGGGGACGGAAATATCTGTGTACTTCTTCATGCCCGCCATCAAAGTCGTGTAGCCCGGGAAGTCGCGCTGTTTTCCAACCCGGCCGTCCGGAGTCGAATTCCATTGCTGGCGAAGTTCCCCCTCCGGGTACGTGAATCCAAGCACGCGCAAATAGTAGTCTTGCAGGGCGCGAAAGCTGGCCAAGTCGGCTTCAGCCGGGGGCGGGGGTTGAGGCCCACTGATATCCTGAAATTCCTTCATAGACGGCCCCAGCCCGTTATCGAATGCATAGGGATAAGCGGCGTCGAGGTATACCAGCCCTGCAACGCGCTCGGGATGACGCGTAGCCACCGAACTCAATTCCTGACCCGCTATGGAGTGTCCCACCAGCACGGGCCGGTCTAGTTTAAGCGCGTCAAGGACGGCGAGGACGTCGTCGCCGAGGCGGTCGGCCCCGCACTGCAAAGCGGAGTATCCGGACGCACCGAACCCCCGCCGGGTAATGGCATAGACATGGTATTGGCCGGCAAGTTTTGGCCCAAAGTCGTCGAAAACGTGCGCCGTGTCTCCGCCTCCGGAGAGGAGAACGACCGGCCGACCAGAATTCCCCCAGTCGAGCACCTCCAGCCGGACGTCCTTGTCCACGGTTACGAATTGCACGCGGTGCGGGGATGGGTCGCGCCAGGTAACGGGTTCTCGTGAATAAAGTGGAACCAACGAAGCAAGCAGCATGCCAGCAGCCAAATGACCGCATCGTAGCACAGGGTTTTCCCTCCGTAGTGGTTGTACGTGTCGAAGTGCTAAGATGTTCCTGCCCTGCTGGACGCTGATAAACGCATGCCTGACACTGACCGCGTAAAAAGTTACCACCGCACCGACCGCATCCTGGCGGTCACGGGCTACGTTGTCGACCTGGCAATCCTTCTCACCCTGCTCTTCACCGGATGGACAATCGCTCTGCGGACTTTGGCGTGGCACTATAGCCCGCACCCGTGGCTCTCGCTGTTCATTTACCTGCTTCTATTCGGAACGATTACGCAAGCCATAGGTCTGCCCCTCGACTATTTGCATGGCTTCTGGTTGGAGCACCGTTATGGGCTTTCCAATTTGACGCTGTGGGGTTGGATAAAAGACAAACTGAAGGGCCTCGCCGTGGGGGGAGCGCTGGGCGTGCTGGCCATGGAACTTGTCTATTTGGCGATCCGCCATTGGCCGGGGGGCTGGTGGATCGTATGCGCCGTCGGCGCCATTGGCTTCTTTGTCCTGCTCGCGAACCTCGCTCCGGTGCTCCTCATGCCCATCTTTTTCAAGTTCAAGCCGCTGGAGAACCCTGCTCTTGCGGAACGCCTGCTGGAGCTCTCTCGGCGGGCGGGCACGCGGGTGAAGGGTGTGTTCGAATGGAAGCTCAGCGAGAAGAGCAAGAAGGCCAACGCGGCCCTGCTGGGGTTGGGAAATACGCGCCGGATTATCCTGTCCGATACGCTCCTCGAGAAGTTTCAGGATGAAGAAGTGGAGGCGGTGCTGGCGCACGAATTCGGTCACCACGTCCACCGGCATATCCTACAATTGATCGCGATTCAAGGCGGAGCGATGTTTCTGGGGTTCTACCTGATTCACCGCACTCTGGACTGGTTGGGACCGCGCTTCGGCATTCAAGGCGCCGCGGACTTCGCCAATCTGCCGCTCCTGGCACTGGTCACCACGGCCCTTTCGCTCGCCCTGCTTCCCGCGGTGAATTCCTATTCACGCGCCCTGGAGCGCCAGGCGGACACCTACGCGCTACGGGCCATCGCTTCCAGCGCTCCCTTCATTTCCAGCATGGAAAAGCTGGCGGAGCTCAACCTCGCGGAACGCCAACCCCATTCCTGGATTGAGTTCATCTTCCACAGCCACCCATCCATCCAGAAACGCATCGCATTTGCACAGAAATTCTCCGGTTAGCTCGTATTTATCGGGTTGCTTGACCCTCCAGGAGAAACAGAACAATCTCTCGCAAAGGCGCAAAGCCGCAAAGAGCGCAAAAGTATGTTACAGGTTGTTTTTCGCCCCCACTGGGCCTTGGCGCTTTGGCGCGAGATTGTTTTCTTCGGGAATGTTTACCCGGACTGGCCATCGGATGGCGCGGCGGTCGTGGGAGCCGCAAGCGATCATTCCCCTCGCTTGGTCTGGGATGCCCCTACTGAGCCGTCTCCCAAGGCCGGCAGATGCGCTCGATGGTGTCGATCATGTTGTCCACCTGCTCGGGATCGGGAGGGCGGCCGGCGTGGACGGCGGCGTTGCGCACCCGCCAGGCTTTGTCGAGTTGGGCCTTGTCTTCAAGGGAGATGTAACCGTCCTCCGCCAGCCGGTCGAAGAGGATCTCAATCGCGCCCCGGACGTTGAGGTTCATCCCGCCGCACAGTTCGCGGGCGGCAACGCGGAGGAGGCGCTCATATTCTTCTCCGGCGATTTTGCCCGCCAGCTTCGGCTCCTCCTCCACCAGGATGCGGGCCAATTCCAGCGGTCCGTAATTTCGCAGAAACGGCCTAAGGACCTGCGCCACGCGGCGGCGTTGAATCCATACATCGGCGTCGAATTCCGCGTGCGAATTTGAGATCTCGCTTCCGTGCGTCTCCCCGGCCACCAGTTCGTGGTAGGCCCAAAGCGCGGTTTCAGTGTCAGCCACGGATTCCAGGCGGAAGTGTTCTTTCCAGGCGCGCAGTTCGTCGCAATAGGCCAGGTAGAGCTCGACGGTGCGTGGCCGGTGCACTTGGAGCAGGTTCATGATGGGCGTGGAGAAAACGCCGAAGCGGTCGGGATGCACGAAGCGCAGGACGAGAGAAACAATCCCGATGCTGTGCAAGACTTCGAGGGCCCCCCGCACCAATTCCCGTAAGTCGCCCGGCGAGGGGCCCAGCACTAGCCTGGCCTTTTTCAAAACCTGGTCCAGCTCCTTTTCGTTGGGCCTGGGCCAGTAGCGTCCAAAGGGTGTGGCGGTGGGATCAAAAATGTTCAGGACATCTTTCGCCGCCAGCCACCGATTCCCGGTACAGAGTGGCTCGAACTTCTTCTCCAGCGCGCGGAAAGAATAAGAGCGCCCGAATTTTTGCCGGCAAACTTCCGGGAATCGGTCGAGATAGAATTTGAGATCAAAGACGGCCATAGCAACCTCGGGGCTCCGTCATCGTGGTATTGCCTCCGCCGGATATCGCTGACAGGGAACGCGCCTCGCATTGTGGCCCAATGTTCGCGAAATGACAATCGAGGACTGCACACATCCCCATGTGTGAGGTGCAATTCAATGGCCCCGGGGTGATCGGCGAGCAAAAGGGCTTCGCCACCGTCTCCAAGCCTCCACGTTTGCTCGTCCGGCTCTTTGGACTTTCCAAACTCCCCGAGGTGCTTTCCTTTCAATGACCTCCGCTGGCCGAAAACGGCCACCATCCGGTTGAAAACTGGCAGGATTGTGCAAGCTCCGATTTCCGGCCCAGCCATAGGACTCTTTCTAACCCAATGATGCGTAGGCAGATAAACCCTATCAAGTAAATGGGGCTTTGGCATACGTCTTGCCCTATGAACGGTGGGCGCAAGTGGAAATGCCCGAAAGTGAAAGTTCGGCCGAGGTGGGCCATGAGAACCAGGATCTTATTAACGACAATGGCGATTATCGCGATGGGATGGGCTTGCGCGACGTACGTCGGGGCGCAGGAGGATCCTGAATCACCCCTTCCACCCCAGCAGGCGCCGGCGCAGGCACCGACGCAGGCCCAGACGGCAGCAGGGCGCATCAGCGTGCTGCGAGGTAACGTCTCCCTTGTGCACGGCGATTCGGGTGAGTCGGTTGAGGCTACGGTGAACACTCCCGTGGTGCCGGGTGACAAGGTGACCACCGCCGATAAGGCGCGGGCGGAACTTCAGCTTGACGCCGCTAATGTCATGCGGCTCGAGGAGCATACGGAAGCGCGGGTGGCGGACCTCGAAGCCAATAAGCTTGACGTCCAGTTGGCCTCAGGGCTGGTGGATTTCACCGTGTTCAACGGCACACAGGCGGACGCCGAGGTTGATACTCCCAATATGGGAGTGCATCCCCTGTCGCCGGGGATTTATCGCATCCAGGTGACCTCTCCCAGCGAGACGATCTTGATCGTGCGCAAGGGTGAAGCCGAAGTGCTGACCAACCAGGGTAGCACCAAGGTTGAAGCGGGCCAGATCATCCAGATCCATGGCACCGACAATCCCGAATACAAAATCGACGCGGCTCCCAAGGGAGATGAGTTCGACAAGTGGTGCAGTGATCGAGACCACCAGATGCAGAGCGTGCAAGCCCAGCAGCACACCGGGCCGGAAGTTACGGGTTCCGGCGACCTCGATTACTACGGTCAGTGGCAGGAGGTGCCGGATTACGGCTGGTGCTGGACGCCCCAGGTAGACGCGGGTTGGGTGCCTTACAGCGCGGGCCGCTGGGCATGGGAGCCCTACTGGGGATGGACCTGGGTTTCCTACGAGCCCTGGGGGTGGGCACCCTACCACTACGGTCGCTGGTTCATGTACGGAGGCCGTTGGGCCTGGTGGCCGGCCCGGGGTTACTACGGACCGCATCCGGTCTGGGCGCCGGCTTATGTCTCCTTCTTTGGATTTGGCGGCGGTGGGTTTGGATTCGGTGTGGGCTTCGGGTTTGGTTCGATTGGCTGGTTGGCGTTGGGTCCCCGGGACATCTGCCACCCGTGGTGGGGTGGTGGCCACAGCTACAACGTGGTGAACATCAATAACCTCAACTTCCATGGCCCCCACTTCACCACTCCGGGAGGGCGGCCTTACGGTTCGAACCTGGAGCAGGCCATGACCGACGCGCGCATGCGCAACGCTATCATGCATGTTTCGGCGCAGGACTTTGCCAGTGGGCGCATGACCCGCTCCACGCCGGTGAGTGAAAGCATGTTGCGCAGCGCCAACATGGTGCATGGAAGTCTGCCTGTGACTCCCACGCAGGCCAGCCTGGGCAACCGGGCCGGAAGCTTCCAGCGTTCCACCTCGGGAGCGATGGGCAGCGAGCACTTCTACTCTCGCGGTGGCGTAACAACGGCAGGGCACAGCTACAACTTCTCCTCGGACGCCGGCCAGGTCCGCAACATGGTGCAGCGCGGCCCCACGAGCGACGCTCAGATGAACCGGCAAATGGGTGGAAACACGGAAAGCTATGGAGCGCGCTCCAATTCCACCTTCAACGGGCGCACGGAAACGGCGCAGCCCGGGGCGCAGAGTTCCAACGGTGGCTGGAGGGGATACCAACAGGGGAATCAATCCCAGCGTTGGCCGGCGGCCGTGAATGGCCCGTCCACGTCATCGCCGGGCAAGGGCGCTCCTGCTTCCCAGAACAACCCGTATAACTGGCAGCGCTTCGCGAGCCCCAATCCCTACAGCAGCGGACGGACCGCATCCGGATCGACCGCGCAGCGCGGCGGATGGCAAGGCTCCTCCAGTGCTCCCCGCAGCTACTCGGGCGGATCGAGCGGATGGAACGCTCCCGCGCCGCGCTCCGGGGGTTCGTACACTTACTCCGGTGGTTCCCGTCCTTCGCTGGAACTGAACCGGCCCATCATGCGCGAGCGGGCTCCCAGCGGCGGCTATTACGGAGGCGGCGCTCGCACCTCCTCCGCGCCTTCCCGCGGCGGCCGCACCTACTCGGCCCCCAGCGGCGGCGGGAGCCACAGTTCTTCCGCCTCGCATAGCAGCGGCGGAGGTGGCGGGGGGCACAGCTCCGGCGGAGGCGGTGGACACCACCGATAAGCTTACCCACAAGCTGACCCACCAACAGGGGCAGCGGCATGCACCTCAACTCTGCAAGCCGCCGCCCCTGCCTTCCTTTAGGGTTCATCCCAATCTCATGGCCAATGTGGATAACCCATAAAACCCCGTGGGTTTCAAAATTGGGAGGAAGGCAGCCCGGAAATGCATGTGGCTTTTGGTGCCCGGACGCCCGGTTCGGCGCGGTTCGGCACACCAGACATGACATTTTGTCCGTAAACGATACGGAGTAGTGTCGGGTGACCGGCGAGGGGGCCGCGGGGCCGATTCATCGGCTGGTACCGCCGGCACGTCGCTTTCCTGATCCTATGGTTACGACGAAACGGGCCATTTGCCCGACCATGGATGATTCGCGCAGCAATCCGACCACATACACCTGGCCAAAAACATCTGAAATTTCGAAAGCGCGTGTGCGAGGGAATGTTTGGGATTAGTACGTGCTCCCCTGTCTGCGCCACCTGGAGCGCGCCGTCCGCTACGAGGTCTACTTCATCCTGCAGGGCAACGAGCCGGGCTGGACCTATCGCCCCGGACGCCTCCCGGTGAGCCAACCCGACGCCAGCAAGCACCCCCTCCTGCACAAGCATCGCAGCCGTTACCGGTTTTGCTACTTCTACCTGCGGGATGAAGTCCTGGGCCCCCTGGTGCTGCGCAGGGGAACCTTTTCCACCAGCGCCTGTGCGGACCCCTCGCCGGCAGCCACTTCCTCCACCGTCCCCAAGAACCCCTCCACCCCCCGCCAGCCCGCTCGAAGCCGCTTATCACAAGGCCGACCACGCCCTCGACGAAATCCTCAAAATCCTTCGTGTCCCCTGAGGTAAAATCCTCCCCACGGCCCCATGAAACTTGCACCGCTTTACTCCACAATTCGCCCACGTACAGAGTACGACGGCGACGGTAAGCGCGTGATGAAGTCGAGTGGCGTGCTCTACTGGTATGGGCCAAATGGTGCGCCGATCGCAGAGACCGACGCCAGCGGCAACACCGTGAACGAGTACGTCTTCTTCGGAGGCCGGCGCATCGCGCATCGCGACGGCTCCGGCAACGTATCATTCTACTTCGGCGATCATCTGGGGACGGCCCGCGTGATCACCACTTCGGCCGGAACGGTGTGCTACGATGCCGACTTCTATCCCTTTGGCGGCGAAATGTCGGTGACCAACACCTGCTCGCAAAATTACAAGTTCACCGGCCACGAGCGGGACAGCGAAAGCGGCCTCGACCACACGCTGGCCCGCAAGTACAATTCGAGCCTTGGCCGCTGGCTCTCGCCCGACCCCATACGCGGCAGCGCCGGGAGCCTGCAGACATGGAATAGGTACACGTACGCGCTGAACAGTCCCACCACGCTCGTCGACTCGCTGGGGTTGATTTCAGTCGTCCCCCCAGGATGCATTGCGGTTCCGAATGGCGATCCGGAGGGTACCTTCTCGGCCGACTGCCCGTCAGGTGGTAGCGGCGGTGGTGCCGGACGCTTTGCCCCCATTCTGGACGGCCCGACCGCTGGCCCGGGCGGCGCCAGCAAAAGCGCCTCCGGGGGCTTGGCGGGGCTGCTAAGCGCATCTGTCTTAAGGGTCGCGAAGGACCTGGGAAAGCCCGGCTGCGCAGCGGATCTTGGGCAACCTCTCGCCCCGTGCAGCAGGGCAATCAGCACTGTACTGTTTGAAAACCTGGGCCCCATTTCGCCCCAGGGATTCACCGTAAGTCAGCAGAATCAAGGCCAGATAATCCTGAACTCTCAAGTGAACTGGGCAAGCCCACAACCGTTGGTCATCCAATTCGCAGAGGCCCAGACCCTTGCGAATTCTATCACTCCTGCACAGCTAATGGATTTGGCGATTCTGCACGAGCTTGAGCACTACCAAGGGACTCTCGGCAACCCTGACACGGGCCCGTCGATAATGCCAATTCTGTGGCAGGATTGTGTTCGACCAAATCAGGCAAATTAGACCTTGTCCTTCACGTGAGGGCCGAAAATGGCGGCTGACGCGTGAGGCGGGAAGGGCTAACTTGATATCCGCGGCGCGACCAGTGCAATTTAGGATCAGCGCTTCCTGGCGCTTAACCCAGGTGCGTACGAAGTGGAAGCTAATGTCCAGAGACTTGCTCGGCAGATCCTTCAAGGTTCTCCTCTACGTTGTGGCGGTCGCAACCCCGCCAGCCTGTACTCGC
>DATJVT010000569.1:0-5061 GCA_035501695.1 Terriglobia bacterium | reverse complement strand
TGGCGCGGAATATCCTCGCGGGCCGCTGAGCCGAAACCTGCAGCAGATTGCTCAACTCATCAAATCCGAGGTGGGCCTGGAAGTTGCCTTTGCGGAAGTGGGCGGTTGGGATCACCACGTCAACGAAGGGGGAGTAACCGGCCAATTGGCGGCACGGCTGAAGGACTTTGGCGATTCGTTAGCTGCTTTCAATCAGGACATGGGCGACCGCATGGCCGACATCATGGTATTGACCATGTCGGAATTTGGCCGCACCGCCCGCGAGAACGGCAACGGGGGCACGGACCACGGACACGCCCACGCCATGTTCGCTCTGGGCGGACCGGTGAAGGGTGGAAAGGTCTACGGCGATTGGCCGGGCCTGAAGGACCATCAACTTCACGAAGGACGGGACCTCGCGCTGACCACCGATTTCCGCGACGTATTCGCCGAGGTTGCCACGCGCCACCTCGGCGTGGAGGATTCCAGCGCCATTTTCCCTGGTTACTCGGTGTCTCCGAAGCACTTCCGGGGAGTCCTGGCTATCACCCCTTCATAAACCCCTCGGCTCTCGCCACGTCCCGGCGCATGAATAGCACGGACCCAGTCACGAGCAGCGCCCCGGTAGCCAGGTAAACAAGAGATGAAAGCGAAATTGCCGGGCTGGCGCCCAGCCGTTCTGCCAGGAAACCAACCACCACGGGAGCCGCTCCACCCCCCAACCATCCCATCATGTTGATCAAACCCGCCGCGGTACCCCGCACCTCAGGAGGAATGACGTCGAATACAGAAGCGAATATATTGGCGTCGTAGAGGCCCTTAAAAAACCCCCAAGCGGCGAGGGCAACGATCACTCCCCCTATGGTTCCGGCACGCCCGCAGAAGAACACGAAGGGGGCGCCGCAGAAGACGGCAGCGGCTTGAACCAGCACTCGTCCGCCGCCATACCGGCGGCGAAAGACGTCCGCAAGCCAACCGCCCAAAGGCGAACCCACCATGCTGGCAATCTGCGCGAAAAGCGTGGCCGAAAGGCCTGCCATGGCCACGCTCATGTGGAACTTGTCGTATAGGAAGTTCGGCATCCATACCAACAGGACCAGTGCAACGAAGTTCGCGCCCATAAAAGCGCCCATCAGCAACACCGCCATGGGATTGCCGAGAACTGCCTTCAGTGTCTTTCCCGCTGGTAGCTTGCCGGGAGGTTGAGATGGGGAATGGTTGGCTCCATCCTCGAGATCGGCAGCTCCGCGCCGCGGCTCGCGGAGCCATGGTAGAAGGATCAAGCCCAAGACAGCCCCCAGGGCGCCAAACGCCACAAATGAACAGCGCCATCCGTAGCGCTCGCCGATCAGGCCCGCCAGAAGACCACCTCCGATGGTCCCCATATATACTGCGGTTTGATGAATACCCATCGCGCGCGAGCGAGTGGCGCGGCCGTGGAAATCGCTGATCATCGACATGGCCGACGGCATGTAAATCGTTACGGCCATGCCCAGCGCCGCCATGAACCAGAGCAGTTGGTGGAAGGAATGCGAAACGGCTGCCGTTGCGGTCACCCCACTCCAGACCAGGAGTCCGCCCAAAATGGCGGTTTTGCGACGCATGCGGTCCACTACAAAGCCGGCGAAAGGAGCGCCCAACCCGTAAACCCATGCCGAGACCGACCCGACCAATCCCAACTGAACCGAGGTGAGCCGCATCTCCTTCTTTAGCAGGGGAAAGAGGGCGGAAACACCCCAGCGATCGGCATAGTCGAAGAAACAGATGCACCAGAGCATTCCGATTACAAGCCATTTGTACTTTTTGGGATTCATTGGCGACCCCGGCGAGGTGAACGAGGCAGGAGTCAGAAGTCAGGAGTCAGGAGCCAGGAGAACGCAAATGCGCTGACGCACAAACGACGTCGGGCGGCGCGTTGAGGCGATGGATCCTGATTCCTGGAGTTTGTGTACGAACTCCTGACTCCTGTCTCCTGACTCCTATCTCCCTACTTCTCAGTAGAGCAACCCTTTTTGCAGTGGATCCGCCGCCCGGCCCAGCGGTTCCAGAAGCTGCCGCGCGCCCTTTGCCATCAATCCAAGCTCAGTGGCGGTCTGGAACCACTGGAAGCCCTGGTCGATATACTTTTTGATTTGATCGGAATCCTTGACCGGCAATCCCAGGAATTTACCGTTGGCCTTCCCCGCCGCCACCACTTTCTTCAAAGCCTCCTGTACTCGCGGATGATCCGACTGCCCGCGGTAACCCATGGAGAAGGAAAGGTCACTGGTGCCGACGAAGATCACATCGACACCCGGGGTAGCGGCAATGGCATCAATCTGCTCGACCGCCCGTTCCTCTTCCACGATGATGACCACCAGCACGTTGTTGTCCGCGAAGGTGTGGTAGCCCTCGACCGCGGGCCAACGAAATGCCGCCAGGCCCGGTCCCGAACCTCGGCGGCCGTGGGGGGGATACTTGCAAGCCGCCACGGCCTGCCGGGCCAATTCCGGTGTGCTGCAAAACGGAAAGATGACTCCTAGCGATCCCGCATCGAGTACGCGCTTCGCCGTCCAGAGTTCATTGACGGGAACCCGCGTGATGGGCACGGCCTTCAGGCCGCGAGTGGCCAGGATGATGTTCCGGAGGGTTTCCAGGGTGATGGGGCTGTGTTCCATCTCGATCCAAAGGAAATCAAACCCCAGCGCTGCCACTTGGGCGGCAGTTTCGGCGCTGGCCACCGTAATGGTCGAGCCGATCACCGCCTTCCCCTCCCGCAGCATGATCTTCAGGGGATTCTCCAAAACCCCCGACGTGCCGGCATTTTCTACAGGCATATAAGTTCCCCTTCCCAAATCAAAATGACGTACCCGGCGGCCGCCAACAATCGAATTCGTCGGGATTATGACTTGGCGGCATCCGCCCGTCAACCTACGCGAGAGTTTTAAGCCCCGGGACCCGTACAGACAGTTTCATGATAGGGTATTGGACTTGCACCGCGCGGGAGGTTAGATTGGCTTACGCGAAAGTGGATGTTGTCGGTTTGGGTTTAAATGCCACGGACACGGTTCTGGCGGTGCCCAAGTTCCCCCCCCTGGGGGGGAAGGAACGCGTGGTGGCCATGTCCATGCTGGCGGGCGGGCAGACTGCAACAGCCCTTGTCGCCTGCCGCCGTTTAGGATTGAAAGCCCGCTACATCGGAAAAGTCGGCGATGACCCGGGCGGCAAACTGCAGCTTGCCAGTTTGAGGCGGGAGGGAGTGGACACTGCTTTCACCAAGGTCGTGCGCGGCGCCTCAACTCAATACGGTTTCATTATCGTGGACCAAGCTACGGGGGAGCGGACCGTCTTTTGGGACCGTGACGCGCAGTTGACGGTCCACGCCGAGGAACTCAAGCCCCTCGCTATCACTTCCGCCCGCCTCCTCCATCTGGACGGCTGTGACGTGGAAGCGGCACTGGCGGCGGCGCGCTGGGCGCGGCGAGCCGGCATCCCCGTGCTGGCCGACCTCGACACCGTTTACAAGAAGGTTGAGAAGCTTTTCCCCTATATTGACTACTTAATTGCCTCAACCCAGTTTCTACCCGCCGTCACAGGCCACGCCGACCCCTTCAAGGTGCTCGAATACATGGCGCGCGAATATCGCGTTCGCACACCCGGCATGACGCTGGGCCGTGAAGGCGCTTTGGTTTACCATGGGGGACGATTCTGCTACTCGCCCGGGTTCGTGGTCGAAACCTTGGACACCACCGGAGCAGGGGATGTATTTCACGGCGCCTTCGCCTATGGTTTGCTGGAGGGATGGGACATCCCACAGGTGCTGGACTTCTCGAACGCCATGGCAGCGCTCAACTGCACGGCACTCGGCGCGCGGGGGGGAATCAAGTCCCGCACCGAGGCAGAGCAACTGATGGCCACGGGAACGCGACATATAAACCCGGGGTACGACCACGGGAGGATCGGATGATCGGGTGATCCGGCAAGGGACAACTTGGTGACGCCGCAGTGCTTTGTTGCTCGACCGATCACCCGATCATCAGATCATCCGATTATTGCGGGGAGTAACAGCCATGCTTGATTCCAAGCCCGAAAACCGGACGGCAGCACCGGGGGCTCCTGAAAACCTCGCCCTGATCACCGGCGCCTCCAGCGGGATCGGCGCCTGCTTTGCGCGCGCCCTGGCGGCGCGCGGACGGCATCTGGCCCTGGTGGCGCGCTCTAAAGAAAAGCTGGAAGCGCTCAGGAGCGAAATCGCGGCGCACCATTCCCTGCGCATTGAAGTAATCGAACAGGACCTGGGCCCGCCGGGGGCGGCCGGGCACCTGGCAGAAATCCTGAGGGAACGCGGGGTCGTTGTCGACCTTCTGGTCAACAATGCCGGATTCGGAGCCCAGGGTGAATTCTGGAAGCTGCCGCTTGACCGCCAGTCGGAAATGATGCGCTTGAATATGGTGGCGCTCACGGAATTGACGCACCTGCTTCTCCCTGGCATGATCGAGCGGCGCGCCGGGGGCATCATCAACGTGTCTTCCACTGCCAGCTTTCAGCCGGTGCCTTACACCAGCGTCTATGCCGCCACCAAGGCCTACGTCACCAATTTTTCCATGGCACTCGCCGAGGAGGTGAGCAGGTACGGCGTAAAAGTCCTGGCGCTTTGCCCCGGCGGCACGGCAACCAACTTCTTTGACGCGGGCCAGTTCAGCAAGCGCGACTTTCCCGGGGGATTGCAATCTCCCGAGGAAGTGGTAAAACGGGGGCTGCGAGCTTATGATCGCGGGCACAGTCTGGCCATCACGCGGTTTATTAATGGCCTGATGGTTTTTGCGGAACGGCTGGCACCCCGTGGGCTGGTGGCCCGGCAAGCGGGAGGTATGTTTCGGCCGAAGAACCTAACGGGCGGTAACTGAGGCGTCCTGGCAGGCAATTTTGGCGTATTCACGGGGAGGGGTGAACGAAAAAACACTGTGGTATTTGAGGTCCCGATGCTGTGGCTTATGGTGAGGGGTTTGTTTCCGTAATTCGTTGTAAGGTGGGGCCCTATGTTGAAACTACGCTCATCTCCGGCTGCCCTGTGTTTCACGATTCTTGCAGGAGTCTTCCCCC
>DATJVT010000568.1:0-12721 GCA_035501695.1 Terriglobia bacterium | reverse complement strand
CGGCGAACACCTCGTCGCGCTCATCCTTGGCGGCGTCGCCCTTCTGTTCCTTCTATTCGCATTCTTCGTGCTGGGCGCGATTGCCAGCCTCTTCGCCAAGGATTTCTGCGTACCGATTATGGCGATGGAAAAAGTGGGAGTGCTTGACGCATGGCGCCGCTTGCTCCCCATGCTGGCCACGGAGAAGATGGCGTTCACCGGCTATGTGCTGATGAAAATTGTTTTGGCCATCGGCAGCGCCATCATTTTCGGCATCATTACGTTTCTGACCCTAATCGTTCTGCTCATTTTCCTGGGGATCGCGGGGGTCATCGTTTTCTTTGGCGGGAGAGCGATTGGACTCACGCTGAATGCCGCCACCATCAGCATCCTTGTCGCGTTAGGCGCCATCATGCTGGCGGGGTTCATTTACCTGGCCGGGTTGATTAACACCCCTGCCACGGTCTTCTTCCAATCCTATGTCCTCCACTTTATAGGCTCGCGCTACGAGCCCGTGGGCGCGGCGCTCTTCCCGCCGCCCCCGGAATCCATTCCCCCGCTCGAGCCCCAGGTTAATCATTGAGGGAAAGTGTCAGGTGGCTTGATGTTTTGCCACCCTTGGCCGTTGAGGGAATCGAGAAATGCCAGGAGGTCGCGCCGGGTTTCTTCGTCAAGATAGAAAGGGGTGAGGCGGGTATCCAGGTGGGGGTTGGGCAGGCCTCCTTTGGCGTAGAGGTCGAGCACCTCGCTCAGGGTCTTGACGCTGCCATCGTGCATGTAGGGAGCGCGGGCGGCAAGATCGCGCAGCGTGGGCACTTTGAACCTGCCGGAGTCTCCGCGCTTTTTGGTAACATCTTCGCGGCCGGGATCGGGATTTGCTTGATCCATGCCCACGCCGAGGTTGGCAAACTTCTCATCTGAGAAGTTCGGCCCTTTATGGCATTCCGCGCACTCGCCCTTCTTGTTGAAGAAGTCCAAGCCATCTTTCTGTTGCTTTGTCAGCGCCGATTTGTCACCGGCCAGGTAGCGGTCGTAGGGGGAGTTCCCGGATACGATGGTGCGCTCGAAGGTGGCGATGGCTTTCGCAATGCGATCGTAGGTGATGGCGTTGTCCCCGAAAGCCGCGGCGAAAAGCGGCCCGTACCCTTTTATGCCGCGAACTTTTTCGACCACTCCCTCTTCGGTCATGCCCATTTCATCCGGATTGGTAAGGGGCGAGACGACTTGCGCCTCCAGCGTGGATGCGCGCCCGTCCCAAAATTGCGATTGCCCCCAGGCGCGATTGATCAGGGTCTGGGCGTGACGGACTCCCTGCTTCCCATCCACGCCACGGGAGAGCGGCGTGCTCGCGGAGAACGCATGCGCCGGTTCATGGCAAAAGGCGCATGAAACAACCCCATTGGCGGAAAGCCGCCCGTCGAAAAAGAGAACTTTGCCCAACTCGGCGCGCGCCGGTGAATAGGGATTGTCAGCCGGCCAGGGGATGGGAGGGAAGCCTCGAGGCGCCCGGAAAAGGAAGGTGTCAGGTGTCACTTGCGAGGTGCAAGGTGTCGGGTTCCTGGTGGTACGAAGAGCACGTGCCATATCTACTGATCCCTGAGCCCTGACCCATGGCCGCTCAATAGGAGCCAGCCCGAGGCACAAGGATAGAAGCAGTCCCACCGGCGCGAGTTTCAGAGGCAGGGCCAATTAATCCTCCCCGCTTCCGCTATTCGGCCTCAGTCCCCGCGGGACGTGCGGCGTGATGAAGCGAAAACGGCGCCCAATGATCATTTTCGCGATGAGGTGATCCGTGCTGCGCGTGACGCCAACGCCCACGCCGAAATTGAATTCCCAGTTGGGGCCGAAATCGTAGTCAATGGCAGGGAAGATCTGGTGCTGTTGTTCGTACAGCGGGTCAAAGCCGGTGACGGGCCCGAGTGCTCCGTAATACTCCACGCCCGCGCTCAGTTTCCGCGTCAGGGAGTATGCCACTTTGAAGTTTGGGGAAAAGGTAACCCCCTGCGACACGCCGGGTCCGTGGAAGGAGCGGTCGAGAGCCGGGTTAAAGGACACGTACCACTTGGTCCATTGCTTGTCCACGATGGGGCGGATTTCCCACGTCCAGGTGTCGGCGGAGAAGATGGGTCGCTGATAGCCTATCTCGGTGGAAAGACTCACCCCCACCGGCCAGTGCCAACTATCGGGCGCACGCACGCGCGGGCGGATATGGCTTCCCACCCACTTATACCCCTGGTCGGGACCGTAGCTGGTGAAAATGTAGAATCCGGTTTCAAACCAGCTATTCCAACCCTGGGTGATCTCCAGCGTCTCGTGGAGTTGATGCTCGTCCGGCCAGACCCCCTGGTAGACGGTCTTGAAACCCTCGAAGGTGAAGTTGCTGTGCAATTCCACCATGGTGCGCCCCGGCGCAACGGTGTCGGCTCCATAAACCTGAATCTCATAGTTACCTTGGGCGTAGGCAGGCACGGCGGCCAGGCAGAGGATGAGGGCCAGTTGGATGGGCTTTGGAATGTTCAGACTCCCGGCTGGGGTTTTCCTCCTGCCTGAAATTCCCCCAGATCATTGCGGTTACCAACCAAACTCCAGATTATCTTACACCAGCCGCCGGTCATCCAAGGCAGGCTAATCCCCTGCGGGTGGCCGGCGTGCAACACGCGGCAGGGTCTTAAGATCTCCCGGTGGTTGGAGGCAATTGGCCGTGGATTTGGCTTCCCGCTTGCATTGCGAGTGTTCATCCTAGCCCGCCTGTGGAAGTTGGCCCACAGAAAGGCCTCGACTATCGTAGCGAGGTGCAGAATTCATGAACAGCCGAAGAGATTTCCTCAAAAGTTCAGCCGGTCTCGCCGCGACCTGGGCTGCAAGCCCCATGGCCGGAGCCCAGTCACCGCCCGCGGCTTCCCTTCCCAAGGTCCACTTCGGGGGGGCCGAAATCAGCCGCCTGGTGATGGGATGTAACCAGTTTTATGGGTATTCCCATTTCAATACCCTCCTGGATCAACTGATGGTCGAGTGGAATACGTCGGACCGCGTTTCCCAAACCCTCCTCCAGTGCCAGCAGAACGGCATCAATACCTACCAGTCTTCGCATCATGCCCGGGAACTGGCCGACCTGGATCTATTTCGGGCCAAGGGTGGGAACATGCACCTGATCCACGTGGACGGAGAGAAGGGTCCGGTGGAGGAAACCGTCCGTCGCAGCGGAGCGTTCGCGCTCTACCATCACGGCGAAGTCACCGACCGGCTCTTCCGTGCCGGTCAGATGGACCAGGTGGAGGAGTACACAAAGAAGGTGCGGCAGGCCGGGGTCAAGGTGGGAATCGGAACCCACAAACCGGAAGTGGTGGAATACGCGGAAGAGCACGGATGGGATGTGGATTTCTATGTCCTGTGCGCCTACAACCGCACCCGCACACCGGAGGAGATCCGCCGGATGCTCGGCGTCCTGCCTCTGCCCGCATCGGAACTTTACCTGGAGACCGACCCTCACCGCGCCTACCAAGTGGCACGGAAAACCTCCAAGACCTGCTTCTTATTCAAGGTCCTCGCGGCTGGCCGCCTGGCGCGTTCTCCGGAAATGGTCGACCAGGCTTTTAAGGACGCATTTGATAATATCAAGCCCCAGGACTGCATCATCGTGGGCATGTTTCCCCGTTTTCAGGACGAGGTGAAGGAAAACTGTGATCGTGTCCGGCGGATCCTGAATTTCAAATCCTGAGGCATGGGGCAGAAACGGGCAAAGTTGAAACCCGAAAACCGCCCGCGTAGTCCGCGAAGCTATCGAGACTATGAATCTCCCCGCTTTCCTGGTCCCGGCACCCACCAATACCCGATCAACACCCTCCGATTAGCTTGTGGAAATAGAAGACAAAGAGTAGGATAGGGTACCGAAAACGCGGTAGTCATACGTCCTTACTCGCGAGCGTGGTGATATGGAAGGCTGTCCACGTACCGCTGTGCTTCTTCTTGCGGCGTGTTTCCTACCCTTGCCAATTACAGCCCAGGGTCCCGGATCGGCGGGAGGGGCTGAGAACCTTCCTTCGGCTGCGACCCTGGACAGAGCTGCCTACGCCAGGTCGCAAGCATCCTGGATGGTAGCGGGTAAGGTAAAGAATGTGCACGGGGAACCACTGAGAGGAGCCGCCGTGACAGTTGCCCCCTTGGTCGGTGCGGGGGGCAGATTCCTCCAAACCGATGACCAAGGCCAGTTCAGCACCCAGTACCTCCTGAATGCCGAAGAAGTCCGCCGGTTCACCGTGATCTTGACGGTCAAGAAAAAAGGATTTGAGACGGCGCACATCTATGCCGACTATGCGGATTCCAACAAGAGCTGGGAAATCCCTATTACGCTGCGCGAACCAAAGCAGGACCCCACCCTGCTCTCTTCGGAGGATTTGATTTCCGGATTGGTGCCCCGGTTGAAACACCTGGGGCCGGCCGAGGGGCTTTCCTCAAAGGGCGCGAAGGACTATACGCATGGCCTGACTGAGTTCTTGGACCATCATCGCCCGGAGCAGGCCGTGCCGCTCCTATCCAAGGTGGTGGAAGCCAGCCCGGATTGTATCGCCTGCCGGACCCTGCTCGGCTTAGTGGAGCTGAGCTGGAATGACTGGGATGACGCGAACCGGGCTTTCGCAGAGAGTGTAAACGCCTCGCTAGCGAATCCCAAAACGGCCCGGCCTGAGCCTCTCATCGCGTTCGGAACCTGGATAAGCTGGCAGCACGAGCCGGAGAAGGCGGAACCTTACTTCGCCGAAGCGCTCAAATATGCCCCCCAGGACGCGCTGGCTTTGCAGGAACTCGGACGCGCCCGGCTGTTGACACAAAAGTACGATGCGGCAGTCGAGGACCTGAAGAAAGCCCTCGGCGCCGGGGCGGGACAGGAGGCACAACTACTGGAGGTCGAGGCTCTCTTCGAAGCGGGCCGCATCAAGGAGGCGGCTGCCCAAATGGACCATTATCTGGGAGGGCGCGACATCAAGACTCTGCCGGTGCATGTCCGCCAGGTGTGGGTGAACCTCCAGGATCAGGAGAAGGTTCTGGCCACCTACGGCCAGGCCAATTCGCCCAAGGATAAGGAGCGTCTCGATTTTCTTCAACGCCCGCCCGCGGAACTGATCCAAGGACTGGAACCCGCCCGGGACCAGGAACAACTAAGTTCCATCCTCGAGGCTGCGGGAGCGAAGATTGTAGAACTCATCGAAGACTTTCCCAATACCAGTTCGCTCGAGGAAATCCACCAGGAAAAACTCACGCATAAGGGGAAGGTCGGCGGCACGCAAAGCCAAAAGTTCCGGTATTTATGCCTGGTGCCCCACGAGTCCTGGGGGCCCGGCTTCGCCGAATATCGCACGGATGTGACGGGAACAGAAACGCCGCTGGGAGGATTGAGCGACGGATACATGCTGACCACTGGTTTCGCCTCGGCGGAGATGGTTTTCCATCCCACCTACCGCTCCGAAAGCACTTTCCGTTACCTCGGACGGCAGAAAATTGATGGACAGGATACCCTGCTGGTCGCGTTTGCCCAGACTCCAGGGCGAGCCCACTTGGCAGGTGCTTTCCTTCAGAACGGCGTGCAGTTGACGACGTATTCGCAGGGGCTGGCCTGGATTGATAACGCCACCCACGCGATTGTTCGCCTGCACACCGACCTCCTGGCGCCCCTTCCCGATGTCCGGTTGGAACGAGAGAGTACGGATATCGATTTCCACGAGGTCCGCTTCAGTCACGCAAGCAAAGCCTTGTGGCTGCCGGAAGAGGTTACCGTGGCCATCGACTGGAACGGCAAACGCCTCCGCAATCAGCATAAGTACACCGACTTCCAGGTTTTTGGCGTGGATGCCTCGGAAAAGATAGGGAAACCCAAGGCCGCCCTGGAACCTGCAGGAGAGCCCCGATAACCCGCCGTTTCAGGCCGCTCCGCTCAACTCTCCCAAGCGATACAGCGCCTCGCCGCTCACCCGCATGGTCAGCCACTCCTTCATGACCTTGGCGCCCAGCGATTCGTAGAATTCGATGGAGGGTGTGTTCCAGTCCAGTACCTGCCACTGATAGCGCCCGCAACCCTTCTCCACGGCGACTTTGGCCAGATACGTCAGTAAGGCCCTGCCGATTCCCTTTCTGCGGAATGGTGGCCGAACGAAGAGATCCTCCAGGTAGATTCCGGGCTTGCCTTGCCAGGTGGAGTAATTGAAGAACCAGAGCGCGAAGCCCGCCGGCTTACCACTCCACTCGGCGATTTCCACGTAGAAGCGTGGCTCGGCGGAGAAACCGTCGCGGCGCAGGTCCTCCGGCGTGGCCACGGCCTCCTCGGGTGCTCGCTCGTACTCCGCCAATTCGCGGATGAATTCCAGGATCAGGGGAATGTCTTGCGGGGTCGCTCTGCGGATGTTCAGCATGAAGAAATTGTAGCATGGGGACAGTTGACACCCGTCGGCCCGGCTGATTTAATGGCATGCCGACAAGGGGGTAATGCTATGTCAACACGACGAAATTTTCTGGGAAGCGTACTGGGAGGAATGGCCGCGAAAACGGCGCTCGGGGCTGCTGACCTTTGGGCAGCGGGAAAGCCCGCCTGGCCCGGCCCCATCGGGCTGGAACTCTACACCGTCCGGGAGATGCTCCCCAAGGACCCGGCGGGAACACTGCGGCAGGTGGCATCCGTGGGCTATAAGGAAGTGGAGATTTCACCCGAAGTTAAGCCGGCGGTGCTCAGTCCGGCACTAAAGGCGGCTGGATTAACCGCGCCGAGCGGCTATTTTGAGACGCCCAAAACCGTCGAGGACTGGAAGCAGTCGGTTGCTTTGGGGAAGGAGTACGGAGTGCACTACCTGGTGGTGGGGGATAACCCCCGCCTCGGTGCCGAAGCCTGGAAGCGACAGGCCGACCTTTTCAACCAGTGCGGGGCCCTGGCACAGAGCGCCGGGATGCAGTTCTGCTACCACGCGCATTTCAATGAACTGGCAAAGCTCGGCGACACCACCGGTTATGACATCATGCTCACGCGCTGCGATCCCAAGCTTCTGAAAATGGAGATGGACGTCTTCTGGGCCACCTATGCCGGAGTTGACCCACTGCATTACTTCAAGGCGTTCCCCGGCCGCTTCCCGCTGCTGCACATCAAAGATCTCTACAAGGACGTGCCGGTTAATCCGCACGAGTCTCCTGCCGACAATGGCCCTAATCCTTTCGCGCCGGTCGGTCAGGGTAAGATCAATTGGTCATCCATTTTCGCTCACGCCACGGAGGCCGGGGCCAAGCATATCTTCGTGGAGCAGGACCGCTGCAACATGCCGCCCCTCCAAGCCATCAAGATCAGCTTCAATTATTTGAAGAACCTACAGTTAACTTGAGGACAAGTATGAACCCTGTTTTTCTGCGTCTATTTCTCATCGCCACCTTGTTTTTCGCGCAGTTCAACACACGGGCATTTTCCGCCACGCCGCCGGAGATCGACCACTGGTTCGTGGATTCCCTCATCAAGGTTTTCCCTGAGGATGCTGGTTTTCGAAACCGTCTTGCCCCGCCCGAAGTTCTGGGCGCGCGCAACAGCCACGTCAGTATTCAATGGGTCTTGCGTTCGCGCCAGAAGGTCGCAGACGTTACCGTCGAAGTTGAGGGATTGGCAAGTGCCGCAGAAGCCATCGCCGCGCAAGTGCGGGCGGTGGGTTACGTGGTGGTCTCCTCCAACACCTACGACACTCCGCCTTCGGAAATCATCCATCCCGCGCCCGCCCTCTTCCCCGACGTGCTCCTGGAGAAGTTTCCCATCACGCTCGAGCCGGAAAAAACCCAGCCGATCTGGATCACGCTGAGCATCCCGGCAGATGCGAAACCGGGAGAATACGCCGGGCGGCTCGTGCTGAAAGTGGCGGGCGCCGAGAAGGCTCACGAAGAATTCAAGCTCCGCGTCGCGGCCGCCATGGTGCCGGCGCAACGGACTCTGAAGGTCACCAACTGGTTTTATCTGAGCGACCGTCAGCTTCGGAGCCAGTATGGCGTGCAACAACTCACCGACGACTGGTGGACGGTGCTGGGCAACATCGGGCGCGTCATGGCGGAGCATCGCCAGAACATGATTTCCACGCCGCTCACCGGGTTTTATTTCTCCAAGCTGGCACTGATCGGCGCGCATTCGGGAGCCGACGGCATCGAGTACGACTTCGCCAATTTCGACCGTTGGGTTGATACGTTCCAAAAAGCGGGACTGATTGGATCGATAGAAGGCAGCCACGTGCTGCGCCGGGAAGACGACCCGGACGATCCCGCCCACCTCAAAGTCGATGTCTACGTGCTCGAAGAGGGCAAAGCAGCTTTGAAAGCGCTGCCCGCCGACGATCCCCGCGCCGAGGCCGGCCTCCGCCCCATGCTGGTTGCCCTCCGCCGGCACTTGGAGGAGAAGGGCTGGCTGGGGATTTACTACCAGCACATTCTGGACGAAGTCGGCGAGAAGGAAATGCCGGTATATCGGAGATACGCGGCCATCGTGCACGAAGCCATGCCGGGCATTCGAACCATGGACGCCGTGGACGCGCGCCGCGACCTGAACATCTACGAAAAGAGTTGTGATGTCTGGGTGCCCGTGCTGGCTTCCTTTGACGACCTCGTGCCTCGCCTGCACCAACACGCGCAGAACGGCGGCGAGGTGTGGTTTTACACCTGCCTTTTCCCCTCGGGGGAATATGCCAATCGCTTTATCGATTATGCCCTGATCAAGACCCGCCTGTTGCAATGGTTCAATTTTCGGTACGACCTGCCGGGATTCCTCCACTGGGGCGGCAACTACTGGTCACCTCAACCCGTGCTGGACACCCAGCCGCTCCTGGGTGAAGGCTGGGAAACTTCCATCATCCCGGCGGGAGACGCGTTCATCGTCTACCCCGACAAAGAACATAAGTCCGTCCTGAGCTCGATTCGCCTGGAAGCCATGCGGGAGAGCATTGAAGATTACGAATTGCTGCGCGGGCTCGAAAAGCAGGACGCGAACGCCGCACAGGCGCTGGCCAAAAGAGCGATTCCGGGCTTTACCACCTATGTGCGCGACCCGGCAGAGTTCCGCAAAATCCACCGTCAGTTGTTGGAGGATCTATCAAAGTAGAATGTGCTTAATCGGAAAGCCGCGTGACGTGGCAGGGGCACGCTGCCCATGCCTGGAGTTTCCACATTTGATACTGGGGTGATCAAGGCCGGCCAGGGAGACTGAGATCGTAGGGGCGATTCGCGAACCGCCCCTACGACCCGATCGGGTCACGCCAGGGGGCGACGGGGAACGCTCCTATGAATTGTTGCCCCGCACATCGCACCGTTTTCAAGTTTCGAATTTCCAGTTTCCAAATGGCGAGCTAAGAAAAAAGCCACTTGAGTCCGACCACAAAGAACCCGCACAACAGGTATGCCGTCGAAAGCGTAATCCAACCCAGCCGGCGCTGGTTCCGCTTGAAGCCGTACCACATGTAGTAGCTGCTGAGGACCATGAAGATCAAGCCCAACGCTAGCGCGTCCATGCTGAAAGTCCAGATCCCGGTAAGGACCCAGTTGCGCTTCTGGCGGGGAGCCTCTCTCCTGACCCCGCTAAAGGTGTGCAGCATGTGCATGATGCCCCAGGCATTGGTTTGCGCGATCTGCACCGTGGCCTGACTCGTTACCAGGTCCGCATGGACTTGAAAGAACTGCCCCGTTTTGACGGCCTGGAAATCGATTTGGCCGGGCTTGAACTGTCCCTCACTCCATGACACCCCACCCGAAATATCGAGCTGCCGCATCAGATTCCGGGCTTTTTCCAGATTCGTCCCCTCGGGCGGAGGAATGAACAGGAGAAGATAGACGACGGCGTCTACCGTCCGTTTCCAGATCCGCGTATAGACCCAGTTCCCACGGATGTTTGCCAGATGGGGCCCCGGTTACTTGTGAAGATAATCCATGGCATCCCAGAGGCCGGTGTTCCGCTCTTCGATCAGGGCTGTGTTCCTTTGCGGATTGAGGGTCAACGTGATTTCCTGCCCCGGCTTATCGACGGGCACGATCAGGCATCGGTCCCGGGTCTGGATGAACGACACTTCCCCGCTGATCCCCAGTTGTCGCATGATCTCTTCCACCTTCTCCACGCGCGCCATTCCATCCATGTGCTCCAAACCCGCTGGTTCTCAACTGAAAGCGCCCCATGCTTCCCCACTAGATTTGTAGCGGCGGAAGCATCAGTATCCGCATCAAACTCATGGGGGTTTATTGGGTGCCTTGGACCGGACAAATCTTTACGGTGGCGCCGCCTCTCCTGGCGGTACAGCACAGGCAAGAGTGCCTGTGCCACCGAAAAGAATTGAGCGGAACAAGACACTAGCTCCGCGCAAAGGAGAAATGATGGCAGGTCCGGCTCTGGTTGCGTCGCAGCCTTATCTGATTCAGCAGGACTACGAAAGCTATACCGTGGAGCAGCATGCCGTCTGGCAGGAACTGGTGCGCCGGCGGCTGCCGCAGGTGCAGGCCTACGCCTGCCGGGAATACCTGGAAGGGTTTGAGATCGCGGGCCTCAGCCCCGAGCGGCTGCCGAACTTCCGGTCCATCAGCGCTCGCCTGAAGCCTCGAACCGGCTGGAGCACCACCGCCGTCAGCGGCTTTCTCCCCGGCGAGGCATTCTTTGAGATGCTCGCGGCGCGCATGTTCCCCACCACCACCTGGCTGCGTTCCCGCGATTCGCTCGACTACATTCCCGAGCCGGACATCTTTCACGATGTTTTCGGGCACGTCCCCATGCACGCCCATCCTGTCTTTGCAGATTTTCTTCAGCACTACGGCAGCGTCTGCGCGCGGGTTAACGACAAGCAGGCGCTGGAACAACTGGGGCGTTTGTTCTGGTACACGGTCGAGTTCGGCGTCATGCGTTCAAATGGCAAACTCAAGGTGTACGGAAGCGGCGTCATCAGCTCGCATGGCGAGTGCACCAGCGTGATTGCAGGGGGTTGCGAGGTTCGGCCGTTCGATTTGGAGGCGGTGCTTGCCACCCCCGTTAAAGTTGACGCCCTGCAAAAAGTCCTGTTCGCCATCGAGAGCTTCGACCAGATCTATGAGGCGATGCGCGAAGCCGAAATGCGATTCCATTATGCGGCATCCCCCGCCCGCTATTGTTGCCTATGGTAAATGCGTCTACCGCAGCGCCGCTCTTGAGGGCGGCATGTGCCGGGCTAAAATCCGGCGCTACATTGGGTTGACGCTCCTTGGACAAATAAACCTATATTCGAAACGCAGCACCACGAAACGTTGGCAAGTAGAGCCATTCTGCGCGTTTCAGTTCCCGCGCCGGCCCCGCGGCCTTATGCACCACTCCCCTGAGCGAATGGTTTCCAAGATATCCCAGGCCTGAATGGGGGGGCGCACTCCCGATCCTGGGATATCTTGCCGGTACATCTTTCCGTTTGACACATTTTCCACAATCGTGTTACTGTGCCATTCGTGTAACACGAATCCTCAGTACGTAACACTCGAAGAGATCGCTGATGGTTTGTAACAAAAAGGATCGAAGGAATGGAATACGTTCTTATTTTCTTTTCGTAATGCTGCTCAATTCCCTCTTGGCCGTCGCGCAGGTGAAGGCGCCGGTAGCCGCGAGTCATGGGACCTCTGCGCCTCAGCTATCCGGGACTGTCGTTGATTCGTCGGGGGCGGTAATTGCCGGGGCTACCGTGCAGGTCCGAAGCGCGAACGGTACCGTACAAAGATCGACGCAGTCGGATGAGAACGGCTCCTTCATTATTTCTGGACTCTCGGCGGGTGAATTTCAACTTGTCGTAGCTAAACCTGGGTTTGAATCCAAAGAAACTCCTGTCACCCTAGGGGCCAGTGCAGCGCCACTCGCGCTGCGCATCCCTCTGGCCGTTGGCTCCGTGAGCACCACCGTAAACGTGCAGGGCCGCGCGGATAGCCTGATCGGGGTTGCCGTTTCCGCCACCCAGGGAACGGTGGGCGCAACGGAGCTCCAGGATCGTCCAATTCTGCGCTCGGGAGAAGTTTTGGAGACGGTGCCCGGCCTCATCATCACTCAACACGCCGGCGGCGGCAAGGCCAACCAATATTTCTTGCGCGGCTTCAATCTTGACCACGGCACGGATTTCGCCGTTTCGCTCGACGGTATGCCGCTTAACCTGCCGTCGCACGCGCACGGCGAGGGATACGCGGACATGAACACGGTTATCGACGAGTTTGTGCAGCGGGTGAATTTCCAGAAAGGTCCTTATGACGCTGCTGTCGGCAACTATGGCTCGACTGGCAATGCCGATCTGGTGTTTTTCAAGACGCTGCCCCAGATTTTCCTCAATCTCGAAGGCGGCATGTATGGCTATGGGCGGGCCGCCTTCGGCGCATCGCAAAAGCTTGGCTTGGGCAATTTGCTGGTGGGGGGAGAGGCCTATTACGATGACGGCCCGTGGAAGCATCCGGATGGTTATGCCAAATTCAACGAACTGGTAACCTACAGCCGGGGCGGAGACACCAGTGGTTTCAGCATCACGGCCCGCGGTTACCATGGAAAATGGAACTCGAGCGACCAAATCCCCGAAAACGGCGTCCCCCTCGTGGGCTTCTTCGGCACCCTCAACCCGGCGGACGGTGGCAATTCCGGGCGTTATAGTTTGCAGGGTAATTGGCATCACACCGGCGCAAATTCCGAGACGAACGTGATGGCCTATGGGTTTTATTATGATCTCGACTTGTTTTCCGATTTCACTTACTACCTGTATGACCCCGTCGA
>DATJVT010000567.1:0-2149 GCA_035501695.1 Terriglobia bacterium | reverse complement strand
GCGCCCCGCGCAGCGGGGCGTTCATCGCAGACCCTTGACGCCGCTCCCAACTCGCCCATGCTTGCTGGCGGACGAAGCCCTGAGTATTCTTCAGGGCTTCGTCCTAGCAGGTTCTTGTGGCTCGTCCTGACCAAGGCTCGCCTCGTCGAATCCTGCGGTGGACCGATTCCACCAGCCATCTATCCGATGGGGTTCAGACCCCACCATGATTCTCTCTGCAATCTCCCTGCCGGGGCAGGGAGGCCAAGCGCCCATTCATTGGATCGATGGATTTTCGTCCACCAATGTCCGCGCCGGGCTACCTGGCGTGCGAACCGGCCGGGGCCGGGTCCGGGCCCGGGCGGAGTTTCCCATACAGGAGTACCGCCAAGCGCCGTGCCATGGCCACTTTCGCCACGTTGGCCCCTCGCCGAAACTTCAAACGTTGATACCTGCGCCGTAGTTCGGGATCGTGCTGCACCGCGCTCTGGCCGGCTTCCACCAGCAACCAGCGCAGCATCTGATTCCCTTGCTTACTGATGTGGCCCAGCCGTTGGCCTCCCCCGCTGGAGTGTTCGCGCGGATTCAGCCCCAGGTAGCTGACCACCTTGCGGCTGTTGGCGAAGCGCTCCACCGGCCCCAGGGTCAGCACGAAGGCCAAGGCGGTCACCGGCCCTACCCCCTTCTGCTCCATCAGCCGCACCGCCGCGGGGCGGCGCTCCGCCTCGGCCTTTACCGCCTGGTCCAGCTCCTCCAGGCGCGGCTCCAGCCGGTCCAGCAGTTCCAGCAACTCCTGCCGCCGTCGGCTCGCCCATGGTCCTAGTCTCAGGCTTTCCAATTCCTGGCGGCCGCGTTCCGTCCACAGTTTGCGCTTTCGACACACCCCTTGGCTCATCGCCAGGTAGTGGAGCTGGTTCTTCACCGAGGTCCGCATCCGTACCAGTTGGTCGCGATGCTTCAGCATTTGGCGCGCATCGCGTTCCTCCACCGAGGGAATCCAGATGCGCGGGAAGCGGTGACTCAGGAGCAGATCCAGCAGATGCTCGGCGTCCCGCGTGTCCGTCTTCTGCCGCCGTACCGCGCGGGCGCGAATCTCCGCCGGATGGCCCACCCACAACTCATGCCCCAGTTCCGCCATCAACCGCTCGAACCACTGCGTGTACCCCGTGGCCTCAATCCCCACGCGCGCCTTTTGCCCCAGGCCCGCGTAAAACTTCCGCGCCTCGCAGTTCTCGTGCTCCAACCGGCGCGTCACGATCTCCCCTGTCGTCGTATCCACCATCGCGATTTGTTGGAAGCGGGTATGCAAATCACATCCTATAATCAACATGTCTCGGCTCCTTTCCCGGCTTGCCTTGGTCTCGGACAATTCCAAGCTTACCGGTTCTGAGGAGCCGACGACATTATGGAATCATTGAAAAGCATGACCGCGCTACTTGCTTTTGCGGAGTCCGAGAAGCGCAATCTTGCGGAACCCGGCCAGTGTAATCGCCATGCCCAGAAGAATGAAGGTCGAGGGCTCGGGAACACTGGGGGCGGAGGACACGTTGCCGATTACCTGCGTCCCCAACAAGCTTGTGTACTGATAGTCACTGTCAAAATCGTGATTCGGATCAATATAAAGTGATTCCCCCGCACCGAAGGCCGGCGCGAGGCAGTCCGTCGTAGTTTCAAAACACACAGCACCGTAATTACCTGTTTCGAAGTAGATGTAACCACCATCCGTGCCGCTAAAATTGAATAGCAATTGAGTCGCGGTCGCTGTCAAATCCGCACCAAATACATCGGCCGTCTGATATCCGTTTATCCCACCAGTATTATTCGGTCCAGTTAGATCGACCGTGCAGGGCAGATAAGAACATGGGAAGCCGCCAACGTAGTGAGTGGGGTCATTCAGCAAAAGGTTCCAGTCGATGATATCAGACGGTAACCCGAGGGGATTGAGAACGCCCAGCTTTCCGTCGGTGACGATGTAGCCGCTGACGGTGGCAGCGCCGATCGTCAGGTTAACGTCGTAAGTTGTGTTAGCGCTACAGACGGATGCGCCACCAAATACCAGAAACAGAACGGCGAGACTTCGCGTGCAGGCACCAAAGGTTGTTTGAAAAATACGCATAGCGGTTTTGGCTCCTTCCCCAAGACCAGACTGAAGCGCGCGATTCCGAATAGG
>DATJVT010000566.1:0-7396 GCA_035501695.1 Terriglobia bacterium | reverse complement strand
TGGCCGGACGATTCGCGAGCTTCGAAATCCTGGATACCAAATCCAGTCAGAAGGCTGACGTTTTCTGGGCGCGTTCCAGGGCGAGCTGTACATCGGCGCGCTTCGGGGCCAGCCGCGCGGCTTTGGCGAGTAAGGTGATAGCGCCTTCACGGTCGCCGGCGCGCCCTCGCAAGCGGCCCAGTTCCAGCAAGGCGTCGACGTTGTCGGGTTGTTGCCGGAGAAGGGTCTGGAAGTCGGCCTCGGCGCGCTGGTCGTGGCCAGCCCCTACCGCCGCCAGCCCCAGGTTGTACAGCACGTCGGGATCGCCGGGGGCTTTCGCCAGGGCGCGGGAAAAAGCCTTCTCGGAGCGTGCGAACTCTCCCATTCGATTCAGCGCCAGGCCGGCAGAAAAATGCACGCGGGGGTCCGCGTCATAGGTGTTCTCCAGGTCCGCGACTACGCCGAAACTCTCCTCCTTGCGGCCAGCCCAGTACAACGCTTCGGCGCGCAACAGTTGCACCGTGGGAGGGCGAAGGTCCTGCAGACGGGTGAGAAACTCGAGCGCTGCGGTGCCCTCGTGGCGATCGACCGCCAGGCGCGCCAGTTGAAGATTGGCGTTCTGGTTTGACGGGTCGATGCTACAAGCCTTCTCAAACTCCAGGCGCGCCCCTTCCGCGTCGCCCTGCCTAAGCAGATGATTGCCGTAATTGTTCAACAACGGGACCGAATGCGGGGTACGGCGCAAGGCTTCCCGGTATAGCGTCTCGGCTTCGCCGAGCTTTTGCTGGCCGTCCAGCGCCGCGCCCAACAGGCCGGTGGCGCGCACGTTGCCCGGGTGCTCGCGCAGAAACACACGCAAACCTGACTCGGCCTCGGCGAACTGCCCGTGCTCGACCGCGGAAGCTGCCCTGGCCAGTGCGTCATCGGCCTTGTCCACCGCGCCACCTGGCCCAACCGCGCACCAGAAAAAACAAAGAATTCCCAGCAGCTTCATGGGGATCCTCATTGGTCTCGGCAAAGTGCAACAAGACATCTTGAACTCAAAGCAGGGTAGGGACCCAAATTCAGCACACGCGCAGCCTAAAACGCCGGCCAGGATAAGGAGGAGAGGAACGCCGCGCAACGTTATAGCTGTTAGTACCTGCTGCTTTGCCGGTTACTCGGCTACCCTCCGTCTTTTCAAGTGAATAGTGGACTTGCTCCGGTCCGTTAACGGGTTACAGCTTGAGTCCGTTAACCTTTTGGGGTATAGTCCGCGCCGGAGGGTGTCTCTGGCAGGTCCGCATGGCGACTTCGTACCGCCCCGAGAAGGAAGAACTGGAACGGGTTCTGAGGTCGGGAAACTTTCCCAGAGCCCCGCTACAGGGAAAACTGCTCAAATACATCTGCGAGGAATTCTTCGCGGGGAGGTCGGATCGAGTTAAGGAATATATCCTCGCCACCGAAGTCTTCGGAAGAGGCGCGGGCTTCGATCAGAACCAGGACGCCATCGTGCGCGTTGAGGCCCACCGGCTTAGAAAGAACCTGAGGGAGTACTACGAGGGAGAAGGCAAGAACAACATCATCCATATTGTCATCGAGCCCGGGCACTATGTCCCGAAATTTGTCACTCGAGAGCTCGCTGCCGCTGTCAAAACTGACACATTCGACACTTCTGCCGGGAATGACGGAGCCGGCGGTCAAATCGCCGAACCCAACGTCAAACACCCAAGGCCCTGGCGCTTGCTGGCCATTATCGCGGGAATTTGCTGCATCGCCCTGATCGCCGGCATCCTTATGCGATGGAAGCCCCATTCAGGGTCATCCGAGGATCTGCCCACTTCGGCCAATGCTTCTGGCGCGGCAAGCGCTTCAGCGACAGTGGGAGCGGAAGACGCGGTACGCATTCTGGCCGGCTACACACGCGGAGACTATATTGACCGGCAAGGAATGAGGTGGACAAGCGACCGTTATTACTCAGGGGGGGAGGCCATCTCTCAGGCTCACCAGTTTATTGCCCGGACAACCGATAACACGATGTTCGAACAGTGGCGGCGCGGTGAGTTCTCCTACGATATTCCCTTGAAGCCGGGTGATTATGAGCTTCACCTGTTCTTCGTTGAGCCGGAGTTTGGCCCTGACGCGCCGCATGGCGGGGGCGAAACCAGCCGCATGTTCGACGTGCTCCTGACCGGAAAGCCCCTCCTGTACCAATTTGATATCCTGGGAGACGTAGGTAGGAGCGAAACCGCGGATGAACGGGTATTCACGAACATCCATCCCTCCTCCGACGGAAAGCTGCATCTGCGTTTCCTGAAAAGGATCGATTATCCCCTGGTCAGCGCTATTGAGTTGACGCCGTGCTTAGATGGAAAGATGCATCCCGTCCGCATTATAGCCAGCGACAACACCTACACCGACCACAACGGGAATATCTGGCTTCCGGACCGCTATTTTGAGGGGGGAAGATTAGCCACGGACAAGGTATCAATCAAAGGCTCGCCAGACCCGGACCTCTATTTGAGCCAGCGCTTCGGTTATTTCAGTTATTCCATTCCTGTGGCCGCAGGTTCGAAATACTCGTCCACGCTCCACTTCACGGAGGCATTCTTTGGCCCTGGCAATCAGGGCCGGGGCGGCGTGGACAGCCGCCTGTTCGATGTGTATTGCAATGGCACGGTGTTGCTCCGCAACTTTGACATCTTCAAAGAGGCCGGAGGGGAGAATCGGGCCCTGGTAAAGACCTTCCATGGCCTCGTTCCCAATGACCAGGGGAAAATCTTCTTCAACTTCGTGCCCGTACGGAATTATCCCCGCATCAATGCCATTGAAGTTTCCCCCGAGTAGATTAGCCCCGAACTCTGACTCCGAAGGGGGCGAGCCCTACACGCTTGGGATCGTGATTTTGCACGAAAAAAAGTGTTCGCCCACATCGTGAACCATGCAGTTGCGCTCGCCTGCCTGGTCGATAACCCCTTCCCGGCAGTTCGACGGCGTGGCGCCGTCACTGGCATTAGTCGTGACAACCGGGATGTTAAGCATCACCGCCCACAGGGTCTGGTTGGACTCTTGATAAGATCGATAAAGCAAGCTCATGCGCAACTCTTCCGGGGTGAGAGGGGCCCGGTCTGGCCTTGCGGTGTTTACGGCGTGAAAAATTACCTGCGCGCCCATCATCCTCAGATGCCAGGCGAGATAGGGATTGGGCGTCGTGGTGTAGCCTGGAATTGCCCAAAGGTCATTGCAGATGAGGGTGCAAAGCATATTCCCTCCCAGGAAAAGAGCCGGAGACTTCCGGCCACATAATCCCGCATTTCTCCTGTTCCAGGATGGTAAAGCGGACTGCAAAGAAGAATCTTTGAATAAGCGCCAAGATACTCGCCGCTTGGAGCATAGACCCGAACCTGGTCATAGCAGTATTCGTGCGGTTCGGCCGATGCACCCAGGCGTTTGAGGGTGGCCCTCGGCCCCTCTTCTTCCATTTCCTTATAGCAGGTACCCAACAAGAGTCCTACGTGCGATGCCCGGGCATGTTGTGCGAGGCCCCTCCGGATCAATGCGAAACCCAACGATAAACTGATGCCTGGTGAGAAAGAGGATTCGATACAACCAGGAGCACGAATTCACGATTCCTTCCTTCACGGGACGTCGAACGCCGCCGGTCACAAGGCGAATCGAAGAGGACCGATTAGAGCCTCCAGAACCGTGGGAGTCAAGCTAAAACATGATAACGGAGGAACCAGCCGCGGACCTCGGAAAACAGGACTGGGCAGTCTCTGGGTCGTCAATCCCTTCGTTTAGACTTGTGTGTTTCCCGCATTCTGGAACCGGAGTTCGTAGCGCGTCACGCCTCGCGGGCTCCGCGGCTCTTCCGCCACAATCCTCTCCACCGTCCGTAACGTGGACTTTTCCGCCTCTTCTACCTTTCTTGCCCGGTGATGGCAGGTTGGGGGAGGCGTCACTGCGAGGCGCGGTCGAGCACCAGGACCCAATCCGCTCCTCCCTGGCTATTCGCCCCGGGAGTGGTGAAGACTTGCGCGCCTGTATTTGCCACTCTGCCGATGGTTTTGTAGGTCCCGTTCGTGGGATCGTACCAGCGTGCCTGCGACTCCCCCGTGCCGCCGCCCAGCTTCGCCAGGTTGACGGTCAACGCGAACCCGCTGCCGCTCTCGCCGGGGTAATAACACACGCCCAGGGAGCCATCCGCGGTGAGCGCGGCGGAAACGTAGGTGAAATCATCCTTTCCCGGATTCCCCGATTGGCTGGTCAGGAACGTGTGCGTCCAGTCGGGAATAAGTTCGTGCCAGCGCCGGGCGGTGAAGAAGCTGGTGCAGTATTGCGCCTCGTCTACGCCTGGGGTTTTCCCCAACCAGCGCAGGGGGTCTTCCGTGCAGTCGGGCGAACCGAGGATGCCGAAGCCCGAGCCGCCATTGAGCACCGTTCCCCAAACCTGTTCCCTCATCGTCTGGGGCGGGGTGGGAATATGCTGCGGACTCCCGGCGGCCAAGCCTTCGTAGAGAGTCTCGAAAATGCACGTGGGCATCACCGGGTTGACCAGATGGTAGTGGTACCAGGTGGCCCATTGCGGGGCGTGGTATTCATACCAGGCGTCGAGATTGACCCAGCGATGGCCCTTGTCATAAAAGCAGTGGGGGCCCGTCCCATCGCTGGTCCAACCCGGCGGGCCGTTTTCCCAGTCCGTGGTCACCAGGCGGTCCGGCATGTACCTCTCGAGCCCCTCCACCACGCCATCCACCTGTGGCCAGACCAAACGGTCATTCCCCAGGGCGAAATTGATGTGCGAATAATTCTTGTAGCGGTTGCCCCAGAACTCACCCCAGCGGCGCATTTCTTCTTGCGAATGCCGGGAAGGGTCGAAGGCGGCAGGCCCCGGAGCGTACCCGGAACTGAACGGATCGAGGAACAGGTAGATGCCGTGCCCGGCGGCGGATTTCACCAGGGCGTCCACCGAGGCCACGTAGGCCGGGTTCAAGTTCTCCGGGTCCCAACTGTCGCCGCGCAGCAACATCGCATGGCCCAGGGCATCGGTGGGGTTCGTCAAGCTCTCTTTGCCTTGCGAGTCAAAGGCGTTGATCACGACCCAGGCGAAGTTGAAATGCCTTTTCTCCCGGTCGGCAAAATAGACATCCATTTGTTCGGGAGTGCACCAATGCAGGATGCTCTGCGGGCAAACTCCGGCCATGAAAAACGGTTTGCCGTCTTCATCCTCGATCAGATGACGATTGCTGGCCCGGATGCGCAACTTGGGCAGGCGGGGGATTGCCGTGCCGGCCGTACCCGCGACGGCGGCGAGGCATACCCCCGGGGGCGCCGGCGCCGGGCTCCACCTGCGCCGTAACCCGGAGTCCAGCATCCATCCCCATGCATAAAGGGCGATCCCACACGCGCACCAGGCAATATAATGGCGTCTCAGCATGATTTTCCTTTCTCGAGACTCAGAGATCCGTCGATGTCCGTCCCCTGGCGCGGACCACCGTTCCTGTGGCCTGCGCCATCAAAGTCCCAACCTCCGTGATTATTATCGTGCGACAGTACCACGCTTAATGAACGCTGGCGTAATTATTCCACGTCCCTAACGTCCAGGGCTGATTCAGCAAGTAGAAATAGTCGTGGGTTGCCGGTGGAGCCAGATTGAAGGTGTTGTTCTGAAAGTGATTGTTCCAGCTTGTGTAGACCGAGTTGTCATACCCAGCGCCTATGACGATGCCGGCAGCAAACCCGCCAGACTGGGTGATGGTGTTGCTGGTGAGATTCGGAAACTCCGTTGGAGTCAGGTGGACCTTTCCGAAGCCTTTTTGACGGTGGGGAAATCTAAGACGGATGCTGGAACGGGATGTCCTATTCCGTTAAATTTAGCTGCGAAGTCAGCATTGACCGATTGGGGAAACCGTTTCCCCGGCCATAAGCCAGAGCATTATGTTTTCCCTCAGTGCGAGACTAAGAAGATTGACCGGAGCAAAACCACCAAAGGTTGGCGCCAGCCTGGCGCACCGCTACACGCGCTGTGGAATGCCCGAAATGTGGGCGCGTACAACCACCCACCAAGAAATGCCGCAACGAGGCATGTAAGGCAGACATTCACGACATCACGAGCCCTCTGGCAGGACTCCGATTCCATGACCTGCGGTACCCCGCCATTACGAAGCCGGCTGAGTCTCAAGCCTCGGACCAGACGATCATGGCGATCGCCGGTTACGTGAGCAGAGCTATGCTGGAGCACTACAGCCACATTCGTATGGCCGCGAAGCGTACCGCGTTGGATTCAATTACCACTCCGCTGCGAAACCCGCCGGGACACGGGCTGCTTAAAGAGCTGTGCACCAAAATGGTAACCAAATCAGAAATCGCCAAATCTGGGTATCCGCTAAGTTACTGAAAGGATTGGTACGCCCGGGGTGATTCGAACACCCGACCCCTTGCTTCGAAGGAAGACCCCCGTCTTCCATTCATTCTACCCTGCCATATATTTTCCAACCATTTACATCAATTCCGGGGATCTGCTTTCGCTCTAAGTAGAACCCTTTTGACCTCAATTACATAGGTTTCTGGAACACTTTTGGAACACCGGCCAGTTTCCTGGCAACGGCGGGCGTCCTGAATTGTGTCTAATGGAATTTATCACCCCAACACGGCGACGCCCGATCGCTAACGGATTGGAGCCGCGATCCAACCTTGGTCCCTCTTCAGTCTCCTCCATTATTGGAATCAGCCAGCGCAAGCTGAAGCATTTGGAATCGATCCAACTCGTCCGCGAACAGCGAGAGAAAGACAAGCAGGAACTCGCCTTCAACGCCCGCCCTTTCATCCTTTGTGGCATTCCCCTTCGTCGCCCGCCCCATAACCAGCTTAGCCACACCCGCCGCAATGGCAACTTTTTCCTCGACATTACCGGTCATCCCCAGTTCGGCCTACCCACGGTCAGAGCAGACTGCACTTGTTCACAGTTCGCCTGGGGGATGGGCAGAAATAGTTCATCCCCTCCACCCGCTGCGGGGGCGGCGATTTCAAGTTCTCAAGAAGAGGCGCAGAGCCGGCGTCGACACCCTCATTCTCCGCGAGCTGGAGCGTGGTACCCTCAGCATTCCGCGCGAGTGGACCGACTGGGCTGATCCCCCGCCGTACGACTCTTTAACCCTGCCGCCGCACCGCCTCGCCGCCGACAGCCTTTTCGAACTCGTCGCCTTATTGGACACCCTGGCCGCGTCCCGCCCCTCCTCCCCGGGAAAAGACACGAAAAAAAGACACGAAAAAAAGAATTGACAAAGGAGATGCCTGATGTCAGGTTCAGACCAGTTGTTAGCGTGGTCCGATGAATACAGCGAAACAGACCGCCGCCTTGCGAAAGCGCCGCCAAGCGCTTCTGCGCCTCAGCTCTACATTCTGGCCACCAGGTCCTGACCTCTCTCAGCCACTGCGA
>DATJVT010000565.1:0-7222 GCA_035501695.1 Terriglobia bacterium | reverse complement strand
AGATGGCGTACATGGCGTTCCAGCAGGGTATTGGATATGTCCCCTTCGGCGGTGTCGGGTTTACTGCTTATCAAGCCATTCGATCCGTAGAAACCGGCCCCAATATTGTGGAAGCCACCGCCATTAAAGTGCTGGGACCCGACCCCGATCCGCGCTCGGGACAGTTGCTGGTTAAGACGGCTACCACCAGCAAGAGCACCCTGGTGCGCGCGGCTGCCTATGATGCCCTGGCGCGACGGGGAGAGAAATCCCTTCGCGATGGCATCCTCCCCGGTCTGGAGGATGAAAAGGAACAGGTGCGACTCATCGCGGCGGCAGCCGTCATTCGTTTGTCCAAGTAGACCGCAGGCAGATTTCACCAAAACGCAACAATACCTTCATAACCCTGTAAACATGTCTTGAAGTCCCGACCTGCCCGAGGTAATCTGCCACCACAGGGGCGGGGTACGATGGGGAAAATCCAGACACCCCGCCGCGAGGAGGACTCGGCGCATGAAGAGCTGGGTGTGGATCGTTCTTTTGTTCCCCCTCCCGCCACTCGTGGCCAGAGACCAGAGGTTCGGTGGGTACATCCTGGACGCCGCTGCGTTCCGTAGCATCGATTCCTACTGCATAGATGCCCACAACCTCCCACCCCGAGAGGCCGAGGTCGTCAATCAATTTCTTTCGCGGGAAGGTAATTCCGCGGGACTCCTTGCCAAGCTTCCCTGGCACCGCGTGACCGCCTGTGGAGAGGGCGCCACGAATACCATCGTGCGCGCGGAGTTCCCCTCCCACCACCTTCCTTCCCTGTTTCTGAACCGTGACGTTAACGGAGTCCTGTTCGTCTTCCGGGCAGGCTCGCCCAGCCCCATTTATGAAACCCGTGAAGTCCTGATGACGAATGCCTTCGAGATCAGCGGCGGCCGGTTTGCCACCGAGGCCCTGGAGCGCAACGCGCTTTATTTCCTCGTTCAAATCCTCATCCACGATTGGCAGAAACTGTCAGAGAATCTTCGCGCCGCAGCCGACTGAACGTTCCATGTGAAAGCCATATAGGCCGGGAGCCCGGATGCGGGCACATCGGCGGGGGAGAGGGCGGTAACACCCTCACGCCTTGGTGGCAGTGAATGTCAGATCCTGCCTGAAGATTCACCTACCTCTCACATAGGTGTAACAGGCGGCGCCTAATGTCTTGGGCGCGGTTCAATTTTGACAGCATAAAAGGGGGCGACCATGTCGAAACAGGCAGCAGAGCACCATCACAAGGCAGCCGAGCACCACGACCACGCGGCCAGACACCATCGCGAAGCCGCCCGGCATTATGAAGCAGGTGACCACGAAGCCGCCGCTCACCACGCGCACACGGCACACGGCCACGCGCACCACGCAAACCATCACGCCGCCGAAGCGGCTAAACTGCACGTTGAGCATCATGGACACAAGGCAGGGGGTCAATAAACTCAGATTGAACGCCGGATGAAGCTCCAGGGACGGCGGGGCTTTCCCCAGTTGGGAATTCGCCGTTCCTTTTCCGGTTGGTGCGCGCGGATGAAGGCAAAATCCCAAGCGTCATATCGATAAACCAAAGTACCGGTTTGAGTTCGATCTGGGGACACTCGCAATATCGGGTAGTTAAGTTGTCATGCCCGCACATCGAGTCGGACTTTTGTTCCCCTCAAGCTTAATGTGTCCTTAACACTTCCTTCAATCAAGGTCAACAGTGCAGTTGCACCCTAAATGTAACTACCATGGATTGGCTCCTTCAATCGTCGGCGGGTTTGTTCGTATTGGCGGTAATTCTCGTCACGATTGGATTTCTTGTCCACATGTCACTCAGCAATAAACCAGACGCGCGGATGGCCTTCCAAACTGGACTGATGAAAGGCATCGGCCCTCCCGATTGTTAATAGCTTGCTACTTCCGATCAAATCCAGACTTGGGAGATGCGACGGGAAATCTCCAGTAGTGACTCCTTCCCCGCAAAACTCTTAAGCCCTTCGGGACCAGGTTCGATGGACAATCAGCGCCGCATGCTTTCCTGGCAAGTGCTCACCACAGCTCTGTTGCTGGCCGGGTATGCCGGATACTACCTGTGCCGTTCGGACCTTTCGGTCGCATTGCCTCTGATTACGGCGGAGCTGGCCGCCAAGGGCATCAATCCCGGCATGGCCCGGATTCGTCTGGGGACGATTGCCTCGCTGGGCGTGCTGGCATACGCAATCGGCAAATTCGTGAGCGGGAGCGTGGCGGATTTCCTGGGCGGTCGCCGCAATTTCCTCGCCGGCATGGGCGGCTCCATCCTCTGCACCGTGCTGTTTGCGATGGCGGGCGGGTTCCCCCTCTTCACCCTGAGTTGGTTTGCCAATCGGCTGATGCAATCCATGGGGTGGGGGGGAGTTGTCAAGATCACGTCGCGCTGGTTTTCCTACGCAAGCTATGGAACCGCGATGGGAATCATGAGCCTCAGCTTCCTTTTTGGCGACGCCGCCTCGCGCCAGTTTCTGTCTATCCTGATCGCACGGGGGCTAGGGTGGCGCAGCCTGTTTCTGACGGCGGCGGCGACCCTGTTCCTGCTGTTTATTCTCAACTATTTCCTGCTGCGCGAGACGCCGAAAGACGTTGGCCTGGAAGAGCCGCACGCCAACCCCTTGAACCTTTTTAAAGCCGAGGGAGAGGACCCGGCGCCCCACGGCCTGAAGGACCTGCTAGCCCCACTGGTGCGCAGCGGCACTTTCTGGCTGGTGTGCCTCCTTTCGTTGGGGGTCACACTGGTGCGGGAAACTTTCAATCTGTGGACGCCGACCTACTTCAATCAGGTGGTGGGACTCAGCCAGGCCGGCGCGGCACAGTCCAGCGCGCTCTTTCCACTCTTTGGAGGCATCTCCGTGCTGATCGCGGGATATGCCAGCGACCGTTTGGGGCGCGGAGGGCGCGCCGCCATCATATTCTTTGGATTGGTGCTGACCGGCCTGACGCTTTTCCTGCTGGGCCGCCTGGACTTTGCCCGGTCGAGCGTGTGGCCAGTGGTGCTGGTGACGGCGGTGGCGCTCCTGATGCTAGGGCCCTACTCTTACCTGGCCGGGGCCATATCGCTCGACTTCGGGGGAAAGCACGGCAGCGCCACTGCCGCCGGACTGATCGACGGCGTGGGTTACCTCGGTGGGGTATTGGCGGGTGACAGTATGGCGCGGATTTCCCTCACTTACGGCTGGAAAGGCGCCTTTTCGGTACTGGCCGGGGTGGCGGGACTGGCCAGCGCCGCCGCCCTGGTTTATCTGGTCCAGCAGCGGCAGGGAAGGTGAGGCGAATTTTACCCTCCGGTAATCTCCAGTTCTTCTTACCTTCACAGCGCAGCAATAGCCTGAAAGGGATGCATCTCTAACGGCTGCTCGGTGCTCTCAGTTCGGGCTAGGCAAGGCCGACCACTGCCCGGAGAGGGCGAGGTGTTGACTCCGGAGTCTCTCCGGCGAGGGCCATCCGTGGGCGGTGAAGGGCTTCCGCCTGATCCGAAGTGGAGGTTCTTGCTCGGGCGACCGGTTTGAGCGTCAGCAGCACTTAACAAATTATTAAAAACTCAAGAGGAGGAATGAAGATGACGAAAGTGCAGTTCTCATTCCTGGCGCATTCCTGCAAATGGTATGCGACAGCATTGGTTGTTGTGGTCGCCCTCAGTTGTTTGACGGCGCGCGCGCAATCCACCTTCGGGACGATCGTGGGTTCGATTACGGACTCGAGCGGCGCGGTAGTAGCCGGGGCGCAGGTCAAAGCGCAGGACCAGGCTACCGGAGTGGAGCGCGACACTCAAAGCGACGAGCGTGGCGACTATCTGCTCGTGAACATGAATCCCGGGACCTACACGATTACGGTTACCGCCCAGAATTTCGCCACGGTGAAAAACGAGGGCGTGGTACTGCCGGCGCGCGAGACCGTTCGCACCGATTTCAAACTCACCCTCCAGACCATGACGCAGCAAGTCGTGGTCACGGCCAAGCAGGAAGTGGTCAGCCAGGACCTGACTCAGTCCAGTTCGATGTCGGGACAGGAGATTGACACCTTACCATTGAACTTCCGCGCCACCAACGCTCCCAGTCCCATCCAGACAGCCGCCCTGACGGCGGGCGTCAACGAAGACCCGGGCGGGAACCTGACGTTCGCCGGCCAGGTACCCAACGCCACTTCATTTTCGCTCGACGGCATTTCCGTTCAGCTCGTGCGTTTTGGCGGACCTACGCGCGACCTGTTTCCCTCCGTGGAGGGCATCTCGGAATTTCGTGTCAATACCGCTGGCAACAGCGCCGAATTTGCCCAGCCTACTGACCTGACGGTTGTGTCCAAGGGCGGCACCAACCATTTGCACGGAAGCGCTTTCTGGTACTTCCAGCGCAAAGACTGGAACGCCATGGATCCGATTGCCCAGTACAATCCGTCGCTGAACGCCAACACATTCGGGGGCTCGATTGGCGGCCCGATCATTAAAGACAAGACCTTCTTCTATTTCGACTATGAGGGCGTGCGTCTGGATCAGGATTCTCTGATTGCCACGCAAACGGTGCCCGCGGCGTGGGCACAGGGAAATTTCTCCGGAGTCCCGGGCCTGACCCTCATGAACCCGTATACCGGCCAGCCCTTCCAGAACAACCAGATCACGAACATCGCTCCGCAGGCCACGAAGGTTCTCCAGGACTTCTTCCCTGCTCCCACCAACAACAGCTCAAACATCGACTCCACGGGCAACAATCTGAACACCACTCTGCCCGGTAATTATTCGGTGGACGGCTATGACGGGCGGATCGACCACGTTTTTAACGGCAACCATCGCATCTTCGGCCGCGTCACTCAAAAATCTATTTCGAGTACCGGAACAGACGGCACGGCCGCCACGGGCGCGCTGGGTTCCACCGGCGACACCAGCTACAACCCCCTGATGGGGACTTTTGCCACCACCACCGATGCCACCAACGTGGCGGTGTCTTATAGTTGGATTATTCGGCCCACACTCTTGAACGAGTTGCGGGGCGGTTGGACGCGCGCGGACTTCAATTACAGCTACCCGCAGGCTACCCAAGGCAACTCGATCGTTTCGGACTTGGGGATCACTGGCCTGCCAGGAGCGCCTAAGAACGGCCTGGGCGGCGTGCCCGTGTTCTATGTCGGCAACCTGATGGGCGGCGCCACCAACCAGTACGGCCACCCGCGTATCAACAGCAACGGCATCATCGAGCTGGGAGACAACCTCACCTGGATGCGCAACCGGTGGACCTCCAAGTTCGGCGTGGATTTCCGCCACGTGAACTACCGCGACAACATCACCTTCAATCTCGGCGACGAATACGGGGATTACCAGGTTAATGGAGACTACACCTGCTCGGGCGCCCAGGCGCAAACTTATGTCGATGCCTGCGCCACTGCGCAGTTGCTGGTAGGAGTCTTTGATTATGCCCTCCAGGCGCAAAACGGTCCGGATGGCAAACCCTACGGCTACCAGTACGGGTTCTTCGGTCAGACGGAGTGGAAAGTGCGCCCTGATCTGTCCTTGACGTTTGGCCTCCGCTACCAGATCAATCCTCCCTTCCAGGATTCCACCAACCAGCTTGGCAATTTCAACTATAAAGTCGCAGGCGGCCAATTGGTGCTGAATCCCAACGAGAATATCAATCCGTTGTGGAAGGAAGCGGTGGGAAACACGCCTTTTGTGCTGGCCAGCCAGGCTGGCCTGGGCCCGGGCCTTCGCTACACCGACTGGTCCAATATCCAGCCGCGCTTTGGCATCGCCTGGATGCCGACGGCAAGTCACGATACGGTGGTGCGCGCTTCTGTGGGAAGGTACTCCGTCCCGGTCCTTGGAGCGGTGCTCTATTCGCTCCTGGGTATTGATACGAGCTACTACGGAACCTATACGCCGACGACCTCCACTCCCATCCTGAATTTCGGCAACGTATTCGCGGGGACCCCCGGCGTCTCTTCCTACCCGGGTTACCGGCGCGCCAATCAGTGGGATATGAAGGATCCCAAGCTCACGCAGTGGACAGCATCTTTCGACCGCAATATCGGCTTTCAAACTGTCCTCCGGCTGAGCTACATCGGTTCCCACACCACGGATTTGATCTACAGCCCGAATCTGAATCAAGTAACCCCAAACACCGCGTCATACACCGATCCCACCACCGGCAAGACCGTTTACGGTTATGCCGCCCTGACGGCCACCTCCGCTTTGCGGCAGCAGAATTTGAAATACCCCAACTTCGCCGAGGTGCTGACCCGCAATAATGGCCCCAGCGACCGGTACCAGGCCTTTATCGCGGAAGTCAACCGCCGCTTCGCCCACGGGCTGAGCTTCTCCAACAGCTACACCCTGGCTTACAACCAGACTAATGCCCTGGGTGTGGCTCCCAGTTCCGCCATCGGTACCGGCGGTCAAGGCGACAACGGCGCCAACGTGAACAACATCTATGACATCACTTCCGACACGGGCAACGCCTTCTACGATCCGCGCAACCGCTTCATCAGCACGCTGGTATATGAACTGCCGTTCGGGAAGGGCAAGCATTTCCTTACTGACGCCAGCCGGGGCGCCGACCTGCTGGTTGGGGGATGGAACGTCACGGGAATCCTGATGCTCCATTCCGGCCTCTGGTGGACGCCCTACTATCCGAGCAGCGTTTACGACGCCTCGGGAACCAACCCTTCCCAGCGCTCTGTGAAGCAGCAGCGTCCGGATTGCAGCGGTGGTAGCGGCTACCTTTCCAATCCCACCACCTCGGCATTCTTCAATGTCGCAGCCTATTCAGTTCCGGCCCATCCCGTCGATGCCGCCGGTACGCCAGAACCCATCGGACGTTTCGGCAACTGTGGCGTGGGGATCCTCGATGGGCCGGGCACGGCGACTTTCTCCATGTCGACCGGCAAGACGTTTCACATCAACGAACGGGTGGGAATTCGCTATGAGGCCCAGTTCTCCAACTTGTTCAACCTCGCCAACTGGGGAAGCCCCAACATGAACATTACCGGTAGCTTCGGGCAGATCACCAGTTCGCAGGACGTCTCGCAGGCCGGGCCGCGCAGCATCCAGATGGCCCTTCGCCTCCAGTTCTAGCGCGTAGTATGATCGGCGTTGGAAGGGTAGCGCGCACATTGACTCCGAGGTGCGCGCTACCCCCCGCGGCATTCAGGAGGCACAGGCACTCCTGCCTGTGCCTCCCGCGAGGCGCGATAACTTAGAAGATCGCGGCGGCAAGCCGAT
>DATJVT010000564.1:0-8423 GCA_035501695.1 Terriglobia bacterium | reverse complement strand
AGTTGCCAGAAAATGGAACCCATGATCTCGGGCCGGCTGCGACGGAAATGCTCAGCGCCGATCTTGATTCCCTCGGCTTGCAGGACCTGGCTCACGTAGAGAAAGGAGGCAAAGTCCTTGGGCTCCGGGTAATCCTTGAGTAGGTAATCGTGGATGATCGAATTTCCTTCGTTATTCTTTTGGTGGACAAGCATCACGGGCGTGAAGATGCTGGTGCGGTCCTCCGGCACAGTGAAGGACTCAATGGTCTTCATTTCCGGGAAGGATTGAAAGCCGTACTCCGTTACAAAGCGCCCGTGGTGCTGTTCATAAGTTGAGAAGGGTACTCGCCCATGCCATACATCCCAGATGTGCACGTCGCCGGTTTGAAATGTCGGTGTGGTTTCCTCGTAATCAGCGCTGGGGGAGCTTGGCCAATACGGGCGCTGCGGATCCAGGCTTTTCACAACGGAAGGAATCAGGCCGCTGAAAGTGGAAACATAGTCCTGCCACATCTGGATGCGAACCTCCGGCGGCAACTGCTGGCGACCGTTCCAGAAAATCGCTTCCTCCGTCTCGTTGTTTCCGCACCAGATGATGATACTTGGGTGATCGCGCAGCCGCTTTACCTGATCCTCAATTTCCGCGGCCACGTTCAGCTTCCAGCTGTACAAACCCGGCTGCCAGTCGTTACCGAACATGAAATCCTGCCACACCATGATGCCGAGTTGGTCGCAGATTCTGTAGAAGGTGTCGGTTTCATAGTAGCCACCACCCCACAGGCGGATCATGTTCATGTTGGCATCCACCGCCGATTGGAGAATCCGGCGGTAATTCGCTTCGGTCACCCGGTTGGGAAAGCTATCGAAGGGAATTACATCCGCGCCCTTGCCAAAAACCGGGATGCCATTGACCACGAACTCGAACGATCTCCCCCATTTGTCCAGGTCCCGCCGCAGGACAACGGACCGTAAACCCGTGGTCACGCTGCGGGCATCCTCCAGGCGACCCTGTATCTTAAGTTGCGCGGTAAAGATATAGAGGGGCTGCGCGCCGTAGCCGGCGGGATACCAGAGATCGGGCTTCGAAATCTCCAGCGGTAGATCGATATGATTCAGGCCGGGATGGAGCGCCACGCTGCGAGTGGCCTCTGCCGGCGGACTCCCGTGGGAATAGCGCAGGGTGATTTCCGCGTTCGCGTTATCCGTCGCCATCACCTCCACCTCAGCGTTCAGGTGGGCAAGCGCAGCCGTAACGTCAAGCTGGCGGATGTGCAGGTCAGAAATGCGCGCGGTGTCCCACGCTTCAAGGTGCACCGGCCGCCAGATGCCGCTGGTCACGAAGGTCGGACCCCAATCCCAGCCGTATTCATACGCAGCCTTGCGAACGTAGGTCTTCTCAGCCACTCCGGTCCTCAGACGCCACGGATCGGCGGCGGCCGCCTCAGCCGCGGCCTTGTCGGGCGAGGGGAAGACGACGCGCAAGTTATTGGCGCCCGCGTGCAGAAGCGGCTTGGCATTAATCCGCCAGGTGCGAAACATGTTATTCGCAGTAAGCACTCGCGAGTCATTCAAGAAGACCTCCGCGTAAGCGTCCAGACCGTCGAAAACCATTTCCAGGTTCCGCTTTTGCAGGGTGTCCGGCGTGATATTGATGGTGGTGCGATATTCCCAGCTCGCACCCTGAATCCATTGCAGCTTTGCCTCGTTGTCGCGGTAGAAAGGGTCGGGGATGAGCTTGTTCCGCAGCAGGTCGAGATGCACATCCCCGGGAACCTGCGCGGGATGCCATTGTCCGCTAATTCCACTCGCCTCCATCGGCAGTTGCCGGAATTCCCACCCCTGGTCGATTACGGTGTCGGTGCAACCCGCTTCCTGTTGCGCCGCCGCCGGGTCGCAACCCAGGAAGATAGACAGAGCTGTAAACAGAATTGCCAACATATTTCGCTGCATAATTTCTCCTCGATGAAAGAAGACGCTTCGAGTTTGGGTATGCGCCGCGAATGACGTAAGCGGCGTGAGTGATAGTCGGGGAATATGATAGGAGGAAATCGGATTGAAGGAGACTGGCCAAACTCACAAGGCGAGCCCGGGGACATAATGCCCTTCCTGCCGCGACACTCGCATGAGAAGGGTTCTGAGGTCAGGAGGCTTCGCCGGGCACCGGAGGCAGGGCGACTCCCTGTCTCCAATGCCCGGCACTTGCATTACTGTGCTCTTGCTTCGTCTTCGTCCGCCAAATCTGCTCCCACCGCCGGTGCCGAAGTTGCAGCAATGGCAGCTTCTGCCGGCGTCGTGACTTCCGGCCGTGGAGGCTCGGCTTCGGTGAGCAGCTTGAAGTTCCTATAGAATTCCAAGCCCGTGCCGGCCGGAATCAGGCGGCCCATGATGACGTTTTCCTTCAAGCCGCGGAGGTGATCCACCGCTCCGCGGATGGAGGCTTCCGTGAGGACGCGGGTCGTCTCCTGGAAGGACGCCGCCGAGATGAACGAGTCGGTGGCCAGCGACGCCTTGGTGATCCCGAGCAGCAAGGGTCTGCCGACGGCGGCTTTGCCATCCTTGCCCTTGGCACGCTCGTTCTCCTCGCGGAACTTGAATTTGTCCACCTGCTCGTCCAGGAGGAATTCCGTGTCTCCCACTTCTTCCACCTTGACCCAACGCATCATCTGGCGGACGATTACTTCGATGTGCTTGTCGTTGATATTGACGCCTTGCAGCCGATAGACTTCCTGGATTTCATCGACTAGATATTTCTGGAGTTCCTTCTCGCCCAGAACCGCCAGGATATCGTGGGGGTTGCGCGGGCCGTCCATGAGGGGTTCGCCCGCTTTCACCCGTTCGCCCTCCTGAACGGAGACATGCACGCCGCGCGGCAGCAAGTATTCCTTGGTCTCGCCTTTTTCCGGCACCACCAGGATCTTGCGTTGGCCTTTCACGATGTCAGCGTAACGGACCACGCCGTCAATTTCGGTGATCACCGCAGGCTCGTGAGGCTTGCGTGCTTCGAAGAGCTCGACCACGCGAGGCAGACCACCGGTGATGTCCTTGGTCTTGGTGGTTTCGCGCGGGATCTTGGCCAGGACGTCGCCCGCGTTCACCTCATCGCCCTCTTGCACCATCAAGTGCGCGCGAGAAGGCATCAGATATTTCTTGGTGGGGGACTTTCCCGGCCCCTCGCTGCGGATGACGAGCTGCGGCTGGTACTTTTCATCCGAGGCTTCTTTCACCACCCACTGCGACAAACCGGTGACTTCGTCGACCTGCTCTTGCAGGGTAACGCCCGCCTCAAGGTCTTTGAACTGAACGTTCCCACCCACCTCAGTGAGGATCGAGAAAGTGTAGGGATCCCACTCCACCACGATGTCGCCCATCTTGACGGGGGACCCATCAGCCACCTTGATGCGGGCTCCGTAGACCACCGAGTAGCGTTCGCGCTCACGGCCCTTGTCGTCCACGATGGCCACTGCGCCATTGCGGTTCATCACCACGTGGGCGCCCTCGCGGTTAAGAACGGTCTGGATGCTGTGGTACTTCAGGAAACCGTTGTTCTTCGCCTCCAGACCGCTCTGCTCGGAGATACGGCTGGCCGTTCCGCCGATATGGAAGGTCCGCATGGTAAGCTGCGTTCCAGGCTCGCCGATGGACTCCGCGGCAATTACTCCCACTGCTTCACCCATTTCCACCAGCCGGCCGGTGGCCAGGTTGCGCCCGTAGCACCGCACGCACACGCCGCGCCGCGACTCGCAGGTGAGCACGGAACGGATGCGTACCTTTTCAATGCCCGCTGCCTGGATCTGCGACGCCAGGTCCTCATTGATTTCCTGGTTGACGTCGACGATCACGTTGCCTTCATAGTCTTTGATCTTTTCCAGCGACACGCGGCCCACGATGCGGTCGCGGAGGGGTTCGACCACCTCGCCTGCCTCGACGATGGGCACTACCTCGATCCCATCCAGCGTCCCGCAGTCAAACTCCGAAATGATCACGTCCTGGGCCACGTCCACCAGGCGGCGCGTCAGGTAGCCGGAGTCCGCCGTCTTAAGAGCGGTGTCCGCCAACCCCTTGCGCGCTCCGTGGGTGGAGATGAAGTACTGCAACACGTTCAACCCCTCGCGGAAATTGGCGGTGATGGGGGTCTCAATGATTTCTCCGGAAGGCTTGGCCATCAGTCCGCGCATCCCGGAAAGCTGGCGAATCTGCTGTTTCGAACCGCGCGCGCCGGAGTCGGCCATGATGTAAATGGGGTTGAGCTGGCCCGTGGTGTCCTGTTTCTCCATCACCTGGAACATCTCGTTGGCCACGTCGTCCGTAACATTGGACCAGATAGCGATCACCTTGTTGTAGCGCTCGCCGTGAGTGATGGCGCCTTCCTGGTACTGTTTCTCAACCTCGATGACTTCCTTTTCCGCCGCGCTCACCAAGTTGGCCTTGCTCTGCGGTACCACCAGGTCGTCGATGCCGATGGAGATTCCGGCCTTCGTAGCAAAAAGAAAACCAAGGGTCTTGACCCCGTCCAACATGTGCACCGTGGTCTCGAGCCCGAAGCGGAGATAACAATAGTTCACCAGCGCGCCAAGGCCCTTCTTGCGAAGAAGGCCGTTGACAAAGGGCATAAGTGGCTGGCCGGTGGTCGGATCCTTTGGCAGGTGTTCGTTGAAGATCACCCTGCCCACCGTGGTGTTGATGAATTGGTTCTTAATGGTGATGGGCTCCGCGTGCAGCACGTCCTGATTATCATGCGCCGTGGTCAGGTCAATGACGCGCCCCGTGTAGCGCAGCCGGATGGGGGTGCGGGTCTCAACCTCGCCCGCCTCCAGGGCCAAAAGCACTTCATCCGAATTGGCAAAAGCACGGCCATCGCCCTTGGCCCCGCGCTTGTCTTTGGTAAGGTAGTAAACACCCAGCACAATGTCCTGGGTGGGAACGGCAAGCGGCTGTCCATTGGCCGGCGAAAGGATGTTCTGTGCCGACAGCATCAGCACCGAGGCCTCAATCTGGGCCTCCGGTGAGAGCGGAATATGCACTGCCATCTGGTCGCCATCGAAGTCAGCGTTGAACGCCGTGCAGACCAGGGGGTGGATCTTGATGGCCTTGCCCTCCACCAGCACTGGCTCGAAGGCCTGGATGCCCAACCGGTGCAGCGTGGGAGCGCGGTTCAGAAGCACCGGGTGATCCTTGATCACTTCTTCCAGGATGTCCCATACCACCGACTCCTGGCGTTCCACCATCTCTTTGGCAGCCTTGATGGTGGTGCAGTGGCCCGCTTGTTCCAGGCGGTGGTAGATGAAAGGCTTGAAAAGCTCGAGCGCCATCTTCTTGGGCAGACCACACTGGTGCAGTTTCTGCTCCGGCCCCACCACAATCACGGAACGGCCAGAGTAGTCCACACGCTTTCCCAACAGGTTCTGGCGGAAGCGTCCCTGCTTGCCCTTCAGGGTATCCGACAGGGATTTGAGCGGGCGGTTGTTGGCGCCGCGCAGCACGCGGCCCCGGCGGCCGTTGTCAAACAGCGCGTCCACCGCTTCCTGCAGCATGCGCTTTTCGTTGCGAACAATTACGTCTGGCGCGTGCAATTCCATCAGCTTCTTCAGCCGGTTGTTGCGGTTGATAACGCGCCGATAGAGGTCGTTCAAATCGGAGGTGGCGAACCGGCCCCCGTCCAGGGGGACCAGGGGACGCAATTCCGGCGGGATCACCGGGATCACGTCCAGGATCATCCACTCCGGCTTGTTCCCGGATTTACGGAAGGCGTCGAGCACTTTGAGCCGCTTGGCGTACTTCACGCGCTTTTGCTGCGACGGGTCGTTCCGCATCTTCTCGCGCAGGTCTTCCGCCAGATTCTCAATATCAACCTGCTTCAGCAGTTCCTTGATGGCTTCCGCGCCCATCCCTGCTCTGAATTTGCCTGGGAACTCCTGTTGAAGCTGCCGATAGCGCTCCTCGGTGAGCAGTTCTTTCTCTTTAAGGGGCGCTTCACCAGGGTCGACCACCACATAGTTCTCAAAGTACAGGATGCGCTCAAGGTCGCGGAGTGAGATGTCAAGGAGGTGGCCAATGCGGCTGGGGAGTCCCTTGAAAAACCACACATGGGAGCAGGGGGACGCCAATTCAATGTGCCCCATCCGCTCGCGCCGAACCTTGGAAAGCGTCACCTCGACACCGCATTTGTCGCAAATCACGCCGCGGTGCTTCATGCGCTTGTACTTACCGCACAGACATTCCCAGTCCGTAACGGGGCCGAAAATGCGGGCACAAAACAGGCCATCCCGTTCCGGCTTGAAAGTGCGGTAATTGATGGTTTCCGGTTTGGTCACTTCACCATGCGACCAGGAACGGATCTTTTCCGGTGATGCCAGGCTGATGCGGATGGCATCGAACTCACCAATGAGGCTTACTCGATCATAAGGGCTGCTGCGGAACAAGGTTTTCCTCCTTAAAGGAGAGAAGAAATTTTGTTAATACCGCGCCGCCGGAGCCGGGGGTGCGGTGTGGAGCGCCACGCATGCCCGGCGGCATCTTTTCCAATTACTCAGCGCCCACCGGCGCCAGTTGTTCCTTGGGCTTCTTGATCAATTCCACATCGAGGCAGAGGCTCTGCAACTCCCGCACCAGCACGTTGAACGACTCCGGCACGCCGGGTTCGATGGCTGCCTCGCCCTTGACGATAGCTTCGTAGATTTTGGCGCGTCCGTAAACGTCGTCGGACTTTGCCGTAAGAAGTTCTTGCAGGATATATGCCGCTCCGTATGCTTCCAGGGCCCAGACTTCCATTTCGCCGAAGCGCTGGCCGCCGAACTGCGCCTTCCCTCCCAGAGGTTGCTGGGTGATGAGAGAGTAAGGCCCAATCGAACGGGCGTGGATCTTGTCGTCGACCAGGTGAGAGAGTTTGAGCATGTAAATGTAGCCAACTGTTACGGGCTGTTCGAACTTTTCCCCGGTCATGCCGTCATGGAGGTTGATCTTGCCGGAAAGAGGCAGCCCGGCTTTTTCCAGGAATTCCTTGATTTCGCGTTCCGTCGCCCCATCAAACACCGGCGTAGCAAAGGCAACTCCCTCCATCAGGGTTCGGCCGTAATCGAGGACCTGTTCGTCCTCCATCGTGTCGAGGTCCGCTACCAGGGCGCTATCGCGGAAGAGGCCCTTCAACTCCTTGCGGAGCAATTCAGCACGTGCCTCCGTCGAGAAGAGTTGTCGGATCTTCAGACCTAATTCGCGGGCTGCCCAACCCAGGTGCGTTTCCAGAATCTGTCCGACGTTCATACGGGAGGGGACGCCCAGGGGGTTCAGCACCACTTCCACCGGGGTTCCATCCGGCATATAGGGCATGTCCTCCTCGGGGAGGATGCGGGCGATCACGCCCTTGTTGCCGTGCCGTCCAGCCATCTTGTCGCCCACGGAGAGCTTGCGCTTCATGGCGATATAGACCTTGACGAGCTTAATGACTCCCGGCGGCAGTTCATCGCCCTTCTTGAGCTTCTGAATCTTCTCGTCAGTGATCTTGCGCAGGATGTCGATCTGTCGGGAAGTCATCTCCTCGATCTCATCGATCTTTTCGATCAAGGTCGGGTCTTTCTTGGCAATCCTCATCCGCTTGAGGTTGCGGGTCGAGATACGCGCGAGGACCTCGCGGCTGAGCTTGGTGCCCTTGGTAACCAGCCGCTTGTTGGTCTTTTCATCGTGTAGGTCAGCCAGAAGCTCTTCCCCTTCCAACAGCACGCACAGGCGCTTCAGTCGCTCATCCTGGAGGATGCGGATTTCGTCGTTGAGGTTCTTCTCCAGGCGGGCTACCTGCGTGCCCTCGATGTTCTTGGCGCGCTCGTCCTTGTCGGCGCCCTTACGCGAGAAGATCTTGACGTCCACCACGATGCCTTCAATGCCGGGAGGGCAGGTCAGGGAGGCGTCCCGAACATCGCCGGCCTTCTCACCAAAAATCGCCCGGAGGAGTTTTTCCTCGGGAGTCAATTGCGTCTCGCCCTTGGGGGTTACCTTGCCGACCAGGATATCGCCCGGCTTTACATAGGCTCCGATGCGGATGACGCCGCTTTCATCCAGGTCTTTGAGCAGTGATTCGGAAAGGTTGGGGATATCGCGGGTGATTTCTTCCGGACCCAGCTTGGTGTCGCGAGATTCGATTTCGAACTCCTCAATGTGAATCGAGGTGTAGGAATCCTCCTTCACCAGCTTTTCACTCACCAGGATGGCGTCCTCAAAGTTGTATCCGCGCCAGGGCATGAAAGCCACAAGCACGTTGCGGCCCAGGGCCAACTCGCCGTGGTCCGTGCAAGGGCCGTCGGCCAAAACCTGGCCGGCGTGGACCCTCTGCCCCTTGCGAACGGCGGGCTTCTGGTTGATGCAGGTATTCTGATTCGAGCGGCGGAACTTGATGAGCTGATAGATGTCGGCGCCCACCTCGCGGGAGAGTTGGCCACTGTGCCCATCGCCTTC
>DATJVT010000563.1:0-4682 GCA_035501695.1 Terriglobia bacterium | reverse complement strand
AACTCAGCAAGGGGATCCGGGACGCAAAAAACTAGGATGCCAAAAATGCAGGTGCATCCGGGTATGTGTATGAAAAGAAACGGCCGAGTGAAAGAGCATCGCGTCTAAAAGTCCGTTTCTCACAGGGGTTCTGAGACAAATTTTGGCCAAGCGAACTTTCGCAGGCGGTAGGAAGAATTAGTGCGATGCGCGACGTGCTTCACTCTTTGCTTTACTGTGTCTTCGTCACTCCTGGCGGTGCGGCACAGGCAGGAATGTCTGTGCCACAGTCCCGTCTCAGGTGGAACAGGATACTAGCTTGAAGCCATGATAACTCCTATGACGCGATACTCGTCCTCTCAATCTGCGCTGCGCACCCTTGTCCATCTCACGGCCGCGATCGTGCTCGTCGCCGCCCGCGTGGCGTGGGCGGAATCGCCCTTCCAATACCAGGAAGTCATGGTCCCCATGCGGGATGGCGTGCGCCTGCAAACGGTCATCCTGACCCCTATCGGCGAGAAAAGGCGGCTCCCCATTCTGCTCCAGCGGACTCCTTACGGCGTGCCGGATAAACCCTGGGAGACGACTCCCGCCGGCCTCGAGGACCTCTCGGAGGACGGATATATCTTCGTTTTCCAGAATCTGCGCGGGCGTTTCAAGTCGGAGGGTGTATTCGAACTCTCATTCCGGGTTGACCCGAACGACCCCAAAGCCGTCAACGAGACTACCGACGCCTATGACACGATCGAGTGGCTGGTCAAAAATGTCCCATCGAACGGCAAAGTGGGAATCTTCGGAGTGTCCTACCTCGGCCTCACCGCCGGGATGACTCTGCTGCATCCTCATCCCGCGCTGAAGGCCGTCAGCGAACAGGCCGCGCCGGTGGACTGGTGGATGAACGACGACATGCACCATTTTGGGGCGTTACGCCTCAGTTACGCATTCGAGTACTCGGTCATGGAACAGGCGGACAAGAACAAGAACACGCACTTCGAGTTCCCTGTCTATGACACTTATCAGTGGTACCTGGATGCCGGATCAATCAAGGCTTTCAACGATGAGTATCTGCACGGGTCCGTGCCTTTCTGGAATTCCGTGGTATCCCATCCCGACTACGACGATTTCTGGAAGAAGGAAGCCTGGGTTCGACAGTTGCACAGCGCGCCCGTTCCCAACCTGAATGTCGCCGGATTCTGGGATCAGGAGGATCCGTGGGGTCCCTGGCAGATTTTCGAGCACTCGGCCGAGAGCGATCCGGACCACAACAATTACCTGGTCGCGGGCCCGTGGCTCCATGGCCAGTGGCAAAGACCCAAGGCCGAGAGCATCGGAAGCTACGGCTACGGCGGCCACGACACCGCGCGGGAATTCCGGCGCGATATCGAGGCGCCCTTTTTCCGCTATTTTCTTCACGGTGACGGTGACCGCTTCACCTGGAGGGTGAAGACTTTTGAGTCGGGATCGAACACCTGGCACGCCTACGACGCCTGGCCGCCGCCGGGAGCGGTGGCGACAAGTTTATATTTGCAGTCCGACGGCGTATTGACGTTCGACCCGCCCCGCGAGGGCAAGCCGTACCGCGAATACGTTTCCGACCCGGCGAATCCGGTGCCGTATCGCGCGCGACCAATCTCACCCACCTATCCGTCTGGCGATTGGCCCACGTGGGAGACTGACGATCAGAGATTCGCCGACCACCGCCCCGATGTTCTGACGTACTTGAGCGCGCCTCTCGAAAAGGACTTGGTGGTTACCGGGAAAATGGAAGCGGACCTGTATGCCTCAACGTCCGGCACGGACAGCGATTTCGCAGTGAAGGTGATCGATGTATTCCCCGAAGATGCCGAAGCCACAGAATGGAAGGTCGAGGCCGGACCCGCTCCGGGCCAGTACGCCAAGTCGCTCAACGGCTACGAACTCCCCATCGCGATGGAGGTGCGGCGTGGGCGCTATCTGAAGAGTTTCGAGAAACCGGAGCCCTTGCCGTCCAACGTTCCGGTGCTGTGGAATATCCCGCTTCGCGACCGCGATCACGTGTTCCGCAAGGGTCATCGCATGATGGTGCAGATCCAGTCCACCTGGTTCCCTCTGATCGACCGGAATACGCAGAAATATGTCCCGAGTATCTACCAGGCGGGGAAAGAGGATTACGTCAAGGCTACGCAGAGGGTTTATTGCACGCCCGGAATGCCGTCCCATCTAGTGCTTCCGTTGATGGGCAAAAGCCCCGGCAATGCCCCCAAATAGTTCAAAGGGAGCTCCATCTTCCTTAATCCCTGCTTAAGGCAATTCTGCAAAAGGCATCAGCAAGGGCGGTTCGGCCAGGAAGGGCAGGCGGGAGATTTCCTTCAGGGCGAGAGTGATGTGTTTCTCCCGGGTGGGTTCGAGGGTCATGACGAAGGGCAGGCGCTCCTTCTTGCAATCGGGTTCCTGCAATACGGAATCGATGTTGATGCGATGGCGTCCCAGCAGAGTGCAGACTCGCCCCAGGATGCCGGGACGGTCGCGCACCACCAGCCGCAGGTAAGTGGCCATCACGTTTTCATCGGGCGAAACGAGGCGGGAGGGATGCCAGCTTTCGTACCCCAATGGGCTAGTGCAGGAGCCTCCCGTCGCGATGGCGCGCGCGATCTGCACGACATCGGATAGCACGGCCACGCCGGTGGCTTCGCCCCCCGCGCCGCGCCCCGTGATGCTGGTATTCCCGCCCTTGTTACCCACCAGCAGGATGCCGTTCGTGGCGCCTTTGACGCCGGAAAGGCGCGATGATGCGGGGATCATCATGGGACGCACAAAGACCTCCAGGCGATTGCCGCCGCGGCGCCGCGCCCCGGCGATCAGGCGCACCGTGTGGTTCAGCCGGTGCGCGTAGGCGAAATCCACCTGGTCGATACGCGTAATCCCTTGCACGGGAATTTCCCGAACCCGGACGGCCTGGCCAAAACACATCATGGCCAGAATGGCGATCTTGTAGCTGGCATCGTACCCTTCCACGTCGAAGGTGGGATCGGGTTCGGCATACCCCTTCTCCTGGGCCTCGGCCAGCACTTCCGCAAACGTGCACCCGCGGCGCTCCATTTCCGTCAGGATGTAGTTGGTGGTGCCGTTCAGGATCCCGTAGACGGCCGTAAAATTCTCGCCGGCCAGTCCTTCCCGGACGGCGTGCAGGACGGGCGTTCCTCCCGCCACGCAGGCTTCGATTCCCAATCCCAGGTGGTGCAGGCGGCTGCGCTCCACCAAATCCACGCCGTGTTCGGCCACCAGTTGTTTGTTGGCGGTCACCAGGTGCTTGCCGGCGTCCAGCGCCGCGAAGGCAATGGCGCGGGCCGTGGGTAGCACGCCCACCAACTCCACGATGATATGGACGTCGGGATCACGGACCACCTCTTTCCAGTCGGCGGTCACCCGGACGGACCGGGGCAGCCAGGAAAGATCGCGCTTATGTACGCTACGCGAGCAGATGACCTTGAGCCGGAGATCGCATCCCAGCCGCCGATGAATTTCCTTCTGGTGCTCGACCAGAACTTTCAGCGTGCCGGTGCCCACGGTTCCCAGCCCGATGACTCCCAGCCCCAGGGACCGGGCTTGGCGTGCGGATGGGGCGAAACGGATGCGAGGTGAAGGGCTCATGGATTTGTTCCTGTCGACAATGGAGGATCGTTCTTACTTTGCAATGAAGCGAACCAGATGGCAAGCAAAACCACCCGGAGTGGTGGCTCATGTTGAAAGATGAAGTGCTTACGCCCGCGCAGCCTCCTGCAAAACCTCGCGCAAGCGCTTTCCCACTACCACGTCCTCGCCGGGTTGCAGCATCCAAACCCCAATCACCAGAGTGTACGGCCCGCTCTCCAAACCCTTGCTGGCGGAACCCCCACCCGTTGCCGGGTTCAGTTGGACGCGCGGTGTCCCCTCCCGCATTTTCTCCAGAATCTCCTTTCCCGTGAGCTTGATCTGCTTGGGGTCATAAGTAATCAGGAGGTGCGGGACATGGTTAGCGACCGGTGGCACGGAGATCCTGGTCTCAACGCCGGGAAGGGTATTCACTTGTTCGGCGATCTTCTCCGCGCGCCGTTCGAAATCCAGCTGCAGGGCGTCCTCATCCTGGGCAAGGAGCCAATCTACGGCGGCCACGAGTCCTACAATCTCTTCCTTGGCGACCTTCATTCCCCGGCCGACGGTATTGGAGTAGGGAGAATTGTTCTTAACAGCGGCCTCGATCAATTCCTTTTTCCCCAGCAGGAGGCCCGTGCACTGCGGGCCACGAATTCCCTTTCCCCCCGAGAAAGTTACGAGATCGAAGCCCATCTTGGTGTAGTTCCACAGATTGGCAATGGGAGGAACATCCGCCGAGGCATCATTGAAGCAGGGAACCCCATGCTGGTGCGCCACCCGGATCCAGTCCTCCCGGCTGATTTCACCGCCGTCGGCGGCATTGAAGAAGTGCGCCATCACGGTACGATCATTAAAGGCAGCGTCATACTCGGCGAGGGTCTGGACTTCAACGAAACGGATTCCACAATTGCGCAGGGCGTGATCGTACTCGTAGCGGTGGGCCTTCTGGACAATCACCTCGTCTTTCAACCCCGTCATGTCCTCCGGGATGCGCACGATGGCATCGGCATTTCCCCGCGTCACGCAGGCGGCCGTACCCAGGGTGAGCGCGGCGGCTGCGCCCGCGGTCACCAGCGCGGCCTCGCACTGCA
>DATJVT010000562.1:0-9634 GCA_035501695.1 Terriglobia bacterium | reverse complement strand
GCGGAGAAGTACGGAGACGAAATCTGCCGCATTCTCCGTCGCTCGCGCGGGGATGGTTAATGAGCAGGGTATTCCCGTAGGGACATTCGGGACGATACGCGTGGCATTTGGATTTCGGAATTGGGGGGAACGGCTGACTTAGACGGCGGAGATTTCTTCCATCAGGGTGCGAGGATCGGGAGGCCGGTTATTGGGATCCTTCTGGAGCATTCTGGTTACCAGGCTCGTAACACTGGGGGGAATTCGCAAATCAGGCCGAACCCGGTCGACTGGGGGAGGATCCTCCCGGACCTGGCGCAAGGCGATTTCAATCCCGTTGCCTTCGAAGGGCCGGCATCCGGTCAGCATCTCGTAGTAAACGACTCCCAGGGAGTAGATGTCGGATGCCCGCACATAAGGCTGACCGGCGATCTTCTCCGGGGGCATGTAATGGAGCGGCGCAAGCAACCCCGCGGGAAGATCGGAGTCCGAAAGCTCGGGCAGGGAATCCTTCACCCGGTCGAGGCTGAAGTCCAGCAACTTTGTTTGCTCGTAACGCGATGTCCCCGTCAGGAGAATGTGTTCCGGCTTGATTTCCCCGTGCATCAGACCCAACTCCTGGCCCGCATCCAACGCGAAGGCGACTTCCCAAACGATGCGCGAGGCCCGCGTCACACCGAGGGAGGTTTCCTGCGCGAGGGTCTGCCGCAGATTCGTCCCCGGCACGTACTCGGTGACGAGGAAGATGACGCCATCCTCCGCCTGTCCCAGGTCCAGGGTGCGAACTACGTGCGGATGCTGGAAACGCAGCATGCGCTGGTGGTATTCGGAAAGCTGGTTGATGACTTCGGCGGAGGGAATATTCCACGGGGTGATGAGTTTCAGGGTGCAAATGCCCGCGCCTGTCGCATCGAGGGCGGTGTAAATGGGGCCCATGCGAACTTCCGCAATCTTGTCGAGGATTTTGAAGCGATTGGCAATCAGGCTTCCCTCTCTCCAACCATCGAAAACGGCGGGGACCGTCGTGGCGCCTCCCACACGCCCCTCCCCGGAGGGGCGTCCCGCGGCCGGCGCTGCCCCCGCGAGCAGGGCGATCTCACCTTCGCAGGCTTCGATCGCCTGGATTACGGCGGTCCCATTGGGAGGGCGGCGGCCCGGCTCCTTTTCCAGCATCGACATCACCAGGTCGGCGATGCCGGTGGGAATTTGCAGGGAGCCGGCCTGGGCATGCAGCGACCGGGGAGGCTCGCTCACCTGCGCCAGGAACCACTCGGCCTGCGATTCCTTGTGGAAGGGCAGGTCCCCGGTGAGCATCTCAAAGAAGACAATGCCCAGGGAATACAGGTCCGAGCGGCCGTCCAGGTCCTTCTGGCGGACCTGTTCGGGCGACATATACTCCGGCGTGCCGATCGCGAAGACGGTGCCGCTGGCGGTCAGGCCCATGGCGCTGGCTTCCTGTTTCAGTTGTCCCTCGCGGAGCTTGCCGATGCCGAGGTCCAGGACCTTGACCACATCTCCCTGATCGCTTTTGATGAGCGCGATATTTTCAGGCTTAATATCTCTATGGATAATATCCAAGTGATGGGCAGCGCCGAGCGCCGCGGCCACCTGCTTGACGATAGCGCAGGCGCGGGCGGCGGGTATCGGCCCCTCGCGCTCGATGACGTCGCGGAGCATTCGCCCGTCAATGAACTCCATTACGATACAATGGCGGCCGTCCTCGGTCTGGTCGACATCGTCCACCCGGACGGCATTGGGGTGTTGCAGTCGGCGGGCCATCAGGGCTTCTCTCAGGAAGCGCCGCACGAAATCCTCGTGCTGCGTGAGCGAAGGGTGCATGACCTTCAGGGCTCGCACTTCGTTAAAGTGCTGGTGCAGGGCCTTGTAGACATACCCCATCCCACCCTTGCCCACCTTGGCGAGGATGCGATACTTGCCGCAGATGACCGTGCCCACGGGATACACTGCGGGGTCGTCCAACTCCGTGCCATCATTCGGGCAGAAAGAGAACTCATCGGCGTAGGACGTTTGGCAGGACGAGCACCGTTTCATCGCGAGGGTCCCATAAAACCCTCAGAGTATAACACTCGGGAGGGGATAGCAATAAATAGCCAAACGCCGCGGCGCAATGGGATTCCTACCGCGTCCCCGTGGATATTTCGGATGATTCCGGAATCATGCGAGTTGGGGTTGAATTCCCCTGGCACATCTCATGGTCGAGAGCACACCCTGGAGTTTCATGACCTCGTTTTCGAGAACCGCCGAAGCCCTTCGGGCGCCTTGCACATCACCCAGGCTGGCCAGGGTCAGCAGTTGAAGGGCAGATTCATAGGTTCTTCTTGCCGAAACGTACTCTGCTGCGGCCCTGGCCAACCGCGCTCCCTCTTGCACCGCCCCGAGGTCGCCGGCGGCGAGGCCGGTGCGGATGTCGCCCAGCAGAGAGGGCCATGCCGCTTGAACCAAGCCGGCGAGCTCAAAGAGAAACTCTGCGTCTCCGCCGACACTGGCTAACGCGGTAGCCGGATCTAGAACTTCGCTATTTTCCTGTGCTTTCATTTTCCCTCCTCGTCTCCAGGGGCATTCCTCGCCTGAAAGAGAAAGAGTCGCGGGTGATGGGGTCATGGGCCGCCGATGTCGCGAGGGAGTTGGCGGCGGGATCGGGATGTTCCTGGTCGAGATGCTTCCTGAAGCGTTGAAAAAGTTCTCTTACTGCCTCCCGCGGGGGCTGGATATCCGGAAAGGGAAACCCCTGGAAGCAGCGCGAACATACATAATAAACGGGCTCTCCTTGGTCGGAGTTGCCGACCACCAGCTTTGGCCTTTCATCCATAATGCGGGAGCTTCCTGCCGGGACGACCACCTGACGCATCGGGTCATTCTTCCGGCCCGACGGCTCTTTTTCTCTGGCGCGATTCATGCCGCGGCGATACTCATTCCAGCGGAAATCAGCCTTTTCAGTACCTCGCTGACTTTCTCGAATTCCGTCGATTTGTCTAACACGTACTTGGCGTCTTTTTGCAGGCGCTGCTTGGTGTACCGGGAAAAACTAAAGTTGGTCAGGACAATAATGGCCGGGGCAAATTCATCCGCTCGCATTCTGTCGAGCGCCGCAATGCTGCTCCCTCCAGGCATACAAATATCGAGGATGAGGACATCGGGTTTCAGTTTTCGAGTCGCCTTTAAGGTCGCTTCCCCCGGGCCTGCACGTCCCGCCGCCTCTATGCCGATCACCTTGGTCAGCGTCGTTGCCAGGCGCTCCACGAGGACCTCGGAGTCATCCGCGATTAGCACTCTCATCCGGCCTTCCGCGGCTATCGTGCCCGCTCGGCGGCGCGCGGGCTATCCTTAGAAGTCTGATTTTTCTGTAGAATTATCGCTTGGGTATATGTCATAATTTCTACTACACAATGGGTAATAAGAGCGGGGATGACAGGGAGGGAGCGCCGACCTCATACCACCAGCTCATTCTGCAGCGCGTAGCGGATCAATTCCGCGGTGGTTGTCATCTTCATCTTTTCGAGAACCCGGGAGCGATAGGTGCTGACAGTCGTCGTGCTCAGTCGGAGTTGTTCGGCGATCTGGGAGAGGGTTTTGCCTGAGCCGATCATGCGCAGCACTTCAAACTCGCGGTTGGAGAGGGTCCCATGCAAGGGCTGGTCCGGGTTATGATGCAGCTCCCACGCCAGTTTTTCCGCCAGCGTCGGGCTCACATACCGCCCCCCCGACAATACCTTGCGAATCGCCCGCATTAGTTCTTCCGGGGCGCTGCCTTTACTCATGTAACCAGCCGCTCCCGCCTTTAGCACCCGTTTTGCATATTGGTCTTCCGGGTGCATGCTTAAGATAAGTACGGGGAGCGTGGGGTGCGCGCGCTTCAGGTCGCCTAGAATGTCGATCCCGCTGCGGCCCGGCATGCTCACGTCCAGAATCACCAAGTCCCACCTTTGGTTGTGGACGCGCGACAGTACTTGCTCGGCGTTTTCCGCTTCGCCAAACACACCGTCCTTGAAATCTCGCATCAGGATTTCGATCAGTCCCCGGCGCACAATGGCATGATCATCGGCGATCAAGACCCTGGTCATGGCGTTCCCCCCTTTTCGTGGGGCGGCCCATGGGGAAAGCGGACCCGCACCGTCGTGCCCTCTTCCGGAACACTGCTGATACTGAGCTCTCCTCCCAGCAGGAGGGCGCGTTCCTGCATCCCTAGAATTCCCAGGGACTCGCCGATAGAGAGCCTCGTCCTGTCAAACCCCCTGCCGTTGTCCCGCACTTCCAGGGTTAGTTCACCATTTTCCATGCCCAACCGCACCGTAACCCTGCTGGCAGCCGCATGCCGTGCCACATTGGTCAAGGTTTCTTGCAAGATGCGGAAGATCGCGGTGGCCCGCTCGGAATCGATGACGATATCCTCCTCCGGCAAATCCATGCGGCACTTGGTCCCGGTGCGGGTTTGGAAGTCCTCTCCCGCCCACTCCACCGTGGCGACCAAACCCAGGTCGTCCAGCATGCCCGGGCGCAGTTCGGTGCAAATCCGCCGCACGGTTTGGATTGTTTCATCCACCAGGTTCGTTATGGAGGACGCCTTATTCGATGAAGCTTGTCCCCCATCCGGCAAGTCATTTAGCAAGGAGCAGAATTCGAGTCTTATCGCGGTCAATGCCTGACCAAGCTGGTCGTGGATCTCTCGCGCCAACCGCCTTCTCTCCTCTTCCCGCACGCCTTGGAGGTGCCCCGCAAGGGCACGCAATTGGCTCAGGGTACGCTGCAGGTCTTCCTCCGCCTGCTTGCGCTCCGTGATGTCTTGGACGAGGCTCACCCACCCCGTTTGCTTACCCTTACTGTCCCGAAGGGGGGCTACGGAATGGCAAGTGGGAAAGATCGTGCCGTCCTGGCGCCGCATCGAGAACTCCAGGTGCTGCATATCCCCCTTCTCCGCCATGGCCTTTGAGAGCCGGGCGCGGAATTCATGGAGAGCAGGCTCGTTGACGTGCAGAAACCGGGAAGTTCGCCCCAAGATCTCATCCCGCGGGTACCCGAACATGCGGGTTGCGGCAGGATTACATTCGATGATTTGACCGCCTTCAATACTTAGGATGAACACCGCGTCCCGCAGACTGTAGAGAGTGGTTTGCAGCAGGTGCCGGCTGGCCCGTAGTTCCTCCTCCGCCCGCTTGCGCTCAGAGATGTCGCGCGCAAAACCGCAAGCGTATTCGGCTCCCTGAAATTGCAGATGGGTTGTGACTACTTCCACTGGAAACTCACTGCCGTCTTTGCGGCGATGAACCGTTTCGATGGAATAGAACCCCTTGCTGCGCAGAATCTCCCACACCTCATTTGCACGCCTCGGAGTCGCCCTGGGGTTGATGTCGCTGAGGCTCATGGCCAGGAGTTCTTCGCGGGTGTAACCAAGCGTCTGGAAGGCTGCTGCGTTGACGTAAATGAACCGGTCCTGGTTGTCCATCCAGAAGGCGCCGTCGTAGTGCGCGTCGATGGCGTGTTTCAACCTGGCGATTTCATCTTCCTTACGCTTGCGCTCGGTAATATCCTCCGCCATCCCCACAGCGTACTTCGGTTGACCATGATAATCCTTGACCAAGGAGACGGTCACACGCCCCCATATGAACTGCCCGTTCTTCCGGATGTAGCGCTTCTCGACCTGGTAGTCTCCCCGTTTCCCCTCCAGAATCTCCCGATAAAGCTGCCAATCGCGTTCCCGGTCGTCCGGGTGGGTAAACGAGGTGAATACCATGCGGCTGAGTTCTTCTTGGCTATACCCAAGCATCTTCTGAAGCGCCGAGTTGCACAGAATGGGGCGCCCATTCAAATCGAGGATGGCGATGCCGATGCCGGCATTTTCGATGGTGGTCCGAAATCGCTCCTCGCTTTCGCGCAGGGATTCCGCCGTGCGCTTGCTGTGGGTAATATCCACCATGATCCCGCGAAGCTGAGCGGCCTTGCCGTCGGGGCCGGGTTTGGCGTGCATGTAGTCGCGGAACCACAGGAACCGGCCGTCCGCGGCGGCCATGCGGTATTCCACCATCTGGGAAGCGCCTTTCTCTTGGACCTGTCGCTCCGTCGCCAGGGCGCATTCCCGATCTTCCGGGTGGAGGTGATCCGACCAGAAATCCGGGATTGAAAGCCACTGATCCGCCGTGTAACCCAAGATCGTCTCCACTCCCTTGCTTACGAAGCTTACCCGCAGAGTTGGCGCGTCAGCCTCCCAAACGATGGCATCGACGCTTTCCACCAGTTCCCGGAAACGCTCCTCTGACGTTTCCTCGCGGCGCTGGAAGTCGAGCAGGATTTCCTGTTGTCGAATCTTGTCCTTCAATCCCTGTGCCGTCGCGTGACGGTGGATGGCCGCGATGACCGCCCCTAAGAACAGAAGGGCCAGAGTCCCCGCCAACGACTCCAGCCCTACGCGCTTGTGGAAATCCGATAGTGCCTGGGCCCTGCCGACTTTGCGGATCAGGCTCGCTCCGGTCGACCCGATGGGCCGGGCGGTTCCCAGAACCTGCACCCCTCGATAGTCTGTGAACTCGCCAAATGGGACGGTTCCCTCACGGGCGGCGCGCGACTCAAGCGTGGGCCTATTCAGGAGCCGCCGGAACTGGGATTCCGCACCCTGGATGGCCAGGGCGGGAGAGAAAACCACTGTCTGGTCGGCGTCTTCCCAAACGATCAGCGTGTCCGTGGGGTATTTGCTCTCCCTTTCGAGCGCCAGGAAGGGAAAAACGGGCTTCCAAGGCTCGGCGATCATCACCACGGCGCCAACGATCCCCGCTGGTCCATGGCGGGGAGGCAGGGGTCCAGCAAATACCGGGCAAGCGAGGAAGAGCCAAACGTGGCCACGATGCGCGCCATAGATCAAGACGCTGAAGTCCTTCACCTCCTGAGTCCGGCGGCACACGTCCGTCGCGCCTGAAATTGCTTCCAATGGCAATCCCGCCTGGGCCACGATGCGACACTCCGTGTCCGCTATGGCGCCTCCGGCGAAGCCGTTGATGCGAGCCATCTTTTCGATGGCCGCAACTTCGCTTCGCCGGCTTGAGTCGGGCGCTTCGTGGTTGGCCGCGCCGGCAAGCAATCGAGCCGATAAGCGACCGTCCGCGATGGCCTGGGTGTCCGTCCTCCGTTCGTTTAGCCAGAGATTGGCGAAACTGAGGCGCTCGGCCGCGGATGCGGACATCCGCACCTCCCAATAGGCTATGGTGTCGCGGTAGGCTTGCTGCAAGTCATACCAGATGAGCCCCGCTACAACCACGGCCAAAATCGCGAAGGCTGAAGAGTAGAAGGCAAATTCCCTTCTCGGGTGGGCGGAAATGAAACCAGCCTGCGAACCACGGGGATAGGAGGACGGTGAAACCGGGGGCGGTTTAGAGTTCTGATCCATGATCCCCCAATTGGGGGTAAATTACTGATCGCTTCGGCAATATTCGCACATAATTATTGCCTAGAGATCCATGCATTGTACACGTTGTAAATCATTTTTCAAGCGATTATATGGAATTCCCCCCCGGCTGCGGCCCCACCCTGGTCTGGGCCCCCGGATTGCGGCTAACTGCGGCCAGACCCACTACCCACCATCCAAAATCCCTCGATCTCCTCCAGGGTCTTGTTCTTGGTTTCGGGCACAAAGAACCAGGTGAAAACGGCCTGTGTTAGGGCCATGGCCGCCAGGAACCCAAAAGTCGTGGCTTTTCCTATTTGATGAAAGGCCAGGGGAAAGGCGAGGACAACCAGGGCGTTGGCAATCCACTGGGTCAGCACGGGGACCGTCATAGCCGTACCGCGAATATGGTTGGGGAAAATCTCCGGGACCAATGTCCAGAATACCGGTCCGATGCAGGATGAAAAGAACGCCAGGTACACGAGGATCAGGACCAGAACCACGGCGCCGTGAAATCGGCCCGTGACCACCGTCAACACGAGGCCCGCCAGCGCCAAGGTCATACCGAGAGATCCGATGATATACAGGGGCTTACGCCCGAGGCGATCAATGGCCCAGAACGAGACCAGGGTGAAAAGGAAGTTCGTGAGGCCGACAATGAGAGTGGAGAACAGGGCGGCGTCAATCTTCCAACCCGCGGACCGGAAAATGGCCGGGGCATAGTCAATGACCGTATTGATTCCCGAGACGTGGATCAGGATGGCCAGGAAGAATCCGGCTACCACAGCGCGACGAATCCCCGGCTGCCACAAGGCCCGCCACGTCTTCTTTCTTCCCGCGGTCACGTTTCTCATTTCCGCGATCTCGATTTCAGCAGCCTCGCGCCCCGAGATCTGTTCAAGGATGGCGAAAGCCTCATCCTGTCTTCCCGCCATAAAGAGATATCGGGGGGTTTCGGGGGCACGAAGCAGGAGTAGAAAAAAGAGCACCGAGGGGATCACCCCTGTCATGAACATCCAACGCCAGTTGGAGGCCCCGGCATTCCGGAGCAGAAAATTGATGCCATAGGACATCAGCACGCCTGTTACGATGGCCAATTGGTAGAGCGTGCCCAGTCTTCCCCGCATCGCCGGCGGGGAGACTTCAGCCACATACATGGGGGAAAGGATGGAGGCGCCGCCAACGGCGAGCCCTCCCACCAGGCGCGCGGCGACAAACCAGGTGAAACTGGCCGCGGTGCCCGTAGCTACCGAAGTCACCGCAAAGAGCAGAGCCACCCAAAGCAAAAGGCTGCGGCGCCCGTAGAAGTCGGTAATGCGCCCTGCGAATAGCGAGCCGATGACGCACCCGAAGAGGAGGGAGCTGAATGCCCATCCCAGGCTCAAGTCATTGAGCTTGAAATACTCGCTGAGGAAAGGGCCCGCGCCCGTAATAATGGCAATATCAAACCCGAACAGCAGCCCTCCCAGCGCCGCCGTAGCGGCCAGAAAAATGGCATACGAATGTCTGGTCTTCGGCGTCATATCTGTCTCCCGGAATTTCAGGGATTTCCTAAATTGCGCTTCGCTGGCGGGTGGCAGAGACTCCGGAGCGCCCTTTCGCGCCCCATAGTTTCCAATTCAGACACAGCTCGACAGGAACCGCGCGTGACCCCCGATATTCTCATCTCGCCAACCTCTTGTCGAGCCCCTTTCGCCGGGAACGCGGATTGGGAACGAGGGGTGGGCCCAAGGCGCGTACCTGCATGGGGGGAGATGGCCCCCATGGCGGCGGGAAGATTGCCGCTACTCCCAAATCCCGCACGTGTGCTAAGCTGGAAAGGCAAGACGGAACACACCGAACCTTCGGGGCGTGGCGCAGCCTGGTAGCGCGCTTGCCTTGGGCGCAAGAGGTCCGCGGTTCGAATCCGCGCGCCCCGACCAAACATCCTAAAGTGCTTAGCACCAAAGACGACTTTCTCAAGAAGTACCGCTCTACCTCTCCTGTGCTGGGATATCAAACGGCAGAGATATCCATCTTCTGCTGCGCTCGCGGCCTGGCCGACTGTTACACTCAGGGATGAGCGCCACCTGCCGCCAGGGGAGCCTGTTTCCGTGCGGTCAAGATGTCGCGCCGCGGGGCGGCTTCCGGCTGAGGTCGGCGGGCTTCGAGAGGATATTTTGTCGATCCCGCGAAGTTCGGGTCCCCTGTATTTTCTTCGATATAGCCGGAAGCACCTTTATTTTCTGACTCGTTTTCCCCGGCGGCACCCATCTGATCCGCTGT
>DATJVT010000561.1:0-8329 GCA_035501695.1 Terriglobia bacterium | reverse complement strand
GGCACCCTGGCATCGACCCAGCCCAATCTTCCCGGCATCAATACCTTTTCCCTCGGGGCGGGGGGAGTCCTGGACATCCGTCCCACCGTCGCCCTGGTTGCCGAGGTCATTCCCACCCTGGTCAATGGGTCGGAATTGGGGATTCACAGGCCGGCCTACGCTTTTGGCATCCAAAAGCGGGTTTTGCGCCACGCCTTTACCCTGGGGTTTACCACCAGCCCGGGGACAACGGTTTCCCAGAGGGCCGGAACACGCGCGACCTTTGTGGGAGATCCGTCGGGAGACACGCCGAGCGGTCTCTTCATCGGATTTGATCTGATGAGGCAGATTTATTGAAGGTCAAGGCCGAATGACAATTCTTTTGCACATCCCGGATTGATCCGTGACACACGCCCAGGGCTCGCGCGGCTAAATTGTATGAGCGTGGACAGGCGATGGCGGCATGAGTAACAAAATAGTTCTCTTTCACCCCCCTTACGACGGCCCCCCATTGGGCCCGCCTCTCAGCCTGCTTAGCCTGGCTTCCCCCCTGCTCTCTGCGGGATTTGAGGTTTCCATCGTGGATGGAGCGATCGATGGCGATTACATGCGGTCGCTCGCTGATGAAATCAACGGTGCCTTGTGCCTGGGAATCACTTTGTTGACCGGTCGCATGATCCACTCTGCCCTGGATGTGTCCCGCTTGGTGCGGAAGATCCAGCCCGGCCTTCCGATTGTGTACGGCGGCTGGCACCCCAGCCTCCTGCCGGCCCAGACTCTGAGCGAGGGTTCCGTGGATGCGGTTGTTCGCGGGCAGGGGGAACTGACGTTTCGCGAAACCGTGGAACAATTGCTCGCAGGTTTATGGTTCGAATCCGTGCCTGGACTTTCCTTCAAGCGCGGCGGGGCGCCTGTCCATAACGCCCAACGGCCGGTTGAAAGCGTGGAGCGCCTGCCCACTCCCGCCTTCGACCTGGCCGATTTCGACGCGTATGAGAAGAAGACGGGGATTCGCAAGCTCCCCTACGCTTCCAGCGTAGGTTGCCCTTACGCCTGTCACTACTGCACGGACCAGGTCTTTTACAACCGGCGCTTCAATGCCTATAGCGCTGAGCGCGTGGTTCGCGAGGTTACGGACCTCGTGGCGCGTCATCGCATCGAAGAAGTCCCGCTACTCGACTCCAACTTCCCGGTGAACGTCCGCCGGGCCGTGGAAATCGCCCAGGGTTTCCGGGATTCCAAGCTGAAGTTCCGTTGGACCTTCCAGGCGTCCACCGACCTGATCTGCCGCATGTCGGACGCCGAGGTCGGTTTGTTAGGTGAATCGGGAGTGTCCCACATGGGGTTCGGGACGGAGTCCGCCTCGCAGGAAGTCCTCGCCCTCATGAACAAGAAACATCAGCGCGTGGACGAGATGTACGAAACGGCCCGCAAGGCGGAGCAAGCGGGCATCCGGGTGACCTTCAATCTGATTTTGGGGTATCCCGGCGAAACCGAGGCCGACCGGCTCCAGACTTTTCGTATCATGAGCGACATTGCTTCCCGGCACGCCAACGTCGGCTTTTCTCCCAATATTTTCACGCCCTACCCGGGGATTCCCATCTGGCCGCAACTGCGCAGCATGGGCGTGCATGAGCCGCAGTCGCTGGAAGAGTGGGCCCACGTCGACCTGGGAAGCAACCATCTGCCCTGGCTGCAGGGCAGGGACCTGCAGCGTCTGAAGCGGATGCTCGAATTCTTCCTGCTCCACAATCAGATCCGCAAGGCCGCGGCCCGGGCACCCTGGATTCGCCAGGGGGTGCGCCGGGCGCTGGGCGCACCCCTGCGATGGCGAGTGCGGAAGAACCTGATTGCCGTTCCCTGGGAACTCTGGCTGGCGCGAGCCACGGAGCGCCTGGTCACGCGTCGTTCCCTGCTGACGGGACAATCGCTTGGCCACGGTATGCAGGATGTTTGCTAGAAGAAGGCCGGCATGGTTGACGTCCTCTTGACTCACTCCTATCACCTCCCCTACGACCGCAAGCAGGCGCGGAAGATGCAGCCCTACCCGCCGCTCGGAACGCTTTACGCGGCGGCGCTGCTGCGACAACACGGGTTCACTGTCGCACTGTTTGACAGTATGCTGGAAGACCCCGAACGGGGATTCCCTCAGGCTCTGGCGCGGCATCGACCCCGGCTTGTAGCTATTTACGAAGACAACTTCAATTTCCTCTCCAAGATGTGCCTGACTCGCATGCGCGATGTCGCCTTCGGGATGATCGACGCAGCGAAGGCATTGGGTTCCAGCGTGGTCGTGAATGGATCGGACGCCTCCGACCACAGCCGGGAATATCTCGAGCGAGGCGCCGATTATGTTCTTTTAGGCGAGGCCGAGGTGACGCTGCTGGAGTTGGTGAAACAGCTCCTCCAGTTGTCGCGGGGATGCGTGGCTGAGGTTCCCGGCTTGGCATGCCGGAAGGAAGACGGGGGGCCGGTGGTCCGCACCCCACCCCGGCCCTTGATGCGCAGTCTGGACCTGCTGCCTCCTCCCGCCCGCGACCTGGTGGACATGGACCGATACCGCCGCACCTGGAAAGCCGCGCATGGTTTCTTCTCCCTCAATCTGGTCGCCAGCCGGGGGTGTCCCTACCGCTGCAACTGGTGCGCGAAGCCCATTTACGGTGATTCCTTCCACGCTCGCTCGCCTGAATGCGTGGCGTTGGAAATGCGCGAGCTTCGGGACAAGTTTGGCGCTGACCATCTCTGGTTTGCGGACGATCTCTTCGGGATTAACGGCCGCTGGGTGCTGGATTTTGCCGGCCACGTCGAACGGCAAGGCGCCGCCGTCCCCTTCAAAATGCAGTCGCGCGCCGATCTCCTAAATCAGCAAACAGCCCCGGCGCTGGCGCGGGCGGGTTGCGTGGAAGTCTGGATGGGCGTGGAATCCGGATCGCAGAAGATTCTGGACGCCATGGACAAAGGAATCCGGGTGGAACAGGTGGCGCAAGCGCGCGAATGCATGCGCGAGAATGGCATCCGCGCCTGTTATTTTCTCCAGTTTGGCTACCCGGGAGAAACGTGGCGCGACATCGCTAAGACCGTTCAGATGGTCCGCCGCTCCCGCCCCGATGACGTGGGGATCTCGGTATCTTATCCCCTCCCCGGAACCCGGTTCTACGCGCGCGTGCGCGAACAATTGGGCGAGAAGACGAACTGGGTGGACAGCGAAGACCTTTCCATGATGTTCAAAGGCGCCTATACCAGCGAGTTCTATCGCGCCCTGCACGATGCTCTGCACGCCGAAGTAATTTCTTGGAGTTCGCCCGAGACGTGGCGCTTTGCCCTTCAGGACCCGCTGCGAGCGCGCCCCGCGGACCGGCACGAACGGGCCGAACTCTGGAGGCGCGTGGAACGCCTGGAACAGACCTGCCGCAATTCGGACGCCACCCTGCTCCCGGTGCTGGCGTGCATGCCGGCACAGGGATAAGGGCGCTGCCGGACCCCTGCATCTAAATATACCTTGACACGCATATGCTCCGTGGAGTATATAAAGAGGGTGGAATCTGCGTTCGACATCATTGCGGAGCCGAACCGCCGCGCGATCTTGAGCCTCCTGGTCTTGTCTCAACAGTCGGTGGGGGAGATCGAGCGTCAACTTCGCATGCCGCAGCCGATGGTGTCCAAGCACCTGCGCGTGTTGCGCGAGGCCGGTTTTGTGGAATCAACGGTCGACGCCCAGCGCCGCCTCTACCGGCTGAAGCCGGAACCGCTTCAGGAGGTGGAGGCCTGGCTGGCGCCGTTTCGCCGGCTCTGGTCCGCTCACGTGGATGCGCTCGAACGCCACCTCGACCGTATGGATCAAACAACCCCCAAGAAATCGAAGACAGGGAGAAGACGATGCGGCGCAAACCGCGAACCTCTTAAAGGAGAAACGCGATGAAAATCAAAGTGATGAGCGTTTACGTGGATGACCAGGAAAGGGCCCTGCGCTTCTATACGGAGGTGCTGGGTTTTGTCAAGAAGACCGATTTCAGTCAGGGCCCCTATCGCTGGCTAACCGTGGCCTCGCCCGAGGAGCCGGACGGCACGGAGTTGCAGTTGGCGCTGAACAACAACCCCGCCGCCAAAGCGTATCAGGAGGCATTGTTTCAGCAGGGCCAGCCTGCGGCCATGTTCTTCACCGACGACATCAAGGGCGACTACGAACGGATGAAGGCCCGCGGGGCCGAGTTCGCGATGCCGCCCACCGGCGTGACCGGCTCAACCATTGCGAAACTGAACGACACCTGCGGCAACCTTATTCAGGTTACCCAACTGGCGCGCTGGTAAGGGCGGCCGTTCGTCAGGATGGCGGGGCTGGCGCACGTCGAAGGTTCCCGATTAAGGGTAAGCAGAAACGCAGCAAGCAACGAATCGCAGACCTTCGCCCTGCGCCATCCTGCGATCGACGCCAAACCACAGCGGAGGAAATATGTCACGCGGTGAGGTGAAGGCAAGCAAATCCACGGTAACTCTCCACATGGTTTCAAGCCTTGACGGCATCATCGCCAAAGAGGACAACAGCGTCTCGTGGCTGGAAAGCCCTGGGGAGGTCTACGAAAAAGGGGTTTCTGACGACAACGCTGAAGATGTTTTCAAGGCCATCGACTGCTTTGTGCTGGGTTCCCGGACATACGAGCACGCGCTCCAGCTCGGCTGGCCGTATGGCGATACACCGACCGTCGTGATCACAAGCAGAGTGCTGCCATCCACGAGGGAGAGCGTCGAGTTCTATTCAGGTGATCTCAAGAGACTGGTTGATCAGATTCTCGCGCCGCGATATGGAAACATCTGGCTCGTGGGAGGGGCGATGGTCTGCCGGAGCTTTCTCCGGCTCGGCTTGGTGGATGAAATCAGCCTGGTCATTGTCCCGGTCCTATTGGGTAAGGGACTACGCCTGTTTGACAACTCCGCTATCGAATCGAAATGGCATCTTAAGAATGCAGTCGCTTACAAGACCGGGTATGTCGAGCTGTTGTATCGGCGCCGGTGAACCAACTTCCCGCCTTCGCGCTGCGAAATCAAATGTAAGACAACACCCAGTCGCCAGGGTGGCGTATAGTACGATTTTCACAAGAGACACACTCGATGGTGGGGAAAGGCTCCAGATGTCCGCCCAAACCACGGACACTGCTGCCCACCCACCGGGAGAAGATGCATGACCGATCGTGCGCAGTACACACCGGGTCCGGCCAGCGGGGTGCAGGTGCGAAAGGTCGGGGAAAAGTTGACACTCGTTCTCGAGAGAGAGCTGCGACACCCTCCGGAAAAGGTCTGGCGGGCGCTGACCGAACCGGCGCATCTGCGCGAGTGGGCTCCCTTCGATGCCGATGGGAGCCTGGGTACGAAGGGAACCACGGTTAAGCTCACCACGGTGGGAGCGCCCGCGCCGCGCGTTACCGAAACTAGAGTGACGCGAGCCGACGCTCCCAGGGTGCTGGAGTACAACTGGGGCGGCTTCGATATGCGGTGGGAGCTCGAAGCCATTGGCGTCGGTACACGCCTGACGCTGTGGACCAACATCGACCCCCGCTTCATGTCGATGGGTGCTGCCGGGTGGCACATTTGTTTCGATGTTCTGGATCACCTCCTCACCGGAGCTCCCATCGGCCGCATGGTGGGCCCCGACGCCATAAAGTTCGGCGGCTGGCAGCGGCTGAACGGGGAGTACGCCAAGCAGTTGGCCGGGCAGCTACGGGCCATCAGACAGGAACTCGAGAACGCGCGGGAAATTCAATTGTCAATCCTTCCGAGAGAGCTCCCGAAGATTGCGGGTCTGGACATTGCGGCCCGCTACGTGCCGATGACCTCCGTGGCAGGCGACTTCTACGACTTTGTTCCGGTGGACGACCAGCGTCTGGGGGTCCTGGTGGCTGATGTATCGGGGCACGGCATGCCGGCGGCTCTCATCTCCTCGATGCTGAAGATTGCCTTGGCCGCGCAATCGGCACACGCGCGAGACCCGGTGGGTGTGCTGACCGGCCTGAATCAAGCGCTGTGTGGAAAGTTCCAGGGCCACTACGTTACGGCAGCCTACGCCCTCGTCGATATGGAGAAGCAGAGCATTTGCTACGCCGGCGCGGGTCATCCGCCCCTGGTTCTACGGAACAAATCAGGGGGCGGCACCCGGGCGATCACGGAGAACGGTTTGTTCCTCGGTTTTTTCTCCAACGCCACGTACACCGCCGTGGAAATACCTTTCCAGGAGGGTGACTGGGCCGTCCTTTACACGGATGGGATTCTCGAGGCCACCGCTCCATCGCTCGAGCCTTATGGTGCGGACCGCCTCAGGCTCTTCGTGGAAAATAACTGGAAAGTCAGTGCCGAGTCCTTTGTCGACGGATTGCTGGGGGAACTATCCCGCTGGTCGGACCAGGCTTCGGGCCGCGAACCGGAGGACGACGTCACCGTCGTGGCGATTCATTCCAGCCTTCAGAGCAGGTCCGCTTGAACTCGAACCATTGGGTAAAGACTGCTTTGCGCCTCAGGACGAATCGCCCAACAATATCGACGTCGAATCGTACGGGGGGTGCCTCGCGAGCCGCCCCTACGGTCAGGGATGATGAGAATTCCGTGCTGGTGGTCCTATTGCGGAGGTTGCAGGCTATACCGGTCGCAGCTAAGCTGCGCGGCATCGATTGTAGCGCCGCGCTCGAGGGCGGCATGTCAGATGGAAAAAACTTTGAAGCAACTGTCGATTTTCTGCCTCTTCGGCGACGATAGGGTAGGAGAGCCGATTCTGGATCGAATTGCAACCGACACGGAGGATTGCGGGCACCTCCGTCTCCCGCTCTTTTCCCGGAGGAACGCGCGTTCCCGGACGAGCCTTCCACCGGCGGAGCTTGCAGGTTGCGCTGCGCGCCGCTAAATTAAAGGTAAGAGTGGGAGGTGCGCATGAAGACGCCCGCGGAGTCTGCTTCGGCATTAATCGACGAGAGGATCAGGGAGCTTGGGGACTGGCGTGGGAAGACGCTCGCGAAACTGCGCGAAATCGTGCACGCGGCAGACCCTGAGATCGTCGAAGAGTGGAAGTGGAGGGGGACTCCCGTCTGGTCCCACGGCGGCATCGTCTGCACGGGAGAGACGTACAAGAGCGTCGTCAAGATGACCTTTGCCAAGGGAGCTGAGTTGGAGGACCCTTCCGGTCTCTTCAACTCCAGCCTCGAGGGGAATGTCCGGCGCGCCATCGACATCCGCGAAGGCGAGAAGGTCGATGCGGCGGCCTTGCAGGATCTCATCCGCGCCGCCGTGGCGCTGAACCTCATGGTCAAGGCCCGGCCGAAGCCCCGGCGCGCGAGCCGGTAGCCACTGTCAGCGCCTTTCTGACCGCAGACTCCCCGTACTGGTTGCGCGGACACCTCGTGGAACGTTAATCTGCCCGCGCTCTTTATCCTTCATAAGCCCACGGGTACGCCGAGCAGGTAGCCACTCCTGGCTGTGCCGCACAGGCAGGAATGCCCATCCCGCCATCGAGAATTAACCCGGATTTCTCATCTGATTGTTGACGCGGGGGCATTTGGGTTTGAGCCCCAATGTTTGGAATCTTTTGTCTGACCTGCGACCCGACCACTTGCAATATGTCGGATAAGAACAAAGCGGACGTTCCTTCCCCTTGGCGGGAATTTCTGCAAGAGCTGGACGCACTCCTATACAGAGCGACATAAATGCTTGCGCATTCGGTTGTAGCGGCGGTCTCAGACCGCCGCCGTCGATCGGAGATCGACGCTGCAATCCGGGCGCGCAGAGAGCGCCGCTACGGACAATGCGCAGGAACTTATGTCGTCATGTATAGCATCAACGCAAGCGACCTCCCTCCGGCGCACTCAACCGGAGAGGCAATGTTGAAACACCGCGCACGGCGCGGCCATCGCGCAATGATTCCCTGACTGGCCCATGGCCGGGGCGTGGTCGCGCGCAGCGTACCCCCAAAAGCGGTTTTCCCTCTCCCAGGGGAGAGGGTGGCCGACGGAGGAGGTCGGGTGAGGGGTCCCTGTTGTCTCCCATTTCTCCGCATTCCGCCGGCAGGAACAAACGCCAAAATCGGCGCCTCGGTGATTTTCCTATGATGAAACGGCAAGAAGAATCGTCGTGGATCAGATTGGTGCTACCTGTCGGACGGGCGGCGAGGTGGTCATCAAACGTGCCTTGCAGATTTACGTGAACGGCACTTCCGGGGCAAGGCCGTCTACCGCCTGCTTGGCCGCACTGTCCATCTTCCGTGTAGCGCGTCATTCGGCCTGTGCTGCTCGCATGTCCTCAGTTCACCCTCCCCGAATACCCCGGCTGCTTGGAGAACCATTCACGCTCGATAATCTTCTTGAACTCGGCGAGG